>NZ_CP150231.1:392500-709285 GCF_037974225.1 Solibacillus sp. FSL R5-0691
ACAAAAGAATGAACTAGACGAAGCGACTTGGAAAGGTCCGCGAAACGAGGTAAAAGCCCTGTAGTCAAAAGTTCATTCCCTCCAGAGTGGATCCTGAGTACGGCGGAACACGTGAAATTCCGTCGGAATCCGGGAGGACCATCTCCCAAGGCTAAATACTACCTAGTGACCGATAGTGAACCAGTACCGTGAGGGAAAGGTGAAAAGCACCCCGGAAGGGGAGTGAAATAGATCCTGAAACCGTGTGCCTACAAGTAGTTAGAGCCCGTTAATGGGTGATAGCGTGCCTTTTGTAGAATGAACCGGCGAGTTACGATTACGTGCGAGGTTAAGTTGAGAAGACGGAGCCGCAGCGAAAGCGAGTCTGAATAGGGCGAATTAGTACGTGGTCGTAGACCCGAAACCAGGTGATCTACCCATGTCCAGGGTGAAGGTGAGGTAACACTCACTGGAGGCCCGAACCCACGCACGTTGAAAAGTGCGGGGATGAGGTGTGGGTAGCGGAGAAATTCCAATCGAACCTGGAGATAGCTGGTTCTCTCCGAAATAGCTTTAGGGCTAGCCTCGTGATTGAGAATACCGGAGGTAGAGCACTGTTTGGACTAGGGGGGCATCTCGCTTTACCGAATTCAGACAAACTCCGAATGCCGGATATTTATACACGGGAGTCAGACTGCGAGTGATAAGATCCGTAGTCAAGAGGGAAACAGCCCAGACCACCAGCTAAGGTCCCCAAGTAATCGTTAAGTGGAAAAGGATGTGGCGTTGCTTAGACAACCAGGATGTTGGCTTAGAAGCAGCCATCATTTAAAGAGTGCGTAATAGCTCACTGGTCGAGTGACGCTGCGCCGAAAATGTATCGGGGCTAAACGATTCACCGAAGCTGTGGATGCATACTTTGAGTATGCGTGGTAGGAGAGCGTTCTAACAGCGTTGAAGTCAGACCGGAAGGACTGGTGGAGCGGTTAGAAGTGAGAATGCCGGTATGAGTAGCGAAACATGGGTGAGAATCCCATGCACCGTATGACTAAGGTTTCCTGAGGAAGGCTCGTCCGCTCAGGGTTAGTCGGGACCTAAGCCGAGGCCGATAGGCGTAGGCGATGGACAACAGGTTGATATTCCTGTACCACCTCCTCACCGTTTGAGAAATGGGGGGACGCAGTAGGATAGGGTAAGCACGCCGTTGGTTGCGCGTGTTCAAGCAGTAAGGCGTGTATGTAGGCAAATCCGCATACTCTAACGTTGAGCTGTGATGACGAGCTCGTATGAGCGAAGTTCCTGATTTCACACTGCCAAGAAAAGCCTCTATCGAGGTGAGAGGTGCCCGTACCGCAAACCGACACAGGTAGTCGAGGAGAGAATCCTAAGGTGTGCGAGAGAACTCTCGTTAAGGAACTCGGCAAAATGACCCCGTAACTTCGGGAGAAGGGGTGCTTCTTTGGGTGCATAGCCTAGAGAAGCCGCAGTGAATAGGCCCAGGCGACTGTTTAGCAAAAACACAGGTCTCTGCAAAACCGTAAGGTGACGTATAGGGGCTGACGCCTGCCCGGTGCTGGAAGGTTAAGAGGAGCGGTTAGCGCAAGCGAAGCTGTGAATTGAAGCCCCAGTAAACGGCGGCCGTAACTATAACGGTCCTAAGGTAGCGAAATTCCTTGTCGGGTAAGTTCCGACCCGCACGAAAGGCGTAACGATCTGGGCACTGTCTCAACGAGAGACTCGGTGAAATTATAGTACCTGTGAAGATGCAGGTTACCCGCGACAGGACGGAAAGACCCCGTGGAGCTTTACTGTAGCCTGATATTGAATTTTGGTACAACTTGTACAGGATAGGTAGGAGCCAGAGATCTCGGAGCGCCAGCTTCGAAGGAGGCGTCGGTGGGATACTACCCTGGTTGTATTGAACTTCTAACCCATGCCCCTTAGCGGGGTAGGAGACAGTGTCAGGCGGACAGTTTGACTGGGGCGGTCGCCTCCTAAAGAGTAACGGAGGCGCCCAAAGGTTCCCTCAGAATGGTTGGAAATCATTCGTAGAGTGTAAAGGCATAAGGGAGCTTGACTGCGAGACCTACAAGTCGAGCAGGGTCGAAAGACGGGCTTAGTGATCCGGTGGTTCCGCATGGAAGGGCCATCGCTCAACGGATAAAAGCTACCCCGGGGATAACAGGCTTATCTCCCCCAAGAGTCCACATCGACGGGGAGGTTTGGCACCTCGATGTCGGCTCATCGCATCCTGGGGCTGTAGTCGGTCCCAAGGGTTGGGCTGTTCGCCCATTAAAGCGGTACGCGAGCTGGGTTCAGAACGTCGTGAGACAGTTCGGTCCCTATCCGTCGTGGGCGTAGGAAATTTGAGAGGAGCTGTCCTTAGTACGAGAGGACCGGGATGGACATACCGCTGGTGTACCAGTTGTCTTGCCAAAGGCATCGCTGGGTAGCTATGTATGGACGGGATAAGTGCTGAAAGCATCTAAGCATGAAGCCCCCCTCAAGATGAGATTTCCCATTACGCAAGTAAGTAAGACCCCTGAAAGACGATCAGGTAGATAGGTTCGAGGTGGAAGTGCGGCGACGTATGCAGCTGACGAATACTAATCGGTCGAGGACTTAACCACATTTTATTGCACAAATTCAATGAAACGTTTATCCAGTTTTGAAAGAATGAAAATTCTTTTAACTAAATAATTAAGTGAAGTGATGATGGCAAAGAGGTCACACCCGTTCCCATACCGAACACGGAAGTTAAGCTCTTTAGCGCCGATGGTAGTTGGGGGCTTCCCCCTGCGAGAGTAGGACGTCGCTTCGCTTATTTTTTTTGGGAGGATTAGCTCAGCTGGGAGAGCACCTGCCTTACAAGCAGGGGGTCGGCGGTTCGAGCCCGTCATCCTCCACCATTTTAATCAAGAGCCATTAGCTCAGTTGGTAGAGCATCTGACTTTTAATCAGAGGGTCGAAGGTTCGAGTCCTTCATGGCTCACCAGTTTTATAATCATTATATATACTGTCAGAATAAAAATTCTCTAATGCATTTTGCGGAAGTAGTTCAGTGGTAGAACACCACCTTGCCAAGGTGGGGGTCGCGAGTTCGAACCTCGTCTTCCGCTCCAAAAAAATGCCGGGGTGGCGGAACTGGCAGACGCACAGGACTTAAAATCCTGCGGTGAGTGATCACCGTGCCGGTTCGATTCCGGCCCTCGGCACCATCTTTTAAATAAACAATATGCGCCCGTAGCTCAATTGGATAGAGCGTCTGACTACGGATCAGAAGGTTGTGGGTTCGACTCCTGCCGGGCGCGCCATATTACTCAACTGGATAAAGCTTACATGCTTATCAAATAGAGATAAACTTATTATCATGGCTACCTAGCTCAGCTGGCTAGAGCATTCGGTTCATACCCGAAAGGTCGTGGGTTCGACTCCCTCGGTAGCCATTTTATACTTTTGGAGGTATACCCAAGTCTGGCTGAAGGGATCGGTCTTGAAAACCGACAGGCGGGTAACACCGCGCGGGGGTTCGAATCCCTCTACCTCCTCCATTTTTACAAACTGGGTACTTAAACAGATTCAACCATAATATTTTCGCGGGGTGGAGCAGTGGTAGCTCGTCGGGCTCATAACCCGAAGGTCGCAGGTTCAAGTCCTGCCCCCGCAACCAAATGGTCCCGTGGTGTAGCGGTTAACATGCCTGCCTGTCACGCAGGAGATCGCCGGTTCGATCCCGGTCGGGACCGCCATTTGTGGGTTTGTAGCTCAGTTGGTAGAGCATTAGATTGAAGCTCTAAGTGTCGGCGGTTCGATTCCGTCCAAACCCACCATATGCGGGTGTAGTTTAGTGGTAAAACCTCAGCCTTCCAAGCTGATGTTGTCGGTTCGATTCCGATCACCCGCTCCAGTTTTTAAATAGGGCCTATAGCTCAGCTGGTTAGAGCGCACGCCTGATAAGCGTGAGGTCGATGGTTCGAGTCCATTTAGGCCCACCATATACAATTATTCCGAAGTAGCTCAGTTGGTAGAGCATCCGGCTGTTAACCGGCAGGTCGCAGGTTCGAGTCCTGCCTTCGGAGCCATGGCCCGTTGGTCAAGTGGTTAAGACACCGCCCTTTCACGGCGGTAATACGGGTTCGAATCCCGTACGGGTCATTTTTAAGCATGTAGCAGAGGCTACATGCTTTTTTTATGCTTTTAATCTCTCTTTGCTTTTGTTCCTTATTCCTTATAAATAATATTCAACAGGTCTTATGAGTTTTTCTTAGATTACCGCCAGAATAATAAAGGTTTTTTGGCGTAAACACATTCAGAATTAATATTTTCCAAAAGTTGGTCGATATAAAAGGGGGTATAATTACACAAGACTTTAGGAGGGGTAATGGAATGAGTTTTTTAAAAGGATTAGGATCTTTAATAGGTGAAGTAACGGGAGAGATTGTAGGCGGTACTGTTAACTTAATAGGCGAGGTAACAGGCAGCGAGTTCATTGAGGAAGTCGGGGACGGAATTAAAAAAGCCTCTGCTTTTGCCGGGGACAAATTAGGTGAGGCGGCGAGCGGAACGTGGGATGTGGCTGCAGGGATAATCACGCAGGACGAATATCAGCGGAAAGAAGGGTTTAGCGATCTTGGACAGGCTACAGGCGATACGTTGAAGGCGATCGGAAATACAGTAGTCCATGTGGCTAAAAATGGTGTCGAAGTAGTGGACAGTCTGGCAGCAGGGGATACAGAACGGCTGCAGGGCGGCGTCAAAGAGCTTGTGAAAGTCGGTGCTGTTGGGGCTTTGTCATTCGGTATCATTGATCTGGTCGATGGATCTGAAGGAGAAGCTTCGCCTATTTCGAATCAGACAGCTTCTTTGCCATTGGCGGAAGGGGCATCGGATACGGCATTAGCGGAAAATCCGAACAACCATCATGTCGAGCCGCATTGGCGTACCTTGCCGAGTGGCGAGCAGATTTGGGTGGATGGTGATGGTGATACATCTATTAATACAAATGAAGGCTGGATTCAATCCAATCCGGACTACCGTGTGAAACTATAGAATGGGTTCCATTCTGAAAAGATATGGCAGCCCTGATCAAATTATTTGATCGGGGCTGATTTTTTTATGAAATAAAAGTTGTTCGGGCGATGAGTTACCTGATTAAAAGGAGTAATATTTGAAAAGTGCGGAGTATCCACGATAAGTATACATGTTTCTATGCAATATTGTGATGAATACAGCCACCGCCAAAATATGTTCAATCTATTGCTGGATCTAGCTTTGTAGAAATATGCATAGGCTACATGTCTACCAACTTGTACGCCCCTTATTCTTTAAGAGTGTCCTTATAAAAGTTGTCTAAAAGTGTTGCGATAGCATTTCTAAGGAGGCCAACGCTATGCATTACCCTAACCTACTTGGAGCAACCGGGGGGATAAATATCTGATTCATATCTACTGCTTCAAACTGTTCCTCTAACAATTGCTTCACCCGTTTATAATCAATCCGATACCATTTCGTTCGATCTGTGCAAAACTTATTAAGTGTATTTGTTGAAACGATCACACCTAACTTTTCCAGCTTTTGAATGATCCGCATAATTTTAGGGACATTCCAGAAAAGCAATTGCTTTGACCAATCCTCATATGACTGGCAATACCAGATTTCTCCGTTCCTTAAAACCCCTTGCTCTTCAAGTTTTTCATGAAGCTGTTGAAGTAATAATGCACCGTTTATACCAACTACTGTTGCTAAATCTTGTGATAAACTCATTTGTTCCCCATCTACTAAGAATATACTCATTTTCCATCCTCCTAATAATTGATTTCACATTTTATATAACTGATTGATACATAAAAAGGGGACATTCAGTTAAAAGTTTTTAAAATATATCATTTAATCCCATTCGCTAGGTCCGGTTTCTCCTTCTGAAAAATCAAGTTCAAATGGGGGAGATGGCATATCATAACGTTTACGTGCAATGGCATTGTTATAGTAGGATTCAAAGTTTTCTTCTTTAAACAATGTCGATGGCCGTAAATATTTTTGCATAAGTAAATCATCCATCCAACTTCTAACTTGTTCATCAATGACCATAAAGCAGTCTTCGATTGTAAAGCCATCATTTAAGCGTGAAGCGATATGTCGCTGGTTTGCTTTTAATTTTTTATTGAAGTTCGTTAATGCTTTTTCATTTAAGTAATCAATGACCATATAGATGGCATCTGTTTTATTTGTAATGTTTTTTTGAATGTCTTTAACTTCTCTTAAATAAGAGCGTTCCGTACGAACCTGTTGCGATGGTTCCTCCTGTAACACTGGCGTCGTTTCTGCCGTACCATTGGATGGATGGTTTTGGCCACTGTGAGCAAAAAAATATGCATCCACCATTTTATAATCGATGCGATACCATTTAGTACGGTCTCCTAAATAACGATTAAAACGACTATTGGAAATGACCAAACCTAATTTCTCTAAGCGCAAAAATTTCTTTTTAATCTTTTGAACGCCCCAAAAAGGAAATTGCTTCTGCCAGCGTTCATAAGACTGGCAATACCAGACTTCACCGTCTCGTGTCACACCTTGGTGATGTAATCTGAAATGCAATTGCTGTAACAATACGGCTTCTTCAAGGCCGATAGCCATTGCTAATTGCGGATATATTAATAACGGTGCATCATTTACAAGTGGTTTCATCCAAAAAGCTCCCTTCATCTTTAAGCACTATATGTCATTCAAAAAACGAAAAAGGGACAAATCCCACTCTTTAATTTTGGTTAATCTAGAAAAGGATGATCAAACCATTACTACCAAAAAGATATATAAGATACTATTCAAAAATAACTTCCTTTCTTTATTAAAAAATCTATAATAAATAAGGGAGGTTAGAAAATGAATAAAGTATGTAATCTATTATTAGTGTTTCTTCTGGCTGTATCTACGATGTTATATGCTTCACCAACAAGTGCGGAACAGGTGTTTACCGATGTACCGCCAAAACATAGTAACTATCAGGATATAGCTTATTTATTGAATAAAGGTATTATTAGTGCCGACAAAAAAACGTACGGTGTGAAAGATATTGTGACGCGTGAAGAAGTAGCGGTCATGGTGGCAAAAGCTGTCGGTCTTGATGGGACACAGCGAGTAACAAAATTTAAAGATGTTCCGAAGTCACATAAAAACAGTGGATATATTCAATCTGCTGTAGAAGCCGGGATCATTAACGGCTATACGGACGGCACATTCAAGCCGACGTCAAAAGTGACGCGTGGTCATATGGCAGCATTTATTGCACGCGCATTTGATTTACCTGCTGGCACGAAAACATTTAAAGATGTAAAAAAAGGGCATACAGCATATGAAGCAGTGAGCCAACTAGCTGCCGCAAAAATTACTACTGGTTATGAAGACGGTACATTCAGGCCTGCGAATAATTTAACACGTGCTCATATTTCTGCGTTTTTAGCACGTGCGGTGAAGTATCAGGAAAGCTTAGGGTCAACAACTTCTAAATTGAACGTCCACTTTTTAGATGTTGGACAAGGTGACTCGATTTTTGTTCAAGCACCAAATGGCAAAACAATGCTTATTGATGCAGGGACGAAAGAATACGGCAGCACGGTTGTTGCTTATTTGAAATCTAAAAATGTGAAGAAGCTTGATTATGTAGTAGCAACACATCCGGATGCCGATCATATCGGTGGATTAGCAGCAGTACTGGAAAGCTTTACGGTTGGAGAATTTATTAACAGCGGAAAAGTCCATACAACAGCAACGTATGAAAACTTACTGAAGATGGTAGTCGAGAAAAAAATTCCGTATACAGAGCCGAAAGTAGGCGACTTGATTTCATTGGATTCAAATGTGAAAACTCAAGTTTTAGCTGTCAATGCGCAGGCAAGTGATATGAATGATGCTTCGATCGTATTAAAACTGACCTATCAAAACATTTCTTTCTTATTGATGGGCGATGCGGATGCAGGAATCGAGGATCAAATTGCGAAGAAATATGATGTTTCCGCAACGATTTTAAAAGCGGGTCATCACGGTTCAAGCACAAGTAGTTCGCTTGGATTTTTACAAAAGGTAAATCCGAAAGCGGTAATTTTAAGTTATGAAGAGGGCAACAGCTATGGCCATCCGCATAAAGAAGTGCTTACAAACGTTAAAACTGTTGGTACAAAAGCATACTCAACTGCACAGGATGGCACAATTGCTGTGACAACGAACGGTCAATCTTATTCAATTAGTGCAAAAGAGTTCATCGTACCGAATACGACACCTGAACAACCAAAAGGTGATGTGAATTCGGGGACGTATGTTATTCCTGGCGCACCGACTGCCTTTAAAAACTGTACAGAAATGCGAGTTTATTATCCGAAAGGGGTCAGCTCATCGCATCCCGCTTACGCAACAGCAAGAGACGGCGATAAAGACGGCTGGGCTTGTGAATTATAATATACGTGAAGCAGCTTAAGTGATTTTTGCTTAAGCTGTTTTTTTGTTGGGCGGTTTTATTAGAACAATGGTGTAGGATATTAGAAAAGTTGGAGGGGATATTAGAAGAAACTTGGGTGATATTAGAAGTTCCGCCGGTTTCAGCTGAATTGAAGGCTCGTTTACGCCTGAATACGCTGAACTTGAATTGCGATCAAAATTTATTAGAACAATTGGACCGGATATTAGAAGAAGTACGTGAGATATTAGCTGATCGAAAGCGGATATTCGAACAAAGCGACGACTTATTAGAACAACTCCCCATTATATTAGAAAATCGCAACTTTATTAGAACAAATAAAAATATATTAGAACTTTTCCCAACATATTAGAACATTGCAGCCAACCTTATAAAGCGTGTATCTTTAAGTAAAGAGGTGGATGAAATGAAGCATGAATATAAAAAGCATGAAAAAGAACTGTATGGCACAAAAGACAAACCGGCACTTTTGGACGTCCCGCAACAAAAATATATTTGCATCAAAGGTGAGGGGAATCCGAATGGAGAAGACTTTAAAAAACGCGTAGAGGCTTTATACAGTTTGGCGTATACGATTCGTATGAGCCATAAAAATGGATTTGCGCCGGATGATTATTTTGAGTATACGGTCTACCCGCTTGAAGGGCTGTGGGATAAGAAGAACTATGATTCCGATGAGCTTCACCTGGATGACCTTGTCTATACGATTATGATCCGCCAGCCGGAATTTGTGGATGAAGCAATGTTCAATAAAGCGATAGAAGTGGCGCGGAACAAGAAACGTATTGAGCTGTTGTCCGAAGTTTACTTTGATGTGATGACGGATGGTTTATCGGTTCAAATGCTGCATATCGGTCCGTTTGCTACAGAGGGGGAGACGTTCTCGGTCATGCAGGAATTTGTTGAAAATAATGACTTGCACATTAAAACATTGGTGCACCGCGAAATTTATTTATCGGATCCGCGTAAAGTAACCGGTGATCGATTGAAAACATTGCTGCGCTACCGTGTAGAAGAAAATAAATGAAAAAACGAAACACCAGCAGCATGTCCGGTGTTTCGTTTTTTTAGATTAACTATTACTGAACGCGGGCAAACCCGAATCCAGAAGCGTAGTCATCGCCTGTACCTGCACCGTAACCGCCTTTAATGTCTACAGCTTTTGCGCGTGTTTGTAAGTTCGAGCGCAGTTGTGTGTGAGACCAAGACGGGTTTTGAGCCCAGATTTTTGCAGCTAAACCTGCCACGTGAGGTGTAGCCATCGATGTACCGCTAATTGTGTTATAGCCACCGTTATACCATGTAGAGTAAATAGCTGAACCAGGAGCTGAAATTTCGACATCACCTTGCTGGATGACATAGTCGCCAGCAGTAGAAGCGTATCCGCGTGAAGAGTAGTCAGCTACACGGTAAGTTCCGTTTTGCTGTACATTTTCCAATGCTGCAACCGCAATGGCATTCGGTAATGCACCTGGGTAACCGATTGATCCTTGAGAATAACCTGAGTTACCAGCAGCCGCAACAACAAGTACGCCTTTGCTGTATGCATAGTTAACAGCACTTGAAATGAGGCTGTTGTTCGCTGATGAACCTAATGACATGTTGATGACTGTTTTCGTTCTAGTCGATGTTGCTTGGTCAGCCGCATGACGGATTGCAGCAGCAATGTCATCTGAATAACCAGAACCGCTGTCTGTTAACACTTTGTATGCCCAAAGATCTGCATCTGGAGCAACACCGTAAACGCCGCCTCGGTCGCTACCGCCATCAGCCAATGCTGAACCGGCAACATGCGTACCGTGGCCGTTTCTGTCAGTACAGCTATTGTTTACAACAGTTGTCGCTGTTGTGAAGTCTTTACATTGTTCCACATTATTGGCTAGGTCAGGGTGGGAAGTGTTTACTCCTGTATCAAGTACAGCGATATTTACGCCGCTTCCTCCAGATGTAGATGTTAATGAACTATTGTTATAAATCGCTTTAATTCCCCATGGTACTTGCTGGGAAGCTCTTGCGAAAGCTGATGCATCCGGTGTTCTTTCCTCTACTGTATAATCCTGTCCCAATTCAAAATTGGTCGGATCTAATGAAACGACAGGAACTTTTGTCACTGTGAAATTTTTGTTCTTTTGTAGTGCTTGGAATTGCTTTTCATTCATTTCCGTTGAAAATCCGTTCTCTGTTAATTCCCAACGAGCTGAATATTGTGCTTTTGCTGATTGTTTAGCAGACTGATTGTTTGCTTCAACGTACACACGGAACTTTTCCTGTCCGACATTGTTTGCCGAATTGTCTTCACTACCTAAAGTAGCCGCTTGTGCCGGACTCATTAATGATCCTGCAATTAAAAGACTAAATAATGTACTCTTTACCTTTTTCATTTTTCCTGACCCCTTTTCAAAATGTATTTGGATTACATATTGAATTTATCACATTACTAGTTTTTTGATTATTGGGAAAATATTGAGTATACTAGATAAACTATCTAACTTTTAAAGGGGTGTGGTATTTGAATGAAAATAGGTTCTTTAATAAAGTACTATCGTACGAAGCTGGGAATGACTCAAAATGAGGTAGCGGCGGGGATTTGCTCAATTCCACATTTAAGTAAAATAGAAAACAATAATAAAGAAGCAAACTGTGAGACAATTCGTCTGATCTTGGAACGCTTGAATATTAATAGCCAAGACGTTGAAAATAGCGAACAGCATATCACAAAGTTATTGAAAGACTTACAAAAACAGATCAATTATCTAGAAAATGAGAAAGCTAATGAGACAATGGACCGATTAAAAGAGTATGAAGAAATTATCGGCTTTACGGAATCGGTCTATTTATATGAACTTTATAAACTACGTTACTATGTTTTCATTAACGAATATAAATTGGCGGAACAACAGTTGAAATGGCTAAGTGCCCATCGTCAAAATTTTTCCCAACATGAGAGATATTTACATTCCTACTGTTATGCGTTAGTTTTATTAACAAGAGGAAAATATGCGGAAGCCGCTGTACAACTCACTACTATACTTCAGACAAATCCGGAACTGGGGTCACTGGAAGGGGAGTTTTACTATCACTTTTCATTAATAAAAGGACGGCTTGATGAACCAAGCCAGGCAATTATTTATGGGAGAAAAGCACTGCATTTTTATAAAGATCAGTTTAATTTTAAGCGCATTATTTATACGTCGATGTCACTCGCTCTTTATTACGCGCAGGGGAAAGTGTTTCATGAGGCAATCGAAATTTATGATCATCTTCTGAGAAATGTTGAGTTGATGCAACAGCAACAGTTACTGCCTGCTATCTACCATAATCTTGGGGATTTATATCAAATGAGAGGCGAATATGAAAATGCCCTCGTTTACTTTGAGAAAAGTGCGGCGTTAATGGAAAATAACAGCGATAACTATCTATTTTGTTTATATAATTTGGGCATGACGCAATTCCGTCTTGACCAAAAGGAAGAAAGTATGAAAACCTTTATTATTTTAAAGGAAGAAGCAAAAAGTAAGAAAAAAGTAAGTTTCAATTTATTTGCTTCTTTTTATTTATATTTGCTAGGTGGACAAGAAAAGAAAGCGATGGAATTTTTAGAGGGGAGGTTAATTCCGTTCACGGCAAACAGCGAAGAATTTAAAGAAATGCACCAGCAGTTTTCTTATTTGTTGGGTGAGTACTACCGTCAAGAAAAGAAATTTGAAAAAGCAATCCAATTTATTTAATTATAAAGGAGACGAAGAATATGAAGAAAAACGTTAAATTATCACTATTATTATTAAGTGTGGCATTGGTGACATTGTCTATCCCAATTTATCCCCCAGTTTTATCATAATATAAAAGCGCCATCCAAAAGCTTAAACAGCTGCTGGATGGCGTTTTGCAATTATTTCATTACCTTTGACGTCATTAAAAAAGCAAAGCCTTCAGCACTTTCCAGTGAAAAAGAAGCACCGCGACCTTCCATCACATCCACTACAACTTGCATATGCTTTAAATACTCTGCCTGATGCTTATCAATATAATACGGAACTCCCGCAATTTCTCCGATAAGAACAAGCTGGCTGCTAATATAGTGGCCGTCCGCCTGAAAACACATCGGCACCGTACCATCACAGCATCCAGAGGATTGTTCAAAAAGTAAGTTTCCATGCCTTGCCTTCAACAGCTCAATTACCTCAACCGCTTTTTCGGTTGCGATTAGTTTTTCCATATAAAATGACCTCCTTTTATGGATAATGCTTTGGAAATTTGAGATATCTATCCACTCACTTCAGGTAGCTTGTTGGAGCTGGTCCGCTCTGCTGCGTTGCGGGGCATGCTTTTTTAGGGGGGCGTGGCTTCAACTAATTAAATGCTTGCCAATACGTCGGCAAGCATTTAGTGGATTTTCCGCGCACGCTGATCCCCTAGAAGTCAGCCCCTCCACTCCGCGCCGCTCTGTTTTCTTCTCATAAAGCCCACAGCAACCCCAATTAAAACATTAAAAAAGGGATGTGCTACATTAGCACATCCCTCATATTGCTTCGGCTTAGAAGAAACCTTGAGCGTTTTTGTTGTAGCTTACTAACATACATTTTGTTTGTTGGTAGTGCTCTAACATCATTAAGTGGTTTTCGCGGCCGATACCTGATTTTTTGAATCCGCCGAATGCTGCGTGTGCAGGGTATTGGTGGTAAGTGTTTGTCCAAACACGACCAGCTTGGATACCACGAACAGCGCGGTAAGCTGTATCCATGTTACGAGACCATACACCAGCACCTAGACCGAATTCTGTATCGTTTGCGATTTCCATTGCTTCTTCAAAAGTAGAGAATGTTGTTACAGAAAGAACTGGACCAAAGATCTCTTCTTGGAAAATACGCATTTTATTGTTACCTTTGAATACTGTTGGTGCTACATAGTAGCCGCCTTCTTGGTCAGCATCTAATTGGTTTTGGTAGCCGCCGATAAGTAGCTCAGCGCCTTCTTCTTTACCGATTTCGATGTAAGATAAGATTTTTTGTAATTGCTCATTTGAAGCTTGAGCACCCATCATTACTTCTGTATCTAATGGGTTACCGATTTTGATTGCTTTAACGCGCTCTAATACACGTTCCATGAATTTGTCGTAAATAGATTCGTGAATTAATGCACGTGAAGGACAAGTACAAATTTCGCCTGAGTTTAATGCGAACATTACTAAACCTTCGATTGCTTTATCTAAATACTCATCGTCTTGATCCATTACGTCTGGGAAGAAGATGTTCGGTGATTTACCACCAAGCTCTAATGTTACAGGGATAATGTTTTCTGTCGCATATTGCATAATTAAACGGCCAACACCAGTAGAGCCAGTGAATGCTACTTTTTGGATACGTGGGTTTGTAGCAAGTGGTTTACCTACTTCAACACCTAAACCGTTCACAACATTGAATACACCTTTTGGCAGTAAATCTTGGATTAATTCAATTAATACCATGATTGAAGCTGGTGTTTGTTCAGCAGGCTTCATTACGATTACGTTACCAGCTGCTAAAGCAGGTGCGATTTTCCAAGTAGCCATAAGTAATGGGAAGTTCCAAGGAATAATTTGACCTACAACACCGATTGGCTCATGGAAGTGGTATGCTACTGTATCGTTATCGATTTGAGAAATACCGCCTTCTTGTGCACGGATTGCTCCAGCGAAGTAACGGAAGTGGTCGATAGCTAATGGAATATCAGCGTTTAATGTTTCACGTACTGCTTTACCGTTGTCCCAAGTTTCAGCAACAGCGATTTTTTCTAAGTTTTCTTCAATGCGGTCTGCAATTTTATTTAAAATATTCGCGCGGTATGCAACAGAAGTTTGTGCCCAGGCACCTTTAGCTGCATGTGCTGCGTCTAATGCTAATTCAATATCTTCTTCAGTTGAGCGAGCAACTGTAGTAAATACTTTACCAGTTACAGGTGATTTTACATCCAGGTATTGCCCTTTAACAGGAGCAACCCATTCGCCACCGATAAAGTTATCATATTTTTCTTTAAAGTTGATTACTGCACCAGCAGTATTAGGGTTTGCATAGATCATCTATTAACACCTCTATTATGTTATTAAAGTTGTGACAACTTTATGAACCTATTATGCACTCATGTATGAAAAATCGCAAATGAAAATGCTTTCATAGTTACTTGTGTTGCTATTTTTGTAAAAGGAAATTGCATGTAAATAACATTTTGAGGGTGATATTTATGTACTGATACAGAAATGATTGGAGTATGAAGCGATGAAAAAATAGTGGGATAATACTTATATTATTATAGTAAGTGGTTATTATATAACAAAAGTAACTAATGAAAATATGTGAATAAAAATACATAAAAATTAATAAATATTTTTTATGAAATCTAGCAAATCTGGAGTCATTTTAGTGTTTTAAATGAATTAACTGCCTCATATTTTCTAGTTTTTACTGTTTATTGTTAACTTAAAGGTATTTTTAGTTATTCGCATTACGAAATAATTTAAGTTAAAATGGACGTATTCATCAAAAGAAAAGGGGAGGAGTTATGCTTCTTGTATTCGTAATTGCACTTATTGGAGCACTTCTATTCTCCGCACTTTCATTGCCGATTCCATGGCTGATCGGTCCTATCTTTTCGGTATTAATCGCACAATTTTTCATCAAAGACCGGCTCAGATGGCCAGCAGTTTTGCGAAATACCGGGCTTGTCATCGTCGGTGTCGCGATTGGTCAACAATTTGATTTCGCACTATTTTCCGATTTCAAATCACTGCTGTTCTTTATGGTCATCGTCAATGTTCTGTTATTTGCGTTTTGTTTAGGGATTGCATGGATCATTGCCAAGTCAACGGGACTTACATTTAAAACGGCCGTTGCTGCCAATGTACCGGGCGGATTGTCACAGCTTGTATTGTTTGCAGAAGAAGAAGGGGATGTGCATTTAACAGCGGTCACGTATTTTCATATCGTCCGTGTGTTGGGGGTCGTACTGCTTATTCCGTTTTTAGTTTCCGGTCATGTTGTTGGGGGAGCGAGTATTCCGTTGACATGGGATGTTTGGCAAGTCGTTCTGGTCATTTTGCTTGCCGCTATTGCCGTGCCACTTGGCAGAAAATTAAAGCTGCCTGTTGCACACTTTTTAACGCCAATCATCATTGTCATCGGTTTAAAATTCTTTGGAATTGAAGCGCCGACAATGCCGAGTGATGTGCTTCATATTGCGCAAATACTAATCGGTGCCTATATCGGGCTATTATTAAAACCGGAAACATTGCGTTTGCCATTGAAAGTTTTAATCGGCGGAGTGACCAGTACTGTTGCGATGATTATTCTCACATACGGCACAAGCTTGCTTATCGCCAAGTTTTTAGATTTAAGTTTTGCGACAAGCTTTTTAAGTACAGCACCAGGTGGGCTTGATCAAATGGGTCTGTTGGCTGCTGCGGTAAAAGCAGATATTTCCGTTGTGACAGTATTCCAGCTGTTTCGTCTGTTATTTATTTTCCTATGCATACTGCCTATTATTAAATGGGTTTACCGGGATCGGGGAGAGACTGTTCAACAAAATTAATATGCAGCTGCATTAATTATATGCCGTGTATTCAATCGATTAATTGTGACAGCATTATCACGACATTTTAAGTGGAAAGATGAGAAAAAAAGCCTGGATGCTAACCCTTTGTGTCCCTAATAGGGTATACTAGAGAAAGTGATTAATTGAGGAAGTAGGATTAAGAACATGCAAACGCAATCGAATCGTCAGTTGTGGGCGCAAGCTGTGAAGACCGGCATTATTAAATCAAACTTAATTCCGATGATCGCGGCATTAATGCTCGCCCTGTATACGTATGAATTAAATTTTGTTGAACATATTCCCGCTATTATTTTTGCAATTATTGGTTCTGCGGCCGTCATCGCTGCTGCAGGTGCATATAACAACGTATATGACCGGGATATCGATCAAATTATGCCCCGTACTAAATCACGTCCAACCGTTACTGGAGAACTATCTGCAAAGTTAGTGCTAATTGTTGCGACGATTTTATTAATACTAGGATGTACGGCGCTTTATTTAGCATCACCGTTAGCTGCTTTGTTAGGGTTTTTAGGTGTATTTTTCTATGTTGTCCCTTACACAATGTGGACAAAACGCCGTACGATCTGGAATACAGAAGTTGGCAGTATTTCAGGTGCTATGCCACCACTTATTGGGTGGGCAGCCGTCGCTCCGGATCTTTGGCATCCGGCCGCGTGGGCACTGTTTCTAATTATGGTTATTTGGCAAATGCCGCATTTTTATGCCATTGCCATCCGTAAAAAAGAAGATTACGCCGCGGCTAATATCCCGATGCTACCGGTAGCAAAAGGGGAGCAGCGCACATATATTCAGTCGAATATTTATCTCGTGCTGCTAATTTTATCGAGCTTTTTATTTTTACCGCTTAGCTTAGGGTTAACAATTGTTTCTCTTGTCCTTGGTGTCATTTGGCTCTCCATGAGTATTGCAGCATCCAAAAAACAGGGAGAGAAGAAATGGGCGAATATTATGTTCGGCTACTCGCTTTTCCATATGATGGCTGTATTTGGGACAGTCTTCATTTATGCAACAGTTGGCATGATTTTAAATGTGCTGTAAGGTTGTATCAACTAAAACTCATTCATTTTCTATAAAGGAAATGGATGAGTTTTTTTTATGTAGAGTTTATACATGCATTGGTTGTTCGCTTTATTTAGTGAAAAATGCATATTTACAATATTTTTCTCTTATAAAATAAAAAATATCATCAAAAATCAACTAATTTACATCAAAAAAATATCATTATATATCTGCTTGTTGAGAAATTGTGAACATAAAATGTGAGGATAATATGACAATGGAATCCCTCGTATTTTTTGAAGCAAGGAGACATGCTATCATTGATTTATCAAGTGGAGCGGGTTGCTTGGTAGGCAGACTTGCTCACTCATTGATATGCTATGTTACTCATAAATCTCGTACAGGACTTCGACAACATATAAATCCCCCCTATTTTTTATATGGTCACGTACGGATTACAAAAAACTCCAATGCTGTAGTGGGCATTGGAGTTTTTTTGTTTAGCTTTATTATTAAAATTTAATTGATGCTACTTCATGCATGTAATCGCCAAGTACGCGTAGGCCTTGGTCGAAGTTTTCCAGGTGGAAATGTTCGTTTGGAGCATGGAAGTTTTCGCTTGAAAGACCGAAGCCCATTAGCACAACAGGCAAGCCTAAAATTTCATCGAATGCTGCCACAATCGGGATTGACCCGCCACCGCGTGTATAAGCTGTCGGTACTTCATACACTTTTTCGTATGAACGACCTGCCGCCTGAATTGCCGGGTGGTCAAACGGTGTTAAATAAGGTTTTCCTTTATCGAATTCAGAAATCGTTACTTCGACACCTGTTGGTTTATGCTTTTCAATGTGTGCTTTCAGTAAAGCGACAATTTCCTCAGGGTCTTGGTCCGGTACTAAGCGGCATGTTATTTTTGCACCCGCTTCAGCAGGTAATACTGTTTTAATGCCTTCACCAGAGAAGCCGCCGAATACGCCGTTCACTTCCAATGTTGGACGTGCCCATGTTTGTTCCAAATAAGAATAGCCAGCTTCACCGAATAATTCTTTTACACCGACTTCTTCTTTTAATGCTTCTTCATCAAAGTTTAAATCACGGTAAGCTTGGCGCTCTTCTTCAGATAGGGGACGCACTGAATCATAGAAGCCTTCCACTTGAATTGTCCCGTGCTCGTCACGGAAAGATGCTAAAATTTCTGCAAGTGCATGGATCGCGTTTTGAACACCGCCGCCATAAAGGCCAGAGTGCAGGTCACCTTTTGCACCGCGCACATCAATCTGCACACCTGTTAATCCGCGTAAGCCGTAGCATACTGCCGGTTTTCCTTTTGCATAAAGGCCTGTATCGGAAATGACGATCAAGTCTGCCGCTAATTTTTCTTTATTGTCTTCTGTATATTTTGGAAGAGACGGACTGCCGATTTCCTCTTCACCTTCATAAATGAACTTCACGTTAACCGGTAATGTACCTTCTGTTGCAAATAACGCTTCGATCATTTTTAAATGCATGAACACTTGTCCTTTATCATCCGAAGAACCACGTGCAAACAGTTTATTGTCACGGATGGCCGGTTCGAAAGGAGGTGTTTCCCATAAGTTTAGAGGATCCACTGGTTGTACATCATAATGACCGTAGAACAGGATTGTCGGTTTGCCTTCAGCATGAAGCCATTCTCCGTAAACGACCGGATGACCGGCTGTTTCATCTACTGATACGTTTTCGATGTTTAATGATTTTAAGTGGTCTGCCAGCCAGTTTGCCGCTGACAGCATATCTGCCTTATGCTCAGATAAAGCGGAAATACTAGGAATGCGTAAAAATTCGTTTAACTCCGCTAAATGACGTTCACGGTTTTCTGTGAAGTAAGCATCTAATTTTTCTAAATGACTCATATGGTTGAGTGCCTCCCTTTATTTCGGTTATGGAAATAATTATAGCATAGAACGAATGGTAATCAGCGTCCCATCTTTCCTTTTTTTGAGCCTGTATCAAACACCCCATACATTGTCGCCGTTGCAATCGCAAAGACAATTCCGCCATATAAAGGCAAGTAGATGGTTTCCATCATGAGGGAAATTGTCATTAATAGCGTGAAGGAGATGAGTAAGTGCACAAAGTATTTATGGAACCGGTGATGCTGCGTTGTTTTTAATTCAATCAGGACATCGAAAAACATGACAAACGCAAACTCAATGATCCCATAGATTAGGATGAACCAAATTAAGTTGCCCCAACCTTCAAATTCAATTCCGACAAGCAGTAAAATGCCTACCTCCACGGAAATTGCGACTCCGATAATTGCTAAAAATAATAAACCGATAAAAATAAAGCCGATAAAAGCTACGAAATTTTTCATATAGACTCCTAACAATTTTAAATAGATCATAGTTAGTATAAATGATTTCCGGAAAAAAGAGGGAAACGCGCTCTCGTCAAAGACTATAAAAGATACCTGCAGTAAGCATACTTTTTTCAAATGGCTCACTACAGGTATCAAATTAAGCTTTTACCGTCATATTTTTTGTTAGCTGACGAATCGTATAAATTAAAGCGCCGATGATGATCGCGTTTAACAATACAATGATAACCGCAGAGTAGCTTTCTACGCTGATGATGCTAAAAATCGCTAATGGTAGATCTTCACCCCATAGTCCTGAGTGAATGAAAATAACAACAATCGCGATTAAGATAAAACCCACACCTCTATAAAGATTCATTGAGTGAAATCCTGAAGCGATAAACCAGCCGACTAAATAAAATACGACGATATCCAAAGCCAATTTCAAAAAGTATATAGCCATTTGTTCAAAGCTGTTAGTGAAGTTACCAAAGATGAAGTGTTCAATTCCGTATAAAATGGCTGTTAATATTGTAAATGTGATAGCCAATAGAAAAACGCTCATGACATTCCCTTTAAAATAAGCTTTTCGAGTAACACCCATCGAGACGAAATATTGGAGAAACGGTCCCATCGATAATATCCCGCATACTAGGAAAAAGATGCGCCCCGAATTACCGAGCAGCGCGGCAATCGAAGTTTCAGAACCTTCTTCCATAAAAGAGGGGACACTCATTTCAAAACTATTTCCAGTAAAATTCGAAAAAACAACACTCCCAATTAAATGCGTTGATAAGATGATTGTTCGAGGGTGTTCCATATAATCATTTAATACTTCTTCATAAAATTTTACGCGTGCAGGTGCGTCCATTCCTAAATAGGCTTCATCAAAAATCGTAATCGCACAGCGGCTTGCCAAACCGATGACGACATGCATTGCAGACATCATTCCGCGCGATAGGGAAGAGACCGCTACATCTTCAGGAAGGCGAAAACGTTGCATCAGCGCTTTTGCATAGTCTTCATCAAAATTCGGACGAAATGCGGCTGTTTGCTTAATGTATTTCCATACCTTTTCCGACTCATCGAGCTTTATATCGCGGATAAATATAATGTTTTCCATAAGATTTTCATTTTCAAAAACAGAAACACCGTCAATTGCTACACGCCCTGAAGTTGCCTGCGCAAAGCTTGCGAGCAGTGAGAGTAAAGAAGTTTTTCCGGCTCCATTACGACCGAGCAACCCGTATATTTTATTTGTTTCCAATGAAAGGGTAATATTTTTTAGTATTTGTTTATTTTTTAACTGAAGAGAAACATCTTCAAATTGAATGACATTATACATAGTTGAACCCTACCTTTCGTATGAATCGAACATTTTTTGAATTTCTTCCTTTGTCATACCGAGTTTTTTTGCCTCGGCGATTAGCGGTTCAATATATTGCTGTTGAAATTGAGAAATGCGTCGGTTTCTCAGCATTTCAAATGCGCCATCCGCGACAAACATTCCAACGCCACGTTTTTTATAGACAATCCCTGAATCCACCAGCTGATTAAACCCTTTTAGAATAGTGGCGGGATTTATTTTATAGTGTGCAACGAGCTGGTTTGTTGAAGGAATTTGATCACCATCTTTTAAAACGCCATTTACAATATCATCCTCAATCATTTCTGCAATCTGTTGGAAAATGGGTTTTGTATCATCGAATGTTAATCGCATTATTTTCCTCCTCTCACATTTGGTTATATGGTTAACTATATGAGTAACTAACCTTAAAGTCAAGCAAAGATGTAATGTGTTTTTACATAAATATGGAAAGCAATCGGTGCAACTTCTGCTCAAATACGCTACGATAAAAATAATAAATCCAAAAGGGTGATCAGGATGTTCTATCTATTGCTAAGTTATTTATTCGGTACGATCCTTTTTGCGGTCGTTATCGGAAAAATAAAAGGGATTGACCTGCAACAGGCGAATAGCGGCAATCTTGGGGCGCGCAATGCCGGACGTACATTGGGAAAGTGGGCTTTTATCCTCGTGGCGGTGGGGGACGGCTTGAAAGGGCTAATTGTAGTAATAGCAGGGCGTATGCTTGAGCTTCCTGAACTGACGATTGCACTTGCGATCATCGCTGTAGTGCTTGGCCATCTGTACCCGTTTTGGAATCGCGGAAAAGGCGGAAAAGGCGTCGCAACGGTAATCGGAGCAATGGTCGCTTTTTCTCCGCTGCTTCTGCTAGTATTTTTAGCCGGCTTTTTATTGAGTCTGCTCATCACAAAAAGTGCCACACTTAGTATGACAGGCGGATTCATCGTTTATGGCCTATTCGCGAGTATATATACGGATGCAGGGCTGATCGTAACGATTGCACTTGTTCTCGTGATTTGGAAACAGCGTCTTAGCATTGTAGAAAGGGTGAAACCAAATGTACTGGAGTAAAATTGCAGCAACAGATGAAGAATTCGATGCCATCGCAGCATTAAACTATGAAACATTTGTGGAGGAAATCCCCCAGCATGAGCCTAATCCGTCGCGTCGACTTATCGATAAATTTCATGATGAAAATGTATATGTAGTTGTTTATAAAAATACGGAAATGGTCGGTATGGTTTCATTTCGCGATACACGGCCGTTTTCAATCGACCGTAAAATCGGGAATGTGGAAAACTATTTGGATGATGAAGTTTGTGAATATTTATGTGAAATCCGGCTGCTCGCGGTAAAAAAGAATCACCGGAACGGACGTGTTTTTACGAAGCTTGCAACAGCGATCTACCGCTATTTTTATGATGCGGGATATACGGCATGTGTCATTTCCGGTACGGTACGTGAAGAGAAAATGTATACACAAATGGGGTTCAGGCAATTCGCCTCAGCTGTCGGGACAGAGGAAGCACGTTATTTGCCGATGGTTTTAACACGGCAGGACAGTGCGGTTTTCCGGGAGCGTCTACGAGAACAGAATATGGTATTTTTCCCGGGACCGGCTGCATTGGAAAAGCCGCTCACCCCTTCAACGATTTCCCACCGTTCTGTAAAGTTTCAGCAAGAGCTTGAACAGATGAAAGGTGAGTTATGTAAGCTGGCAAAGGCAAATTACGTCATCCCGCTTGTTGGCACAGGGACACTTGCCAATGATGCGATGCTCGGCCAACTGAAAAGTGAATTTCCCGATGTAGCCGGACTAGTATTAGTGAATGGAGAATTCGGCGATCGTCTTTATAACCAGGCGAAACAGTGGGGACTACATATTGAAAAGATTGATGTTGGTTGGGGAAAGCCATTTGATATTGCGCAAATTGAAGCGTATTTAAAAAAGGGAAGCTATCGCTATATTGTATTTGTTCATGGCGAAACATCGAACAGTACATTAAATCCGCTCAATGAATTAGGGGAGCTGGCGGAAAAATTTGATGTAAAACTATGTGCGGACTGTATTAGTTCGTTTGGTTCCGTGCCGTTTTCGATGCAGGGGCTACATTATGCAACAGCGGTTAGCGGGAAATCACTCGGTACGATAGCGGGACTTGCTTTCATCTTCTGTAAGGATCAGCCGGTTTCGAGTGATGCGCCGCTATATTTGAATTTGCCGTATTATATGAAGAAGCAAATTCCATTTACATTGCCGCATTATTTTGTGGAAGCTGTCAGCGATGCACTCAAGTTGTATCCGGAGCGCTTTGACGTGTTGGAAAACCGGATGGAGGCAATTAAGAATTCAAGGCTTGATGCAACAGCAACCTACCCTATGATTGCAACATGGGAACACCCGAAAATGGATGAAATTCTAACAATCTGTGCATTAAACGGTTTTTTACTACATGGTGACAGCGCGTATTTAAAGGAACGCAACATCGCTCAAATCAGCACAATCCAGCCAACTTTCGATAAGGATTTTAAAAGATTACAAGAATTGCTTACTTATGTAATGGAAACGTTGTAGGGGAGAAGGGGAAGCGGGGAATGCAGAAACATTTATTTCGTTCAAATGATTACAATCAATCTTACAGCATTGTAAGGTAATTGAAAGCCAATCCGATAGAGTGTAATAGTTTAATTTGGCACAATAAGGTCATAAGGAAATTTAACATACACATACGATGTCATTATGCCACGGCGCACTTCATATAAAATCTATCGGAGGACTTTCAAATGAATGAATTATTAACGACTATTTATGATGAATACAACCGCTACATTTACCACCTTTGCTTAAAGCTTACACGCAATCAAAACGAAGCAGAAGATTTAATGCAGGAAGTTTGGGTAAAGGTTGTACGCTATGAAGAATCAGTATCAAAAGTAGACCATGTAAAAGCATGGCTTACAACAATTACGATGAATACATTCCGCGACCGCTATCGCAAAAATGTTCGTCGCAGTAAATACATGATGAATCAACCTGAACAATTAGACGTACCGATTTTAGATTTGGTTCCCAACAATGATTTTACGACGGAAGAACTTGTGGAAAAAACAGAAATCACAAAAATCGTGCAAGAGAAGATGGGTCAGCTTGATAGCATTTACCAAAAAACACTATGGTATTTCTATGTGGACCAATTCTCATTAGCCGAAATTTCCGAGCTGATGAAAGTATCAATCGGTACAGTGAAATCTCGTCTGTTCCGCGCAAAAGCACGTTTAAAAGAAATTTTACTTTCCGACAATGGTGTCGCAGAAGCAGTATTGGCTTAGTAATAGTTAGGACGAAAGCTATGGCAGAAAGTTGCCGTAGCTTTTTTTGTGTTTGAATGGAAAGTGGCTAATATCTTATTGTGATTGACTAATATCAGTGAAGGAATGGCTAAAAACTAAGAGAGTTTAACTAATATCCAAGAGCGTTTGACTAATATCCGTAGAAAAGTGACTAATAAAATTAAACACGAGCCAAACAAAAAACACATGAGCATACTGCTGCTCATGTGCTTATAATTTCGTACACTTATCAAATATTGCCGTTAAAGTTTTAATTTCATCTTCTGTTAACATACCGAACAGGTTTTCAAAAAGATTGTCTACTTGCTGACGAGAGCGTTCGAGCACTTCGATTCCTGCTTCGGTAATATGAATTTGCGAAGCGCGGCGATCCGTTTCATTTTGGGTTTTTTCAATGAGCCCCGCTTTAATGAGCTTCGTCGTCAAAACCGTTACGCCACCTGTTGTCACTTTCAGCTTTTCTGCAATGGCAGAAGGGCGCTTTGGTCCATCTGTATGCAAGTAAGCCAAAATTAAAATATGTGATTTCGAGAAGCCTAACTGATTTTGACTGTTCCATTGATTAGCAATTTTGCGTTCCAACGATGTCATCTTTTCAAAAAGTTCGGTTAACTGCTCGCGTTTATGCTCATTCATCAGTGTCAACTCCAAATGTTATCACTATTCTACGGCTAATTTTTGAAGGGCATTCAATTCAAATGCACGCACTTTACGAGGAATGAAACGACGAATGTCCATTTCGTTATAGCCGATCTGAATGCGTTTTTCATCAAGTAAAATAGGGCTGCGCAACATACGAGGATGCTGCTGGATTAAGTTGTACAACTCTTGAATGGATAACTGGTCAATATCAATGTCCAGGTTTTTGAAATCATTCGAGTTTGTCGCAATAATTTCATCCGTACCATCTTCTGTCATACTTAAAATATGTTTAAACTCTGCTAAAGTCAAAGATTGAGAAGTTGTTCTTTTTTCAGTATAAGTAATATTATTTTCGTTTAGCCATTTCAATGCTTTTCGTGATGAGGAACAGCTCGATTGTGTATAGATTGTTACTGTCATAATTAATTTCCTCGCTTTCCCATAATCAATAATTTGGTGATAGCTTAGTTGTAAGACATTTACTTATAATAATATCTTACCAGTAAGCTATTTGTAATGCAATAAGTTTATTATATGTTTCCCTTTTACTGTTTACCCATTCTTCTAATAAATTATACGTATAAAACTATAAAAAGTTTCTAATTTTATATTACAGTTTTGTAAAGTAGAAACTAGAAGAGAGAGGGAACTGCTGGGCGCGGTTAGTTTTGAACAGGGAATGATTCTAATATGTAGTGGGAGTGCTCTAAAAGACCGCGACTTTTTAATATATTCTAGAAATATTCCAAATAGAACTTACTACTAAAAAGTTATTCAGAAATACAGAGGTTATTGGACTGGGATGATCCAAAACAGCATGATGTCAGGTTTTAAACGTTTGAACCTTTACTATATTCGTCAGCTATAATGTAAAGTCCTTGCCAAGCGATCGTTTATTGGCGAATAATTCTGAAAAATATTCTTATTTTTCAAATATTTGACACAATTCTCCGGATGAAGTCTTTTCATAATAAAAAACAGTGTACTCCGTAACAAAGAGTACACTGCATGATTAAAAAACTATTTAAATTCGTTTAATTCTTTCGTTTCGCGAGTTGTAAACCAGTCTTGCACGTTCCATACTTTCGTCGCTAAACCTTCATAGAATTCCGGCTCATGCGATACAAGAACGATTGTCCCTTTGAATTCCTTCATGGCACGTTTTAGCTCTTCTTTTGCATCAACGTCCAAGTGGTTTGTCGGTTCGTCAAAGATCAGCCAGTTTGTTTGATCCATCATCAGCTTGCAAAGACGGACTTTTGCCTGCTCACCACCAGAAAGTGAATTCAGTGGGCGAGTAATATGGTCTGTTTTTAGACCGGCACGTGCCAATGCTGCACGGACTTGCGCTTGTTCCATAGAAGGGAACGCATTCCATACATCATCAATCGGTGTGATTTTACCTGCTTTTACTTCCTGTTCGAAGTAAGATGGCTCCAAATAGTCGCCTAAAATTACTTTACCGTCCAATGGCTGAACTTTGCCTAACATTGTTTTCAGTAAAGTCGATTTCCCGACACCATTCATGCCGACTAACGCAATTTTTTCGCCGCGTTCGATTTGGAATGTAAGTGGCGGTAATAATGGTTTTTCTTTATCATAGCCGATCACCAAGTTTTCCGCTTCCACTACATAACGACCAGGTGTACGCGCTTCTTTAAAGCTGAACTCCGGTTTTACAGCTGTTTCCGGGCGGTCAATACGCTCCATACGATCCAACTGCTTCGCACGTGATTTGGCACGGCCGCTTGTTGAGTAGCGTGCTTTGTTGCGGGCAATGAAGTCTTCCTGCTGCTTAATAAATTCCTGCTGTTTTTCATATGCATCGATATGCTGGCGCTTATTGATTTCCGCAAGCTCGATAAACTTCTCATATGTCGCAGTGTAACGCGTCATTTTAGCAAATTCTAAATGTAAAATTACATCAACAACATTGTTCATAAATTCCGTATCATGCGAAATTAAAAGGAATGCATACGGGTAGTTTTTCAAATAGTTTTTCAGCCAAGTAACATGTTCTTCATCAAGATAGTTGGTAGGCTCGTCCAGCAATAATACTTTCGGCTTTTCAAGTAAAAGCTTAGCCAGTAAAACTTTTGTACGCTGACCACCGGATAATGCGGCAACATCGCGTTCCAGACCAATCGCATCCAACCCTAAACCACGGGCAATCTCATCGATTTTCATGTCCAGGCTATAGAAATCACCAGCATCAAGTGCATCCTGGATTTCAGACATTTCTTCCAGTAGGCTGTCGTAATCTGCATCAGGCTCGCCCAATTCCACTGAAATTTCATTTAAACGCTCTTCCTTCTTATATAAAGGGGCAAATGCATCACGTAATGCATCACGCATAGAACGGCCGGCAGTTAAAACCGTATGCTGGTCTAAATAACCGTAATGTGTACCAGGCAGCCATTCCACTTTTCCTTCATCGTGAATTGCTTGTCCTGTAATAATGCTCATCAATGTCGATTTCCCAACACCGTTTGCACCTACAAGTCCGATATGATCGCCTTCAACAAGACGGAATGAAACTTCTTTAAATAACGTACGGTCACCAAATGAATGCCCTAAATTTTCAACAGTTAATATTGCCATATATAATCCTCCGAGTGTTTTAGTGTTTCCTGCTAATAACGTTGATTTCCGTTTCGGCGGACGCTTTCTGGGGGCGTGAGGCCGACATGAAGTCGGTCACAAAAGCGTTGCCACAGGACGTGGCGTACTTAGCTTTTGTTTCCCTGTAGTCTCAGGCGTCGCCACCTACACAATCAACTAGATCTTTCTTTATAAAAAAATTTATCCATTAAAAAACCCGCAACATTAAAGTGCTGCGAGCTGTTTGTTTAGTTCTGCTAGCCGTGCTTCCATATTTTCAAGGCGTGCGAGCGCTTGTTTTACTGAGTCTGCATGGCCAAGTGATTCAAGCTTTTCCATATCGCCTTGAAGATTGATGTAATCATTCTTTAATTCGGCGATTTCCTGCTGAAGCTGGTCTTTTGTTTGCATCATTAATTGCTCCTTTAGTTTCGGAAATTAATCTTTTCATATTGTAACATAATGCATACATTTATGTGATGGGGAAAGCCTAATTTTTTAAGTTAAATATGTGCCATATTGTGACGCGCATAAGCTAAATCGAGCAGCAGGTTTTTCAGAATTTCATTGTTTGTCAGAATTTCAAGGCCGCGCTGCTTGCGGACAGCTCGTTCGCGGCGCTGTTCATGAAGCAAGAGCTCCATCACGGCATTTTGAATAATGGACTGCTTCATTTTTCGGCCTAATCCGATATGGATAAATCCGTTCATTTCACGCGTGAATGCATAGTTCAGTTCATTATCCTGCTGTGCCGTTGTAATACAAGGAATACCGGCAGCTGCCACTTTATACGGTGTATAGTTGGCATTGCAAATAATCAAATCTGCTTGCGGCATCAGCTCGAGCAGGGCATCGGATTTTTGAACGATGACGGTATTTTTTCGGCTTAATGCCATCATTTTTAAACTATCGATGTCATGATGATAGTCATCGTCAATCGCAACTGAAACTTTTAATGGGATTTGCAGCTGGGTTAAGTGGCGTAAAGTGCGGTAAGTCAGATTGTTGCTATCCCCATCTTCAAATGCGACAACAATATGCGGAAGTGAATCTTTAATCGAGCTATCGGGTTTTTCAAGGATTTGGTATGCGACTTTTTCTAAATTTGGCGGTACGGCAAATGCATAGCTGCCGGCAAGTTCGTGTGTATGCGGTTCTTCATGGGATTCTCCGAACAACGCAACGATATGACAGTCACTAAGCTGTACACCATTGCCAAAATCATCGAAATGAACAATCGTCGGGCAAAAAGGTTTAATCGTTTCAATTTGTTCGACTTGGGTATCTTTACCTTCATGAATGATCAAATGAGGCTCGAATTCACGGATTTTCTTTTGAAGCTCCGTAAAACGATCAAACTTTACAATATTTAAGCCAGTTTGGGCCAATTTATCAAGAAGCTGTTCGTTTGCAGTTTTCACAAAGAGAACGACCTCTTCATCCTGCAACAGATTTGCCAAAGTTACTGCACGTTCAAAAGGATATGTTCCTTTAATCTCACAATGCTCGATAATCCATATAATTTTTCTTTTTTGCACGTAAATCCCATCCTTTCCACTATCTCTATAAAATATGGTGGGATTGCCGAAATTATGAATGAGAGAGTTTTCTACATATACATACATCAAAATAAAGAAAAGAGGAAACATATGAAAACGATGCGCTCAGCATTGGTCGTAGGTGCAACAGGATTGGTTGGTTCTTCGCTTGTGAAGTTATTATGCGAGAGTGAGGAGTATGCTGCAGTCAACGTCATTTCGAGAAGACCGCTTGATTTTAAGCACCCGAAACTAGTTGTAAAGCTGTGTGAATTCGATCAGATTGCCGACAAGGATATTGAATTTGCTCATGAGGTCTTTTGTTGTTTAGGTACGACAATGAAAAAAGCAGGATCAAAGCAGCAGTTTGAAAAGGTTGATTTTGAGTATCCGCTGACGATTGCAGCAATCGCAAAAAATCGGGGAGTCGGTCATTTCATTGTCATTTCCGCAATGGGAGCAAATGAAAAGGCACTTGCTTATTATAGTAAGGTAAAGGGTAAATTGGAGGCAGAGCTCATTAAAATGGATTTTCCTCGTCTATCAATCGTTCGTCCATCACTCATTACAGGGGATCGCCCAGAATTCCGTCTAGGAGAAACAATAGGCGATAAAATTTTAAAAGTACTTAACCCGGTTTTAGTAGGACCGCTGAAAAAACTGCATTCCATACCTGCAACGCAAATAGCTTTGGCAATGAAAGTTATTGCACTGTACGGGAAAGAGCAAAAAGTGGCAGTTTACTTATCCGAAGAGCTGCTGGAAATGCAGATGCCTAAAATCGAAAAGGAAGAAGCTTTATCAGATGAAAAAGTGACCTTTAACTGGGATAAATACAATGAAGATCCATTGCCGCCAGTAAATCGTGAGGATAAAGAGGGACGACGGATAAATGATGAGCAGGGGAAATAAGGTTGAAGCCATCCTCATGTTGTATTTTGAAATCACGCTAATTTCCACTGAAATCACGATGTAAGACGAAAGACTGAAATTGAACTTTACTAAGCAACTACCTATTAAAAAGCAATGTTATTCTGATACAATATGAGTACAATGATTTACATGGAGGAACATTTATGAAAATATTACTTGTCGATGGAACCATCTTTGGTCGTAAAACCGGAGTTCTTTTGGAACAGGTTCAACAATATATTCAAGCTTTCAACCCTTCGCTAGAATTAGAGATTTTATACTTCTCCAAATTACAGCATCAAATACTAGACGGCAGCCCGTTAAATGATGATATGAAAAACATGATTCAAAAATTTGAAGAAGCGGATGCTTACATTTTCGCATCACCAATTTTCCAGGCATCGATTCCAGGCGTACTGAAAAATGCCTTTGATATGATTCCACCAAAAGCGTTACGTTACAAGCCGGCTGCTATGATCGGTAATGGCGGAACATACCAGCATCATTTAGTACTGGAAACCCAATTACGTCCGATTCTTGATTACTTCCGATGCCTAGTTACACCAAACTATGTATACACACACGCAGATCACTTTGATAAGGAAAATAAAATTATCGATGAAGATGTACACAACCGACTGCGTGAACTTGCACGCGTATTCGTTCAATATTGTGAAATGACAAAAACATTATCAAAACAAGCAGTTGATATGCAATAGCTATGAGGAGCCTCCATTAATCGATGGAAGCTTCTTTTTTTCTTCAGCAGACCCTTCATATTTCTCCTCAAAAAGTTCATGAATATTTACTCGCGTATAATATATTTCTTTATTCATCATAATTTAAAGTTAGGAAGATGCTATAATGGTACTGTAAAAATTTGTAATGATGAGGAATCACAAATAATTTCATTTGAATCCACCGACATTTTGGAGTACCATGAATACTTATGTCAAAGTGAAGATTTTACTTCCGGAGCATTTGGAGGCGAACCGATAGATGGAACAAACGATATGGCAACAGGAAGAGACACATTTAAAAGAAATCAGCGCTCTTCTCAAACAACAAATAAAGATACAGTCCAATCATTTAAAAAAGCAAAAAGGCGACATTGTTGAGGAACGCTCACAAGCTTCTTCGGAATTTAACGATGTTTCAGGGGAAAGTGCCATCCAGTTTTCGCAAATGCTGCAAACAATGCAATTGCGCGAACGTGAGTATCTGAATGCCAGCGAACAATTAAGCAAAATGCAAATTTTATATAAAAGTCCGTATTTCGGGCGTATTTCAATTGAAAATGAAGAAGGCGAACGGGAACATTTATATATTGGTTTATCGACATTCCGCGAACCAAAAACGGATGATGTGCTGATTTACGACTGGCGCGCACCGATTTCAAGCCTCTTTTATGAAAATAAAGTCGGGAAATCACGCTATCAAATTCCGGACGGAGAATATATTCCGGTTACGATTCAAGGCCGCCGCCAGTATAAAGTAAAGTATGACGAGCTGTTGCAAGTACTGGATGCCGATATTTATGTTGGTGATGAAGTGCTCCAAAGCCTGCTGTCGGATACCGCAAAAGAAAAGATGAAATCGATTGTCGCAACAATCCAGAGCGACCAGAACATCGTCATCCGTTCTTCAAATAAAGATAATTTAATCGTACTCGGACCGCCTGGAAGCGGGAAAACCTCTGTTGCGATGCAGCGAATTGCGTATTTGCTGTATGAGTACCGCCAAACAATGAATGCACGCAGTATTCTGCTCATTTCACCGTCTGACTTGTTCAATGACTACATTTCGAACGTATTGCCGGAACTTGGTGAGGATAATGTACAGCATACGACGTACTACCGTTTACTGCGCGATTTAAAATTGTCTTATTATAAAGCAGAAACGAGCTACGAAAATATTGAACGACTTCAAAAGGCGATTAAGGAAGAACGTGAGCACTATGCATTTAAAGGTTCACATGCCTACGTAAAGCAATTGCTTAAATATATTGAAAGTCTCAAGAAGAGCGGCATGCCGTTTTATAATTTAAAGGTCGAAGGAAAGCTGTTCGTTTCCGCCAAAAAATTGACGGATCTGTTTTATGATAAGTTCGGCGCACTGGATATTGATTTTCGTCTGAAAAAAATTCGTACAGTACTGCTGGAAAAGATAGAGCAGGAAAAAGCAAAAGACCGCAAAGTATTGATGAAGGAATTAAAGTCGATCAATACGTATATCGGAACAGATAAGGAAATCGAGCAGCAGGCAAATGAGAAGCTGCAAAAAAGGTACGGCAAACTTGAAAGTGCGATTCATCAGCTAGGGTTTGTCAATTTAAACAAAATGTATGTGCATTCGTTAACTTATCAAAACGATAATTTAAAAACGCAAATGATTCAGACAGCCACGACTGAAACACTGAAACAACGCATATTATATTACGAAGATTTGGCACCCATCATGTATATGCAAGCTGTTGTAAAAGGCTTATATACGGATAATACGATCAAACATATTGTCATTGATGAAATCCAGGACTATTCGTATTTGCAGCTGTTGGTGATTAAAGCGATGCATCCGAAAGCGCATTACACATTGCTCGGGGATAAAAACCAGGTCGTGCATCCGCAAATGAAGGACTCGCTTGCAGGTCCATTGTCCAAGCATTTCAAAGCAGTCGAATTAAACAAATCGTATCGTTCGACAAATGAAATTACCGATTTTATGAGCGCAATTTTAAACAACACGACAACAGAATCGCTTGGTGTATCAGGGGATAAGCCGCAAATTATTGAAACAAATGCAGTGCGCGAAACCATTATCCAGCTTGTTAATACGCATTATAAAGAAGAGGAAAGCTTCGTCATTTTATGCAAAAATAAGCTGGCATCCGAACAATTGTACAAGGAATTAAAACCGCTTCTTCCCCAGCTCCAGCACGTTACTGAAGAACAGAAGGTATATATGAAGGGGCTGCTCATCATGCCGGGCTATATGGCGAAAGGCTTTGAGTTTACAACAGTTCTAGTAGCGGATGCGAATGCCAATGTATACAGGGAAGAGATGGATGCATATTTACTGTATACAATTGCTTCACGTGCGACACGTCAATTATTTTTAGTAACGGACGGAACATTGCCAAAAGCGCTTGCACACATCGGTGAACAGTATTATCGTAAAGAAGTGAACATTTAGGCGGTTTTTTACGTCTAACAGAAAAGGACTACTTTTTTAGGAGATACAAATGGAAAATTTTGATTTAATTTTAGTTTTAAAGCATTTTATTATCGGTATTGTTCAAGGATTAACGGAACCGATTCCGGTGTCGTCAAGTGGGCATGTCATGATTGTCAGTGAACTTCTAGGAATGGGAGAACAAGGCTTCACATTCGCGATTTTGACAAATACAGCTTCATTAATTGCGATTATGTTTATTTACCGAGAAGATATTATACGGTTAATTACAGGATTTTTAATGTTTATTAAAACTCGCAATCGTCGTTACCGTACGGACTTTAATTTTGCGCTTTACATCATTATCGGCTCGATTCCGGCAGGGGTTTTAGGTGTACTGCTGAGTGATGTTATTGCGGATAATGTAAGCATGACGACAATCGCGATCATGCTGTTTGTGACAGGGATTGCACTATGGTTAATCCGTAATCTGCGCGGAACAAAACGTGATGGCGATTTATCGGCAAAAGATGCCCTATTAGTAGGTTTTGGGCAGGCAGCTGCATTAACACCGGGAATTAGCCGATCAGGTGCAACAATTATTTCATCTATCGCTGTCGGAATGAAACAGGAAACGGCACTGCGTTTCTCATTCATGCTGTATATTCCGGTTAGTCTAGGCGGTGTTGTATTAGGGTTTACAGACTTCCTGGATGAGCCAAACAAAGCGGATTTAGCCATTCCGTATACAGTCACATTTCTTGCGACATTATTTATGACATATTTCGCCATGCGATGGTTCATGGGTATTATGAAAAACGGAAAGCTGCATTACTTCACGTATTATTGCTTTTTAGTTGGTATTTTATTATTAATATTCTATTAGAACAGATTAAGCACGCTTGTAGTCTTCAAGACTATGAAGCGTGTTTTTTTGTTAATCGCTTTCTCTATTTTTTCGAGTCGGTGCATAACCTGATTTATAAGCGTTCTCAAGCGCTTAAACACTCCTGTTTCCTTTAAAATTCAAATTAGATCGTAAAAAAATATTGACAAATGGAGCAGATTTCTATTTAATTAGTTAGGTTAACTAACCATTTTGGATGAAATAGGGAGGTAATCTAATTATGACTTTCTTTTTACAATTGCACCGTTTTCATAAACGCTATATGCAGCGTCTGACTAATATACTGGCAGTGCATGAACTGTCCAATGCCAACTGGTCTCTAATGCAATATTTGGCGAATGAAGATCTGGCAACAATGAGTCAGATCGCGAAATATTGGGATGTTGAGAAGCCGACTGTTTCTGCAAATGTTAAAACATTGACGAAACTGGAGATTATTCAAATGAAACAAGGCAATGACAGAAGGGAAAAATATATAAGTTTGACGGAAAAAGGAGAAAGATTGTATGAAAATATTTCCCCGGAAATTAAATTTCTACAAAATCAGCTATTAAACAACCTGTCAGACGAACAACAGGAGCTTTTCGAAAAAGCTTTGTCTGATATGGAGAAAATATTGAAAGAAGGGCTAGAATGAGTGAAGTAAAAGAACCAATCTGGACGAAGGATTTTATCATTGTATCAATCATTAACTTTATCGCGATCTTAATATTCTTCCTGCTAATGGTGACCATTTCAAGTTATGCGGTAGAAACGTATCAAGTTTCAACAAGTATTGCAGGACTTGTTTCAAGTATTTTTATTATCGGGTCATTGATCGGCCGATTAGGAGCAGGGCGTCTCATCAGTAATATTGGTCCACAGAAGATGCTTTTAATTGGACTTATCGTATTTTTCGTATCTACAACACTTTATTTAATGGAATGGGGCGTTGTTTATTTATTGATCGTCCGCTTATTGCAAGGGGTTGCGGTCGGAACAGTCGGAACAGCGACAGGTACGATTGTTGCTATGATATTACCGGCATCACGTAAAGGGGAAGGAATTGGATACTTTAGTTTAAGTGCCATTTTGGCAACAGCAATCGGTCCGTTTGTCGGCATGTTCATGCTGAAGCTTGAAAACGGCTTTGATGTCATTTTCTATATGAACACGGCCCTTTCACTTATTTTACTGGTCGCTTATTTCTTTGTTAAAATTTCTTTACCACAACCAAATAAACAAAACGGAAGTGAGCCTGAGAAGCTTTCATTCCTTGAAAAATTCATCGAACCAAAAGCGCTTCCGATTTCATTTATTGCCTTATTAATCGGCTTTGCATACTCGGGAGTTATGACATTCATTACGTTTTATGCACGAGAAATCAATTTAGTGGAAGCGGCAAGCTACTTTTTCTTAGCCTATGCAGGGATTGTCGTTATTTCCCGTCCGATTACTGGGAAAATGATGGATGTGCGCGGTCCAAATATTATTGTTTATCCATGTCTTATCGTTTTTGCAATTGGTATGCTGCTGTTCAGTCAGGCATCAGCAGGCTGGATGCTGTTACTTGCAGCTGTCCTGATTGGCTTTGGTTACGGGAACTTTAATTCCATTGCACAAACGATTGCTGTTAAAGTGACGGAGCCGCATCGGTTCGGCTTAGCAACATCAACATACTTCATTTTATATGATTTAGGGTTAGGTGTCGGGCCATTTATTTTAGGTATGATTGAACCTTATACAACATACCGCACAATATTCGTATCGATGATTCCGCTCATTCTTATCTGTATTCCGCTTTACTATATATTAGTAGCGAGAAAACGGAAAATTGCATAGGTTCTGTCAAGGTAATTAGTCAAATTGACAGCTTCATGTCAGAAACTTACTAACAATAAGCATGTATCTTCTTAAAAGGTACATGCTTATTGTTTATTCAGAAAGAAAGTGATAAAATTTTGAAAATTACAAAAAGGAAGAGAGTTCACTATGCAATATTCTGATAGTATTTTAAAAACACCGTCATCATTCATCCGAAATATTTTAAAGGTAACGGATGCACACGATGTCATTTCATTTGCGGGAGGCTTGCCAAATCCAATCTCATTTCCAATTGATGAGTTAAAGCAGTCGGTAAATGATGCAATTGATACAAATGGTGCAAAGGTATTTCAATATTCTACGACACAAGGCTATTTGCCGCTACGTCAGTATATTGCAGACAAATATAATAACAAACAATCGAATTTAAACTATACAGCAGATGATGTACTTATAACGACTGGATCCCAGCAGGCGTTGGAGCTTATTTCCAAAGTTTTGCTAAACAAAGGGGACGGGGTTGTCATTGAGGAACCCGGCTATTTAGGAGCCATCCAAGCATTTACATTACGTGAACCAAGTTTCTACGGTGTAACACTTGAAACAGAAGGTATGAATGTAGAACAGTTGAAGGATGCGCTAAAACAGCCAAATGTGAAAATGGTTTATACCGTTCCGAACTTCCAAAATCCTACCGGGTTAACATATACGAAAGAGCGCCGCGAAGAAGTTTTTGAAGCGGTAAAAGATCACGATGTCATTTTTATCGAGGATGATCCGTACGGCGAGCTTCGTTTCACTGGGGAGCACTTGCCGTATATCGCAGCAGGAAAAATGACAAACAGTGTCGTATTAGGTTCGTTTTCAAAAACGGTTACACCGGGGATGCGCCTAGGCTATATTTTGACGAAAAACAAAGAACTACTGGATCATGTCGAAACAGCGAAGCAGGCGACGGATTTGCATACAAACATTTTCGGACAATACATTCTGCATCAGTATTTAACGACTAATGAGTATGAAGCACATGTTGAAAAAATTATAGCGCTCTACAAAACACAAGCGGACACAATGCTTGCTGCTATGGAAAAGTACTTCCCTCCATATGTGAACTACACGAAACCTGAAGGCGGTATGTTTGTATGGGTTACACTTCCGGAAGGCGTAAATGCACTTGAAAAATTTGCGGAAGCAATGGAGAAAAAAGTAGCATTCGTACCGGGAAATCCATTTTATACCGACAGAGAATCGGTAAATACACTACGCCTGAACTATACAAATGCAACACCTGAAATTATCGAAGAGGGTATTAAACGTTTAGCGGAAATTTTATAATGTATATTTAGGGAAGCTATTGCTTGGAGGAATCCGAGTGATAGCTTTCTTTTATTTAAAAATTCACAGAAGTACAAATGGAAAATAATAGTATAATAATATTAATTGTCAAAACGCGATATGAAGGGGTGCAATAATTTGAAAATTATGTTTGAATCGATTACCGAATTTGGCGATATACTTTTACCTGCATTTGAAGTAGAAGTACAATCACCGTCAATCAATCTATATACAGATGTGACAAAAATTAATTACATCATCAAACAATTATCATCAACATCAGAAATTTATGTACATCAGCAGGAGACTGGACATTATGAGCGCTTAACTGTAGAAGAAACGTTTCGATTTTATTTGAATTTACATAATCGAGGAGATTCAGTGGAGTCACTCATCCGGGAATTCGGTTTAGAACAACTGAAAAAAGTACGTGTGGAAAAGTTAACATTAAGCGAACGCCGTTTATTAGGATTTTTAAGAGTATACATACAGCAACATGATGTAATAGCTTTGATCGAACCGTTCCAAAATTTACAGCAAGACGAACGTAAAGTCATTTTGCATCTAATTTCAAAATTACAGCATTCAGGAAAGAAAACGATATTACTTTCGAATAACTTGGAACACTTAATCCATTTAGAAGGGGAAATCTTCAGGCTGGATCAGGAAGGGCTACATCCGCTTGATGTGAAAGAAGAGCAATCAGAACAAGCAGCAACAGAACCTGTTCAGCTTAAAATCGAAAAGATCCCTACAAAGAAAAATGAAAAAATCATCTTATTTAATCCGCCGGAAATCGATTATATCGAAAGTGTCGAGGGGGAAGTATTTGTTTATGTTGCCGGAGAAAGATACCCGTGCACACTAACTTTGAGTGAACTTGAAAAGCGGTTACATCATTTCGGATTTTTCCGCTGTCACCGCTCCTATATCGTCAATTTGCAAAAAGTAAGGGAAATAATTACGTGGACTCGCAATAGTTACAGCTTATCTCTTCAAGGTACAAACAAATCGGAAGTGCCATTATCACGCACAAAACTTACGGAGTTAAAAGAAATTGTCGGAATATAGATTTCCTGGGAAATAGTGCGTACAATTCATCGATCTATAACACCAAACACCATCAATTTGCGACAATTCACCGTCGAAATAATGCCGTCCTTCCTGTTTTTCTTTAAATTAAAGGTAACAACAAACGAGGGAGGAACAAATGATGGTAAACATTATTGAAGTTCAAAATTTGCAAATGAAGTTTGGGAAAGAAGAAGCATTAAAGAATGTTTCCTTTTCCATTAAAAAAGGAGAGATTTTCGGATTCCTTGGTCCAAGCGGTTCCGGAAAAACGACAACAATAAAAATTTTAACAGCTCAATTAACACAGACAACAGGGCAAGCACTTGTTTTTGATAAACCGGCAAGTGAAATGAATAATGTCCAACAGAAAAAGAAGTTTGGTATTTTAACGGACAACAGCGGACTATATCAACGTCTTTCTATAGAAGAAAACCTATTGCTTTACTGTCGTTTATATAATTTGCCTGAACGTGCGATAGAAGAAGCGCTCATGTTCGTTAACTTACAGAAGGACCGCAAAAAGAAGGTTAATCAGCTTTCAAAAGGGATGATGCAGCGTGTTATTTTAGCACGTACGATTATGCACAAGCCGCCGCTGCTCTTTTTGGATGAACCTACTTCCGCCTTGGATCCGGTAAATGCCCAACATATTTATAACGGGTTGCGCCAGCTAAATGAATTAGGAACGACGATTTTTTTAACAACGCACAATATGGCGGAGGCTGAGCAGCTATGTGACCGGATAGCATTTTTGCACAAAGGGGAAATCCGGGAAATAGATTCACCGGCTGCACTGAAGAAAAAATATAGTGACCAGTCCTTTACAGTGGAACTAGAGAATGGGGAAGAGCATGTTGTCCGTAATGGGGAGCAGGGGGCACTGCAAGTAATGGAGTGGATGAAAGCCGCACGCGTATCGCGTATGTATTCCAACGAACCGACATTAGGGGATATTTTCGTACAACTAACAGGGAGTGATTTAAAATGAACATGTCAATGAAACGAATTCAAGCCATTTTTGTGAAAGATTATAAAGAGTTTTCACGTAATTATGCGGTATCATCCGTTGTCTTTATGCCGATGGTTTTGGCGTTATTTTATGGACGAATCGATACAGCTTCAATGGATATGTACTTCTTTCCGATCAATATGACATTTTCAATGGTAACGGCCTATATACAGGCGTGCCTGATTGCTGAAGAAAAAGAGCGGAATACTTTGCGCGGTCTTATGATGTCTCCAGCATCAACCGTTGATATACTTTTAGGAAAAAGCTTGCTCGTATTTTTAACGACAGCGGTTATTTTGGCCGTCTCTTCTTATTTAGTTGGATACACACCGAATGATATGATCACAATTTCAATTGCATTAATGATTTCAGCCATTTTTTATTTAGCATTAGGAACAATTTGCGGTTTATTTACAAAATCGATTATGGAAGCTTCGTTAGCGGTGTTACCGGTTATGGTGATCTTTACATTTGGCCCATTAGCAATTCATTTAGTAGAAAGCAATATACTCGTAAAAGTGGTAGAGTGGTTGCCGAGCACACAGTTGCTGCGAATAGCAGAACTATCACAGGCGGGGAAAGGCCTCTCAGAGTTAATCGGTGCATTTAGCATCATCACAATGTGGACAGTGGCAGCTGTCATCACATCGATTATATTATTTAAGAAACGTACGAAAGATGAGTAGACTTGTAAATAGAAACAGCTGTACCAAGGTAAAACTTTGGCACAGCTGTTTTTTTAACCAATATGAAACTATAAAAAGAAGCATACCCAATAGAGTATGCTTCTTGCAACTAACTATGTGAACTTAATTCCTAAGAATTAAAGTTTTGTAACGTTAGTAGCTTGTGGGCCACGGTTGCCTTCTTCAACGTCGAATTCAACTTTTTGACCTTCGTCTAAAGTTTTGAAACCTTCGCCTTGGATAGCTGAGAAGTGTACGAATACATCGTTACCGCCTTCAACTTCGATGAAACCGAAACCTTTTTCTGAGTTAAACCATTTTACTGTACCTTGTTGCATGAGAGAAAACCTCCAAAAAATTAATTAATTGAATTGCTAAATGTATAAAAAATTCACACATTAAAAAAGGGAGCGTACACGTTCACTTTTTTAATATGTGAATTGATCGTAAACAGCTTAAGCAATTTAATTAAGTTTATTGTATAACAACATTATCCAAATGTCTACTAAAAATATTCGAAATGAAGAGGAAAATTTTGATTTTTCGTACAAATGAAGGGAAAGTATGAGGTGAATACATCGAGTTAATAGTACTTTACTAGTGAATTAACGGAAGAATAAGTAAAAATTTATGTATAAGAATAATTTTTTAACCTTATTTTCAAAAAACATATTCACAATCAACTAACCGCAAACAATTTTTATGTTTTATTTGAATAATTTTGTTGTCTAATATTAATATACCCGAGCTTTCAAAAGTTAAACATCATATTGTATTCTTATAAAAAATTTTTGTGACATCTTATTATGAATTATGAAATACGGTCGTAATTCAAATACATCTAGGCACGATTGATGTATGGTATAGTTGGTTCAAAGAGTTACGAAAGGATTGTTTACAATGGTTAAAAGCTTAGTATTAGCAGAGAAACCTTCAGTAGCACGCGATATTGCGAATGTGCTGAAGTGTCATAAAAAAGGTAATGGATTTTTAGAAGGAGACAAATATATCGTCACATGGGCGCTAGGACATTTAGTAACGCTGGCAGATCCGGAGAGCTATGACGAGAAATATAAAAAGTGGGATTTAGCTGATTTACCAATGCTGCCGGAGCGTCTGAAGTTAACAACAATTAAGCAGACGAGCAAACAGTACAATGCTGTAAAATCACAGCTTACACGTAATGATGTCAAAGAAATCATCATTGCAACAGATGCAGGGCGTGAAGGGGAATTGGTTGCACGCTGGATTATTGAACGTGCAAAAGTAAATAAACCGGTTAAGCGTTTATGGATATCATCTGTTACCGATAAAGCAATTAAAGAAGGCTTTGCAAATTTGAAACCAGGTAAAGCATATGAAAACCTGTATTATGCAGCGGTTGCCCGAAGTGAAGCCGACTGGTATATCGGGCTGAACGCAAGTCGCGCATTATCGACGAAGTTCAATGCACAGCTTAATACTGGCCGAGTACAGACGCCGGTTGTCGCAATGGTCGCGGCCCGCGAAGATGAAATTAAGCACTTTAAACCTCAAACGTATTATGGCATTGAAGCCCAAACGAAAGAGCTGAAATTAACTTGGCAAGACCAGAACGGTAATTCGCGCAGTTTCGATAAAGACAAGATCGATAAAATCGTCAATACATTGGATAAGCAAAATGCGAAAGTCGTCGATATTGAACGTAAACCGAAAAAGTCGTTTTCACCAGGGCTTTATGATTTAACTGAATTACAGCGTGATGCCAACAAGCTATTTGGCTATTCGGCAAAAGAAACGCTGAATATTATGCAGAAGCTTTATGAATCACATAAAGTGCTCACATACCCTCGTACAGATTCACGTTATTTATCATCTGATATTGTCAGCACATTACCTGAACGTCTCAAAGCATGTGCTGTAGGGGAATATCGTACTTTAGCGAACAAAGTACTAACAAAACCGATCAAAGCAAATAAATCGTTTGTTGATGACAGTAAAGTATCGGATCACCATGCCATTATCCCGACTGAAGAATATGTAAACTTTGCAAACTTCAATGATAAAGAGCGCAAAATTTACGATTTAGTCGTAAAGCGTTTCCTTGCGGTACTTTTCCCTGCACATGAGTATGAGCAGTTAACGGTTCAAGCTGAAATCGGGAAAGAGAAATTCATCGCACGTGGTAAAACAGTCATTACTGCAGGATGGAAAGAAGTGTACTCGAATCGTTTTGATGACGAGGAAATTTCAGAGGATGTAAAAGAACAGCTGTTGCCGCGCCTTGAAAAAGGACAAGTACTGAACGTGTCATTACTAGCCCAAACTTCAGGGCAAACAAAACCGCCAGCACGCTTTACAGAGGCGACGATACTGACAGCGATGGAAAATCCGGCGAAATATATGAACACGCAAAATAAAGCACTTGCTGATACATTGAAATCGACTGGCGGTTTAGGAACGGTTGCCACACGTGCAGATATCATCGATAAACTGTTCAATTCATTCCTTATCGAAAAGCGCGGAAAAGACATTCATATTACATCAAAAGGGCGCCAGCTATTGGATTTAGTTCCGAATGAACTGAAATCACCGGAAACGACAGCACAGTGGGAACAAAAGCTCGAGCAAATTGCTAAAGGCAAGCTGAAAAAAGATGTTTTCATTAATGAAATGAAACAGCATACGAAAGCAATCGTTGCCGATATTAAAAACAGCGATAAAAAGTTCAAGCACGATAATATTTCAACGAAGACCTGTCCTGATTGCGGAAAGCCGATGCTTGAAGTAAACGGGAAAAAAGGTAAAATGCTCGTATGTCAGGACCGTGAATGTGGTCACCGCAAAAACGTATCACGCGTAACGAATGCACGCTGCCCGCAATGTAAGAAAAAGCTGGAACTGCACGGACAAGGTGATGGCCAGATTTTCGTATGTAAATGCGGTTACCGCGAAAAACTGTCCGCATTTGAAGCGCGCCGTAAAAAAGAAGGCGGCGGTAAAGTCGATAAACGCAGTGTTCAAAAATATTTGAAGCAGCAAGAAAAAGAAGCCGAGCCAATTAATAACGCATTTGCGGATTTATTAAAAGGCATGAAGTTTGATGATTAATCAATTCAACAATTAAATGCAAGATTGGAAAGAGATCGAACATAAGTAATTAAATAAGAGGAAAACCTTTATTAAGAAACGGATATATTGCAAAATTGATTGGAATGGAGGGCGACTCCTGCGGGAATAGCGTGACGCCTGAGACTACAGGCTCAGGCCACGCCCGCGGAAAGCGTCCCGGAATGGAGATCAATTTTTAACGCTCAGAAAAAAAAAAGCTATTTTTCTCTCAGAGAAAAATAGTTTTTTTTGGGTATGACCCAGCCCCTTTCGTGTTTAAAGGGGCTTACATTCTTTCGATTTTATCTATAAAAAGCGTAAGAATGGAATCCATTGGGGCCTCTCCATTCGCAACAGCATTCACTTTATCAACATATTCGTTGGCGACTAAATATTTTAACGGCTGCTCTACTGCATGAAAATATTTGAATGTTTCCCTTGCGATCTCATCCCAATCTTTATAGTAGATTAAATAGTCATTTGCCGTTACTTTTGTTCTTGTTGTGCCTTCCTCGGGGATGCACTCAAATTCTTCAATAAGACCCAAAGCTCCGTAATCACATGTTAATTGCTCGCCAGGCAGGATATCTTTTGCAGCCATTTGAAAATTATAAGCTGTATCAACACAATTCGGATTGAAACTGTGGTTCATATATTTGGCATGATCCCAATGTAGGACATAGATACCGTTCGACTCTAAATATGCGTATTTATAGATATCCGCTTTTTGTAGATTACCGAGGCTTTCGATAAACTCCTCTGTCAGCATGAGGTCAAGGTCATCTTTAATCCAGACAATCGACCCTTTTGGGATTAATTTTGTTGCAAAGACGCCAACGCCTACCTGCTCACTGACAAATTGAATTTCAGTATCCGGGTGCATCATTAGTAACTCCTCCTTATAAGTAAACCCATTCAAATGCGTATTGAATGGGGGGATATGTTATTTCCTTGAAATCAGATTGTTTTAATATGTTATGGCATTGCTTTCTAGTTGGAATAGGCTTTCGTCTTATTTATAGCTATGTAGAACTAACTAGTTAGAAATTTACTTTAATTAAAAAAAGCCATTTTCCTCCTAAAGAGAAAAACGGCATTTCTACGATTTATTTTAAGCAATATTTAGCAACGACTTCAGCACCAGCTTTTGCTGCAACTAATAATGCTCGTTCATCAATATCAAACTTTGGATGATGATTCATATAAGGGACATCTATATACGTCGGTTGGCAGCCGATATAGTAAAAAGTGGAAGGCTTTGCGAGTGCATAATAAGCAAAGTCCTCGGAGCCGGAAAATAAAGGCGCTTCTTCAATGGCGATGATTTCTTCCTGTTCCGAGGCTTCCAGTGTTTCGACAACAAAGTTTGTTAAGTCTTCATCGTTTACTAATGGCGGGTAATCCTTTTCATAAGTGAGCGTACAAGTCACACCAAACTGGACTTCCAAACCATGTACTAACCGTTTGATTTCCTGTTCAATCGTAGCGTGAACTGCATCGTTCATATATCGGACATCACCTTCAAGTGTTACCGCATCTTTAATAACGTTAAACGTGCCTTTCCCGTCAAAGGAGCCGATTGTAACGACTCCCATATCATACGGGTTTAACCGTCTGCTAATAACGGTTTGTACGGTCGTGACAAAATTAGAGGCTGCAACAATTGCATCGTTTGCCAGGTGAGGGGACGAACCATGTCCTCCTGTACCATGGACAATCAGTTTGAAAAATGAGCGACCGGCCATAGCAGCGCCAGCACGATAGCCGATATGTCCAACTTTAAATGTTGGGAATAAATGTGCTCCAACAATAATTTCGCAATCATCGAGCAAGCCGGAGTCCATCATACTTTTTGCACCACCAGGAGGTTTTTCCTCTGCATGCTGATGAATAATTTTTACTGTTCCGTGCAGCTCATCCTTTAATTGAATAAGGCTGTCCGCCAAAATAAGCAAATAAGCGGTATGCCCGTCATGGCCGCAAGCATGCATGACACCGGGATTCTTCGATTTGAACGGGACATCTGTTTCCTCTTCGATCGGCAAGGCATCAAAATCTGCACGTATTCCAATGACAGGTCCCGGATGGCGGCCTTGTATTTCTACAATAATTCCATAGCCATTTCCGACATTATGATGGATCGTTACGTCTTTATTTTCATAAAAATCCGCAATATACTGCGATGTTTGCACTTCTTCAAATGAGAGTTCGGGATTTTCATGCAGATGACGGCGAATTGCAATCATCTCATCGTTTCGAGCTGCTAACTTGTCCATTAACTGTTGTTTAATTGTCATGATGCTTGTTCACTCGCTTTCATTTTTTCAAGAATTACCGCAAAGATAACTGTTCCTGCAATACAAATAAATGTTTGGAACGACGGCGGAACAGGACCAAGTGCCGCGAATATACCTAATGCGATTGCGCCTATCCCCCAAACAGGCTTTTTAAGGGCAAACTGTGCGAGTACGCCTCCAAAAATAGCCGGCAATACAAAACTGAAGCTCGCGCGGATTGACTCCGGCAATGCATTAATTAAATACGAACCACCTAAAATTACAACTATTAGCATTGTCGTATTCACAATCGAAGCAGCAGAAATCGCTAATGTCGCTGTCACTTCACCTTTGCGTGTTCCTGGCTCTGCTTTCACGATGGATTGCGCAATAGATGCGCTAGGTAAGCACATATTCCCGATATTCCCTGTAAGAAAGGCCAAATACGTACCCGATACACCTAAAATAGGATAATAGCTAATTGGTTCGACAAACCAAATGATTGATACAACGGCCCCGTAACTTAAAAAACCTGTTAAGATAACAGACCAGCCTGGATGATACTCTAGACCAAACGATAAATAGAGGGGAAAGGCAATCGTACAAATGATGACACCCCAAATAGTAAGACGTCCCCAGAAATGCGCTTGACTATGAAACGTTGCAAAGTTTTCCTCGCTTTTTGCAGGTGAAGCAACTGTTGTGTGACGCTCTAAAACGACCATATTATTCTTCCTCCTTCTATTAAATTAAGAAATATCCGACGCTCATACCGACTAAAATAACTAATCCTAGCGACCACTCACGGAGCCAATTTTGGTTGAAGCGTTGTGCTGCCCACATAATAGCCGGCATGACAAGTAAAGCGACTAAAAAAATAATCGTTTCATTCATGCCTTTTGAGATCTGGCCCCCGCCAAAATAGCCGAAAGCACCAATCATTGCTGCAGTCGAAACGACACTCAACCACTTTGCGCGACTACCGCCACCGCTCGTTAACTTAGTTTGAAGACGGCCGAGTGATTTCGTGAATAAAGCAGTTACAAGCAACCAGCCCATGCCACCTAAGCACATTGTCCACGCTGCTGCTGTAAATGCTTGTGCCGAGAAGTTTTTATCACTCAGCTGTTCACCAGCAGCTTCAGCCCCGAGACTTGCTCCTACTGTTTCGATTGGTGCGGATCCGACAATACCGATTCGCATCATTGTTGTTGGTTCACCAATTAACGTAATTAAAGAAATGGCAACGATAATAATGGCAAAAGACGGACCGAGTGAACTAATTGCACCTGTTCGGATAATAGAAGTGACTTCCTTGTTCGTTAAACCGACTTCCGGTGCAACTTTTTTTGAAATACGTATAAAGATGATCGCTTGGAAAATCACGATGAGCACAATGACAAACGCTAATACCCATAACACCGGATGATCCATAATTTCTGATGCTAACTTCAAAGAGACCCCTCCTTTGAATTGACGAACAATTCAGTTTTTTTACACTATACTTTGTTTTCTTATTGCGAAACAATGTGCAATCCTCTATATTTATAAATAAAATTATGGAATATCCTACATATTTAAGAGAAAGGGGAATGTCTATGTCAGATGGACAAGAAGCAATTCTACGTCAATTAACACTATCGAATAAACAGTTATCTATCCTCGTGGAAAGTATCCGGACAATTACTTCCAAACTCCATATTGATGAAGTATTACATACGATCATGCGTCATGCGCTGGACGTTATTCCTGAAGCAGACGCAGGTTATTTAATGCTTTTCGATGAGCAAAAACAATGCCTTATTCCTAAAACCTATATTCATTTTCCTCCACTAATTGAGCAATTTCAAACAAAGCCAAATGAGGCCATCACTGGACGTGTATTTGCGACAGGAATCGGTGAGTTCTTTAACAGTTACGATGAAATTATGGCTGCTATGTACCATCAAAATGTAAGCCCCCGTAACTTACGGACAATTTTAAAGAGCACACATGTCCCGCAGGCAGCACTTTGTGTACCGATAACTGTTGATACTAAACCGATTGGCATCATGATCCTTCACCAACTCCAAAAGAAAAGAGACCTCACACAAGAAGATCTATTATTTTTTCAAGCCTTTGCCGATCAGGTAGGGGTGGCAATTCAAAAAGCACAGTATTATGAACAGATGCTTGAAAAAGTAAAAGAAGCGCACGAACTGTCTCTGGCATTAGAGACAAAACATACCCTTCTTAAACAACGCTATGACGTACATGCTCGATTAAATCAATTGCTTTTGCAAAATGAATCCATATCCGTCATTTTAAATGAACTGCAAATCTTAACACAATTACCAATTGGTTTTTACGACGCATATGATGATGTGTTTTTTGAAGACGATCTGTCAATTCCTCATCACACAAAAACAAAAATAAAAAAACAATTACTCTTTAAAATGAATCCATTTGAATACCGGCTTAAAAATGACCGCAGCTTTATTGTTTATCCGCTCTATAATTTGGATATTTGTTTAGGGAGCATGATTATCGAACAGAAAGCCAACATTTCCTACAAAGATCAGCAAACACTGGAACAGGGGGCCAATATATTAACGCTGCAAATTTTACGCAATAAAAATGTTCAAGAACTCCATAACAAACGAATCCAGGAAACATTCCATCAAATTATCGATGCACCGAATCAAAAATCAATTGCCTCTATGGCATACCACTTGGATTTGGACGTACAGGATTACTACCGGTTATGTATTATCGAGTTCAAACAAACGGCGGACATGCTATCGATTGATCAGCATTTGCATCAATTCATCACGCTGCTAAAAGAACAATTTTCAGGTGAGCGGAAACTGCTGTTTTATGAAAAAAACAAAATTACGCTGTTAATTGGTGTGCCGTCGCCAATTATGCTTACATCTTTACACGAAACATTTTCGAAGCTTCAAAAAAAGTGGCAGTTACAGCATAAGCCGCTGTTTCGCTGTGCAATTAGTAAACAATATCAAACACTTCAGACGGTTTCTGCTCTTTTCGAGGAAGCACTGCAAACATTGCGTTTTTTACATGTTCGTGATGAATGGACAATTACAAGCTACGATAAAATCGGGCTCAATCAGCTAGTTTTACAAATCCCGCCACAGGATTTGGCGAACTTCATTCATGAACAAATCGGGGAGTTAATAGTGCAGTCGAACAAAAGCCACCTCTATGAAACATTGCTGGCCTATTTTAAGTTTAACCGTTCCATTCAGCAAACAGCCCAGCATTTACACATCCATACGAACACACTGTACCAGCGCTTAAACCGGATTGAACAGATGTTAAATGTCTCTTTGCAGCTACAGGAGGACGCTTTGAAAATACAGTTAGCATGCTATTTAAAGGAAAATTATTTATCACCTGCAGAAAAACGAGAGTAAATGTAGCGGAGCAAGGGAAGAGAACTGTATTACTGGTAAATTCATACACCATAATAAAAATGTATACTAAAAATTCAAGTGAGTATAAAATAGTACAAGTCAGCATTTTGGGGTAATGTTATATTAAAAAAACAATGTTGGCTAACGGTTAGTGTAGGGAAGTGACTATATATTCGGGAAGATAGAGAATTTTTATTTGATGGGGTAGGACAATCTACATACTAACTGAATAAGTTGAAAAAATAGAGGATGTGAAACAATGGATTGGTTTGGCAATATATTGGGAGAAGTAAATACACTATTATATTCATATGTATTAATAGTTTTATTAGTAGGAACGGGTATATTTTTAACGTTCAAAACAAAGTTTATTCAATTTAGACTAATTAAAGAAATGTTCAAACTTATAACAGAAGCGGCACCAACAGATAAGTCAGGGAAAAAAGGGATCTCTTCATTTCAGGCATTTACAATATCTGCGGCTTCCCGTATCGGTACAGGGAATATAGCAGGTGTAGCGACGGCAATCGCTCTTGGCGGTCCAGGTGCAATTTTTTGGATGTGGATGATTGCACTGATCGGTGCGGCATCTGCGCTAATCGAAAGTACGTTAGCCCAAGTATATAAAGTTAAAGATAAAAGTACTGGGTTGTTTCGCGGTGGCCCTGCTTACTATATGGAAAAAGGTTTAAATAAAAGATGGATGGGCATTCTTTTTGCCATTGTCATTACGATTACTTATGGTTTTATTTTTAATTCCGTTCAGGCAAATACGATTTCCATTGCGTTTGAAGAGAGCTTTGGTGCCAATCGTGTTGTTGTAGGTTTAATATTGGCTGCCCTAACAGGGGTTATTGTTTTTGGAGGGCTGAAGAGAATTGTAAGCTTTACTCAAATAGTTGTTCCTGTTATGGCAATTTTGTATATTGTAATCGCACTTATTGTGGTATTCCTCAATATTTCCGAAATTCCGGGTGTGTTTCTCCTTATCATAAAGTCTGCCTTTGGATTGGAAGAAGCTTTTGCAGGAATGATTGGTGCAGCAATTATGAATGGGATTAAACGCGGATTATTCTCAAATGAAGCAGGGATCGGGTCTGCACCTAATGCAGCAGCAACAGCAGATGTTTCCCATCCGGTTAAGCAAGGGCTGATCCAAGCTCTTGGTGTATTTATTGATACATTAGTTGTTTGTACGGCAACAGCAGCCATCGTATTATTAGGCGATGCATATCTGCAGTCTGACGCAACTTCAGTCAATTTAACGCAAGCCTCTTTAGTTAATAGTTTAGGGGATTGGGCAGGAAGCTTCTTAGCAATTATTGTATTTATGTTTGCCTTTAGTACAGTTATCGGCAATTACTATTATGGTGAATCGAATATCAGTTTTATTAAAGAGTCAAAAACGGGCTTATTGGTATTCCGTGTATTTGTCGTACTTTTCGTTATGTTTGGTTCAATTGCAAAAGTACAAATTGTATGGGATTTAGCGGATCTATTTATGGCCTTTATGGCAATCATCAACTTAATTGCCGTTCTTCAACTTTGGAAAGTAGCCAAACCGGTTGTTAATGATTATTTACATCAGCGCAAGCAAGGCAAAAATCCAGTATTCTATAAGAAAAACGTACCTAATATAGGTGAAGTGGAATGTTGGGGAGAAGATGCAGAAGTAGAAAGAAAACATTAATTTAAAGCAGTGTTCCCCATTTATTGGTGATAAGTATAATATTGAAAACCACCTAATTGTTGATATACAACGAATTAGGTGGTTTTTTTTGTGAATGGAAAGAACTTAAACCAGCTACTCCTAACTATGTAATAGGTATCCTATTTTGATTTTATATATTCAAACTATAGTCCTATTTTCTGAAAACATAATGTAATTCAAAGGTATTGTAAAATATATTTCAATGCAGTAATATTTTATCATTACTGTTTTTGGAGGCACTGATGAAATTTTTTCTACCGATTATTAAGCTACTTAACAAGATGAAGTATCCAATGAAGTTTTCAGTTATTGGAATTATACTATTAGTACCACTATTGTTAGTAAGCTTATTCTATTTAAGTACAATGAATGATGAAATGAAACAAATTGAGAAAAGAGTGGAAGGGGCAACATACAACACGGCATTAAAAGATATTTTGCAATATAGTCAACAAACAAGGGCATTAAATGTCTCTCTTTTGACAGATACGGCATCAGCTAAACAGTTGGATGAAGTAACAAAAAAGGTCAATCAAGCATTTGGAGAAATTGAAAAGTTGGACTCTAAAATGGAATATGACTTTAATACAAAGGAACAATTCCAGGCGATTCAAGAAAAATGGAATACACTACAGCAAACAACGTGGAAGGATTCAGGGCAGATTACTTCACAATATAGTAATTATATTGAGGATATTTTAAACCTTATGACCGATGTGACAAATAATTCGGAACTGCTGTTAACTGATTCGAAAGAGATGTTTAATCTTACGTATAATACTTTTATCGAATTACCAAAGTTAACGGAGCAATTTGGGCAAATGCGAGCTTTAGGTGTAAGCATCATTAATAGTAATGCTGCAGATGAAGTTCAAGTAGAACAACTGAATATGATTTATTTCCCGACGCAAAGCGCCATAAAAAATATGAATAAAAGCTCGGCAGTTATATTTAACAACCCTAAGTTTGAAGCTGCTTTACAACAGCCTTTAGATTTAGTGAGAGAAAGTGCGGAAACGTATTTTAAAGCAATTGACAGCATTGGAAAGGGTGCAATTTCTGCAACCGATTATTATGATATTGCCACTGCGTCCAATAATACAAACTTCGAATTCTATACGGCAAGTCTAGAGGAAATGGAAATAACTTTACAGCAGCAATCCGATAATTTACAACAAACAATGGTTATCATATTTATTACACTTTCGGTAATATTCATTGTAGCGTTACTCCTATTTGTCAGCCTATTTTTAGCAATTCGCCAATCGATAAAGTTGTTGGAAGAAGGAACTAAGAAGGTTGCTGGTGGAGATCTGAATGTAAAAGTAGCATTACATACAAATGACGAAATGAAGAATGTAGAAACCTCATTTAATAGCATGATCATCCAGTTAAATGGACTAGTTCGTGAAATTACAACAAGTGCAGAACATGTGGCGTCATCGAGTGAAGAGTTACATGCAAGTGCTGAGGAAGCTACTGCAGCGGTGGAGCATACAACTACTGCGGTCAATCAAATGATGACAGATACAGAAATACAGGAAGTAAGGCTGAATGAAAGTGCACAAGCAATGAATGAAATGGTAACAGGCATTGAGCGTATTGCAGAAAATAGTGTACGGATTTCGGCTCTGACAAATGAAACGACGGGCTTTGCAAATGACGGGAATACAACCGTTGAAAAAGCGCTGCAGCAAATGGATATGATTAAACAAACGGTTGGAAAATCGAGTGAAAAAATTAACGACTTAAATAAACAATCAACTAAAATCGATTCGATTGTGCGTGTCATTTCAGATATCGCGGACCAGACAAACTTACTTGCTTTAAATGCTGCAATTGAGGCGGCACGTGCTGGGGAAAATGGAAAAGGCTTTGCGGTTGTTGCGGATGAGGTACGTAAGTTAGCTGAAGAATCACGCGGATCTGCTAAGCAAATAGCTGAGCTTATTGAGACGATTCAGATAGATACAACGGACTCTGTAAAAATGATGAGCCTTGTTACGGGTAATGTTGATGTCGGCATAAAAGTGACAGAAGAAACCGCTTATAAATTTGGTCATATTTTAACAAGTATGCAAACATTGAATCCTCAAATGGAAGAAATATCAGCAACAGCGACGGAATTTTCAGCTCAGGCTGAGCAAGTTGCTTCGGCTATGCAACACTTATTGGAAATGGCAAAACAAACGAGCGAAGCAACAGCAGAGATTGCATCTACTTCAGAAGAACAGTTGGCAATTATGGAAGAAGTCTCATCTTCCGCAAACTCTTTATCAGAAATTGCTGAATCATTACAAAGTTTAGTAATGCAGTTTAAGCTATAATTTAAATACGAAAAGGGAACTAACTGAAGATGATTTAGACACCATTTCCGATTTTGCCAATGGATATTAAATAATTGAACTTGAAAAACTGCCTAGTTGTTGATAAAACACTTAGGCAGTTTTTTATTGCCCATTTGACAAAAGTAACAACCCATCTATAATTATAAGTTGTTAGATATTAATTTTTACATAATTCACTGTCAGTAAAACAATTAGAAAGGAAGATTTTATGAAATTCATTAGTTTTTCAAAGCTAGGATTAATTTTAGTATTAAGTTTATTGCTAGCTGCATGTTCTTCGGAGGTTGGTGGTACAGAGAAGCAAGCTGTTAACTTAGCTTATGTAGAATGGGAGACTGAAGTTGCCTCCACCCATGTAGTTGGACAAGTTCTGGAGGACTTAGGATATGATGTAACCCTCACGCCTTTAGATAATGGGATTATGTGGGAAGCCCTCGCCAATGGAGAAGTAGATGGCATGGTTTCGGCTTGGCTGCCACAGACGCATGCTCCGCAAGTCGAAAAATACAAAGGTCGTATCGATGATTTAGGTGAAAATCTGATAGGTGGAAAAATCGGATTAGTAGTCCCAAGTTATATGGATGTGGACTCCATCGAAGATTTAACAGATGAAGCGGGTAAAACGATTACTGGCATTGAACCAGGAGCGAATATTACAGGAACTACTGAAAAGGCGTATGAGATATATCCTAATCTTGAAGGATGGACAGTACTCAGCTCATCTTCGGTAGCAATGACAGGGGCTCTTAAGCAAGCAATTCAGAATGAAGAGGAAATTATAGTGACAGGTTGGTCGCCTCACTGGAAATTTAATTTATTTGACCTGAAATATTTAGATGATCCTAAAGGAATGTATGGAACTGAAGAGTATATCGGTACATTTGCTCGTAATGGATTCAAAGAGGATAATCCTGGGGCATACAGTGTTCTTGATAATTTCCACTGGAATCCGGAAGATATAGAAAGTGTTATGTACGATATTATGGAAGGCATGGATCCGAAAGATGCAGCAAAAAAATGGATTGAAGAAAATGAAGGTAAAGTTGCCGAATGGACAAAAGAAGTTAAATAAAGTTTTAAGTACCGGATTGTACGTCTCCATGCGAAGGGGCTGCGATTTTTAAAAAGAACGACCTAATTGTTGGTGGGCAACGAATTAGGTCGTTCTTTTTCTGGATACAATAAGTAAATAATTCTTCTGCAATACTGTGTATTTAAATGGGCACTATTTTTAAACAAAAAAATACACCTGCCAAATGCATTGTAAAATATGCTGACACGTGGTAAATTTATATAGATATGCGCAAAAATAATTATGATGCGTATATTATCCCTTATCTTAATTATATATAAAAATTCTTTATTAGTCAACGCTTAAATATTTTCAAGGAGTGAATGTTATGAAAACAGATTTTCTGAACGAACAAAGGCGGTTAAATAATGTTGTGAACGTCATTAATGATCAAACACAACAACTGGAATCAGAAACGTTAAAGCTCCGAAATGAAGTAGTAAATACGCGTAAGCATTTTTGGGATGAAATTAAAGTGAATACGGATTCGTTTGATGACTTTTTGGAAACCGTTATTAACTTAAGACAAGAAGCGCAGGCATTAGCTGTTGGCGAAAGTACGCATCATCACGCAGCCAAAAGATTAGCGGTCTTGCATCGGATGAAGGCAGTCCCTTATTTTGGACGAATTGATTTTCTTGAAGAAGGTTTTTCAGAGCAGGAGAAAATTTATATTGGCATATCATCTCTGATGGATGCAAATGGTGAGGACTTCCTTATTTATGACTGGAGAGCACCGATTTCAAGTGTCTATTATGATTATGAGCCTGGTCCAGCGCAGTATACAACGCCCGGGGGCAAGGTTTACGGCGATCTCGAGAAAAAATGGCAATACGTTATTCGTAACGGAAAACTGCAATCAATGTTTGACACAAGTCTTACAATTGGGGATGAAATTTTACAGCAGGTGCTTGGAAAAGGCGCGGATAAGTATATGCAAAGTATCGTCGCAACGATTCAAAAGGATCAAAACCGTATTATTCGCCACGATCAAGGGCGTATGCTTATCGTGCACGGTGCAGCCGGCAGTGGTAAAACTTCTGCAGCATTACAAAGAATCGCATTTTTATTATATAAATACCGGGATCGTATAAAAGCCGATCAAATTATATTATTTTCACCAAATGCTATGTTTAACAGCTATGTTTCCAACGTACTGCCGGAGCTTGGAGAAGAAAATATGCAGCAAGTTACATTTCAGGAGTATTTGGATCACCGTTTAAGTAAAGATTTTCACTTAGAAAATCCATTTCATCAGCTGGAATATGTGCTGACTGCTGCAACCAACCCTTCGTACAGTGCAAGGATTAAAGGCATTCAATTTAAAGCATCCGTTAAATATGTTGAGGCAATAAAACTTTACCGAGAAACGTTGGAAAAATCAGACCTGCTATTTAAAGATGTAAAGTTCAGAGGGAAAACGATTATTTCGGCACAGCAATTATCGGAGAAGTTTTATGGAGATCATATTTCACTGAGCTTCCAAAGCAGACTTGAAAAACTGAAAGACTGGCTAATGAATGAAATTAAAGAAATCGAAAAAATAGAACGTTCTCAGCCATGGGTAGAAGAGGAAATTGAGTTACTGAGCGATGAGACGTATCATAAAATTCATAAGTATTTAGCAAAGAAAAAGGGCTTTGAACGAGAAGAGCAGGCAGATTATGAAATGGATCACGACGCGCTTATTCAAGTAATTGTCCGTCTGAAATTGAAGGCAGTGAGAAAACAAATTCAAACACTCGACTTTATTGATTTAGCAGGCATTTATAAACAGCTTTTTGCAGACCCATTATTGATGCAGCAGCAACTAAAAGTAGAAGTACCGGATGAATGGGAAGCGATATGTGAAGATACACTTCAAACGATGGAAGAGGGGACGCTGTATTATGAAGATGCGACTCCATTTCTATTTTTGCAGGAATTGATTCAAGGTTTTCAAACAAACCGGTCGATCAAGCATATTCTCATTGATGAAGCACAGGATTATTCGCCGTTTCAATTTGAATTTCTGAAGCGCTTATTCCCTTCTGCCAAAATGACCGTGCTAGGTGATTTTAATCAGGCTATTTTTGCGCATGCAAGTGGCGTAGGAGATTTTCAAATCCTTCACCAGCTTTATGGAGAAGAAGAAACGGAAGTTATCAATATGACTCGAAGTTACCGTTCGACGAAGCCGATTATAGAATTTACACGGAGTCTTATTACAAATGGAGAAGAAATTATTCCATTTGAACGTGCTGGCGAACTGCCGGTGTTGAACCAAGTAGATAATCATGCACAATTGCATCAGTACATTATGTCTGACATTTCAAAATTGCAAAGTGAAGGCTATAACAGTATCGCGGTTATTTGCAAATCTGCAGAAGAAAGTAAGACAGCATATGAAACGTTAAATAAAATTGACGGAATTAAGCTGATAAAAAGCGGTACAGCGGAGTTCGAGCAAGGAGTTGTAGTCATTCCTTCTTACTTAGCGAAGGGGATTGAATTTGAAGCAGTCATTATTTATGATGCATCCGAAAGTGTGTATGGAGATGAAAGTTTACGAAGAATCTTTTATACAGCGTGCACGAGAGCAATGCACGTGCTGCAACTTTACAGTGTAGGGAAACCGAGTCCTTTTATGCAAAAGGCTTTAGAAAAGAATCTTATACAACTTGAGTTGAAATCAGAAAGTATTAGATAAACCTTATTAAACCATAAGAAAACGGAGTCGGGGAGTGTACCGGACTCCGTTTTCATTTTTTAGTACATTCAATTCATATCTTTAACGTACTGCTCCAAATCTGCGGGGGATTCCAGCTGATTAAGTTCTTTTACAGACTCCGCATCATCTGATTTATAAGAAAAATAAAACCGGGCAGTTCTATCATCCAAATGTTTGAAATTAAATTCATTATAGGGAAGTTGGCGGTCCTTTTTCGTCAGCTGTTTTTGCAACTTTTCATTAAAGTATACAATTTCAATATTGAAGTAACTTAAATTCTGTTCTTTAAAATGCTGGATCATCTTATAAGCTTTCTCCAGCTGATTGTTCATATTGTTGGAGGATTTCAGAATTACATTGGCAAAGACAATATTTCCGATACCGTTCGCTTCCTTTTGTAAAATACCCTCATAGGTGTCGGTATGGTCATATTGTGCTTCGATTTCATCCGAAAATGTCACATTGACCATATAGGAATAATTTTCAACCGTTCCATAAAGTTCTTCATACAGCACCCCGAATCGCGTATTCAGCTGATCCCGCCAATGCATTTGCAAATACGTATCAGAAAGCGGCTCCGTCTTTTCACTAACCGAAACGGTAACTTCCAAATCAGGATTCTTTTTTGGATGAGCGATAATATGATAATCTCCATAATCATCGCCCAATGGTTTAGAGTAGGTTGATTCATCAATCACAAAGTCTTCGTTATATTTGTCTTCAAGTGAAGCTTCGGCGGCATTTTCCGCTTTGTAGCCTATAATCGGATAGTAAAAATAATCAAAAGAAGCAATCGTAAGTATTAAAATAAAGAACGCTGGAATTGCAAGTATCGCCAGTAACACAATCTTTATTATTCGCATCGCGGATTCTCCTAATACGTATAGCGTGCTACTTGCTCACCTTCAATTACAAGGCCGTCAATTTCCTTGAAGCCCATTTTTTCATAGAGGCGCTTTGCATGCTCATTATCAGGTTCATAGGAAAGGGAAATCGTTTGATGGTGAGGCTCTTTCATTGTTTGAATATCCTCTATAACAAGCCGAACCGCCTCTTTGCCATAACCTTTCCCTTGATGTTTTTCATCGATCATCATCCGGTAAATCCAATATTCATGGTCATCCTCATCGAGACCATAAAGCGTGAACCCGACCATTGCCTCCCCAAAGTAAATTCCTTTCGCATGGAAGTTTTCCAGAAAGTTCAGCTGTGCCAATGACACTACATTCGAGGCGACAAAATTTACTTGATCCTCCCGTACTTTTAGCGAGATTGCTTTTATCCAATTATCTTTTGTAATCGTTTTTAAATGCAGCATTTCTGTTATCCCTCTCTCATGTAAAATGACTTGTCGTGCACTACGCACTAACAATTAATACCATAAAAGGAATTGGAATAAAATGTTGCATATTATCGAATTTTATCCAGTTAAAATAATGTAGAATAACTGCTGAAAGTCCCATACATCTCTTGTTTATATAACTGCGGATAAGTGGACATGAAGTTCATAATGATTAATCCGTTGTCCAGAGTCGGATAGCGGTCGAATAATAAGCGGTCACCGTAACGGATGGCTGTCAATGCAAGCGGCAATTCGCGCCGGAAAACTTCATACCGCCGAATCGCTGTATCGAAATCCTGATTTTGTGTATTAACAATTACATAGGCATTGTAATACCAATAGTGTCCATTTGTTTTCCATTCACCGAGTACTTCATCACGCAGTTCGGGATTTACTTTGTCCCAGGCAAACTGCGTCCCAATTGTTAAAAATAAATCTCCAGTATCATCAGAATGGGTCAGCGTGTGATGTCTTGAAATAATAGGTTCCGTTGCAGTAACACCATCCCTGTATTCAACGGATAGTCTTTCGGGATTGAAATTGCTCATCTATTCGCTCCAATCGTTTTCTTTATTCATATGCATTTATTTGTTGAGGGTGAGGAGCGGTATAATGAACAATTAACGTATTACGGGCATATTTCAAATGTCTATATTGTGAAAAATGAAGAACATATACTAGGTTAGAGGTCAAACTTAGTAGGAGGTGAATGATATGCCATTTTATGGGCAAAATTTCAGACCGGGGATGTTCCCGCCAAATGGACAACAATTTGGTCCCCAACCGCAAATAGGTAGACAGCAAATGGGAATGCCTCGTCCCAATGAATTCGCAAGACCGAGGGAAGCCTTTTATCCACCATCTCCGGTGAATGCAAGACAGGGGCAACAGCAGGCCAATTTTTATCCGCCACAGCCACAACAGCAGCAAGGTTCCCGCTTTAGCGGACTATCTGATAACTTAAATACAGTGATGGGCCATGTGGGAACAATAACAAATGGAATTAATACAATGAGACAAGTAGGCGCTATGCTGAATCTCTTCAAATAACAAATAGATAAGCAGAAAGATCAATTTAGCCTATCAATAGAAAATTATTGATAAGCTTTTTTGTTTTTGTACATAAAAAAATGCTAACCAACAGCTGTTTGCACAGAGGTTGATTAGCATCTATATTAATTTTTATTATGCGGATGTAGTATGGATCTTTTTGTACGCTTTCTCATCCGATTGGTATTTGGACCGATTTCATTTAATACAATCGCAACGAGAATCAGCACAATCCCAATCCATTGCAAAGCTGTGACCGTTTCAGCCAGAATAATGCTCGCCGACAAAATCGCGACAGGCAATTCAACAGAAGTTAATATATTCGCCAAACCTCCTGAAATGAGTGGTGCTCCGACTGCATAAAACAGTGGCGGCAACACGGCTCCAAATATTGAAACCCCGGCAGCACTCGATACCAAGCTTCCTTCAAGAGGAAATACAGCAGGGATGTCCTTCATAAAAATCAAGAATACTAAAATTGTGGAACCTGTCACCATTAAAGAAGTACGGGTTAATGGATGAACTTCCACAGCAACTTTCCCGCTGAAAAAGATAAAGGCAGCATAAGTAAAGGCAGATAATATGCCCATTACAAATCCCTTAATCGGAAGACCTTGTATATCACCGGTTAATATATTCGATGCGAAAAAAACACCGATTAAAATAAGAACAATCGCCAATACAGTAATTGGCGCCGGTTTAATTTTGTTGAAAACCCATTCGAACACAATACCGATCCAAACAAACTGAAACATTAAAATGATGGCCAGTGAAGCAGGTAAATACTGCATCGAACCATAATAAAAAATACTTGTTAAACCGATAAAACAGCCGGTAATCATAATGGGAAGGATGTTCTTTTTAGTCAGACCCTTCATACCGAACCCTTTTAGGAAAGTGATCGACCATAATAGCAGAAAGGAAATGACCATTTGAACAAGATTGATTTGACCAAGAGTATAGCCATAACCGAATCCCATTTTGGCAAATACCGGTGTAAATCCAAAGCATCCTGCACCGAGCAGTACAAAGAATACTCCTTTATTTATCTTCATTTCTATAAACCTCCGATAGTGCTTGAAAATAACGATATTATCTTAACATATATAGTAGAAACAGACAGACAAAGCAGTTACTACAGTTGAGCAAGAGTTATTGACAACTAAAATCATTATATGATAAGTATATCTCGGAATAAAGATGTTTTAATTTGAAATAAATTACAAGGGAGAGGTATCACAAATTTTCGTATTATAACGGCAATGAATATTGGTTTTTTTATTATAGGTATTGGGTACTTGAATTAAAAAGTAACAGATAGTCCATTTTATAGGCTGTTAGGGCAGATAAGGTTGGTAGGAAAGTTCTGATTATGAATAATTAGTGAATATCTTCTATATAAATACGATATATGTTGGTATATTAATAAAAAATTAATGTAACTTTTACAAAAGGGGTGAAGAAGATGAAGATAAATAGCTTGGTACGAGGCGTTAGTTCAGAGTTAGATGAAAGAAAACGTTCCCAGCTTCGCAAAGAGGCGGGTGACGCATATAAAAAGCATGCGCAATACACGGATCCAAGTAAAAATCCACTGCTAAAAGTGCTGGAAAACCTCCTTTCCGGTAAAACAGAAAAAGATTTACTGACACAGGACAATGCCGATCAGGCTGAAAATCTTGCAGTGGTAAATGACATCACGTATAAACAAACACCAATATTGGACAATGTGCGTGTAGCATCAGCTGTCCCTTCATCTCAAGATTTACTTACAGCATCGAATATATCAACCTCAATCCCGCAAATGCCGGCAAACACTCAAGATGAACATAATGAGCAAGTACAATCCGAGGAAGCAAGCTCGTTATTTAATGAAAATCTTTCATTTACAATACCGGAAAAATTCCAACAAGACTTTACACGTAAACCAGACGAGCAAACAGTGTTTGGTCAAGAGTTGGAAAAGCGGTTATTCCAGCGTTCATTCAATATAGCTGCACAAAAATACAGTGCGCATATTGCAATGGTGAACAACGGTTACCGTTCAGTAAATGACTCGTTTTTCTCTCAAACTGCATGACTAAAAATCCACTCAAAACGAGTGGTTTTTTTATTTTAACTATTTTTAGAGTAAAAGTATATATTATTTTACCATAATATAACATATCGTTTTATAATATGTACGTTAAACTTATATCAGACTAAAGGAGATAAAAATTGCTTTATAGTATTATGCTTTTTCTACATATTATAGGTACAGTTATGATGTTTATAGCAGTCGGGTTAACGATTACTGCAATGGTTGCGATGCTATACTCAAAGAAAACAGAAACGCTGCGTGTTTGGGCAGCATTGGCCGTTAAAGTTGATGGACTATTGCCATTTAGTGTCATCATTATTTTCCTGCCGGCATTATATTTGGTGATTACTACTTGGGGCTGGCACGCGGCTTGGATCAATCTTTCATTAGCGGCACTGATTGTAATGACGTTCATGGGACCAGCTATTAACCTGCGCCGTTTAAAAAATATTTTAAAAGCTGCCGATGCAGAAACGGCTAGCACTCCATCTGCTACATTAGTTAAAACTGTGCAGGACCGTTTACTGTAGATTTCTGTCATTACAATGACAGCACTGGCGGTTGCCATTGTATTTTTAATGACGGTAAAACTAGAAATGCTCGGGTCACTTGTAACTTTCGGGGTAGCTATAGTAGCAGGATATATTATTTCCGCTTTGATTTTAAAAAGACCATCTTGAGCAATTAAAATACCGATTATTTTTTACCACTTAGAACGGAGTCAAAGCTACGTTTTAGGTGGTTTTTTATAATTAGTTCCAACTTTCCCATCATTCACGCACCAGATCATTCAATGGTATACTATTTCCAAAGTTGAAATTATGGAGTGGTCTTTTTGGCGAAGAAGCAAGCAAAAACAAATGCAGTTCGTTTAATTGAGCAGAAAAAAATTGCACATGAAATCTTTGAGTATACGATCAACGATGGGGAAGCAGTGGATGGATTGACCGTTGCCGGCAAAATCGGCCAGCCTGCCATTCATGTCTATAAAACATTGGTTGCAACTGCAGGAAAGGGCAATTATTTTGTTTTCGTCATTCCGGTAGATGCGGAATTGAATTTAAAGGCCGCAGCAAAAGTGGTAGGGCAAAAGAAAATCGAGATGCTTCCGGTCAAGGAACTTCTTGGCTTAACGGGTTATATTCGCGGGGGCTGCTCACCGATCGGGATGAAAAAGCTTTTTCCGACTATTATTGAGGAAGCGGCGACTGCACTGGATTATATTATTGTCAGTGCAGGCAAAATCGGGATGCAGATTAAGCTTGTACCGGAAGATTTACAAAAGGCAACGAACGGTCAATTTGCATCGATTGTCTCATCATAGAAAGAAGGATTGTTGTGTCGAAGAAATTTAAATGGCAATGGGGAAGTTTTTTTGTAGGAATGATGATCATGGCGCTTGGAATTACGATGACGATTAAAGGAAATGTTGTCGGAACAGCTCCATGGGATGTTTTCCATATTGGTCTTTATAAGCAGATCGGATTGACGATCGGTTCTTGGTCTATTTTAACGGGTCTGACGATTATTATCGGAACATCGATTTATTTGAAACGCATACCGAAACTTGCGACATTTTTAAATATGCTGTTCATCGGTTCATTTATTGATTTGTTCAACTGGCTCCTGCCAGAGACGAATATTTTTGCACTGGAACTTGCGTATTTTACGGGCGGCTTTTTTGTAATGAGCATTGGCTGTGCACTTTATATTGCGGCAAGTCTTGGTGAAGGTCCGCGTGATACAATTATGATGATAATTGCGAGTAAAGGCTATTCAGTGAAAACAGGCAGGCTCGTAATGGAAGTATTTGCGACAGGTGCCGGATGGCTGCTTGGCGGTCCTGTTGGTTTCGGGACGGTTGTTTTAGCGCTCGGTACAGGTTATGTCATTCAGCCGTCATTATTTTTCTTTAAACGAAAGCTTGAGGAAATAATCGGAGAGCCGCTTACATAAAATTTTCATTCTCTGTGCTAAAATATAGTGGAAATAGATATCGAAAGGATGAACGCGCATGTCAAACGTATTAAATACCTTTTTAGATGAAAACTTACTGGCACTACAAGCACAAGGTTTATACAACGAAATCGATCCGGTAGAAGGAGCAAACGGCCCGATTATTAAAGTTGGAGGCAAACAGCTTGTAAACCTGTCATCAAACAACTACTTAGGCTTGGCGACGAACGATGAGCTGAAAAAGATTGCTCAGGACACAATTGCCACATACGGTGTTGGTGCAGGTGCTGTTCGTACAATTAACGGTACGCTCGATCTACACGTAAAACTGGAAGAAACATTAGCTAAATTTAAAGGGACAGAAGCAGCAATCAGCTATCAATCAGGCTTTAATTGTAATATGGCGGCAATTTCTGCTGTTATGGACAAAAATGATGCGATTTTATCGGATGCACTAAACCATGCTTCAATTATCGACGGCTGTCGTTTATCTAAAGCGAAAATTATTCCATTTGCCCATGCAGATATGGATGATTTACGCGCAAAAGCAAAAGATGCAACAGAATCAGGCCTATACAATAAAGTAATGGTCATTACAGACGGTGTTTTCTCGATGGATGGCGATATTGCCAAGCTTCCGGAAATCGTTGAAATCGCAAAAGAGTTTGACCTAATCACTTATGTAGATGATGCACATGGTTCAGGCGTTACTGGTAAAGGTGCCGGAACAGTGAAGCATTTCGGTCTGCAACATGATATCGACTTCCAAATCGGTACATTGTCAAAAGCAATCGGTGTTGTCGGCGGTTATGTGGCAGGGAAGAAAAACCTGATCGACTGGCTAAAAGTTCGTTCTCGTCCGTTTTTATTCTCAACAGCATTACCACCAGGGGATGTAGCGGCGATTACACGCGCGGTAGAGATGATTATGGAATCGACAGAGCTGCATGACAAGCTATGGGAAAACGGTCAGTATTTAAAAGACGGCCTAGCAAAACTTGGCTTTAATATCGGAGAATCGGAAACACCGATTACACCATGCATTATCGGCGAAGAAAAGCTAACACAACAATTCTCGAAACGCTTGCTTGAAGAAGGTGTGTATGCAAAAGCAATCGTGTTCCCGACAGTACCAAAAGGAACAGGTCGCGTGCGCAATATGCCAACAGCGGCCCATACGAAAGAAATGCTTGATGAAGCTTTAGCGATTTACGAAAAAGTTGGCCGTGAGTTAGAAGTAATTAAATAAACGATATTAAGCTCAGCACTGTTTAGATGGTGCTGAGTTTTTTGTGTTGTTGTGAAAGTTCAACTTTAGAGCCTTCTATGGTCTAATAAATTTCAAAATGGCGATTATCTGTACAGAAGTGTCTATTAACTGGGGGAAGTGGCGATTATGCGGATGAAAGTGGCGAATATATTTAATAAATGGCGATTATCGTTAATAAAATGGCGAATATACTTACACAGCCAATTCTCAAACTGCTTTTTACAATGAATTGGCGAATAAGTTTAGATATTTGGCTATTAAAGTAAGAAGAATGGCGAATATAAATTTGCCATTCTCTTATACAAAGTTGAAGCATGTCTTCATTTTGACCATCATTCAAATTGTTAAACCTTATTATTTCACAACCGTCTGCGCAAACAGACCAAGCTTCGCGACACGTTGCATTGCTTCGCGCAAACGTTCTTCATCGACGAGCAGCCCGACGCGAATATAGCCTTCGCCGTACTCGCCAAACCCATTGCCGGCTGCAACGGCAATATCCGCTCTTTCCAGTAAAAAGTCGGCAAACAGTTCACTCGTATAAGGTGCAGGTACAGGAAGCCATGCAAAGAATGAACCTTTCGGGGCGGTCACTTCCCAGCCGATTTTATGAGCTTCTTCAACGAGCACATTGCGGCGGCGCTCATATAGTGCACGCAATTCCTCAACACAAGATTGTTCTTCATTCAGTGCTACTGCTGCAGCATGCTGAATCGCCGGGAACTGGCTGCAAAACAGATGGTCTTGAATAATATTGATCGCTTCAATCATTTTTGCGTTGCCGACTGCAAAGCCGATGCGCCAGCCTGCCATATTGTATGATTTGGACAATGTATAAAGCTCAATGCCGACTTTTTTTGCACCGGGTGCCTGCAGAAAGCTTGGCGGGCGTTCTCCATCAAAGCCGAGTGCCCCGTAAGCGAAGTCATGGGCAACTGCAATGTTATTTTCTTTAGCGAACTGTACGGTCTGTTCAAAAAATTCGGGCGTTGCGACACCCCCAGTCGGGTTGTTCGGATAGTTTAAATACATCAATTTTGCCCGGTTTTTAATTTCTGCGGATAATGCCTTGTAGTCCGGCAAAAAGTGATTTTCCTCTTGAAGCGGCATCGTATCAAACTTCACATCTGCAAGTGCGACACCCGATAAGTAATCCGGATAACCCGGATCTGGAAGGAGCATATAATCACCCGGATTCAGGAGGCCAAGCGGAAGTTCGACTAAACCGATTTTCGTTCCGCCAAGGATGGCCACTTCTGTAGTGGGATCAATGTCGATATCATATTCACGTTTATAAAAGTCTGCAGCTGCCTGCTTGAGCTCTGCAATACCACGGAACGGAGAATATTTGTGCGTTTGCGGATCGTTTGCCGAATTTTGCAGTGCTTCCACAATATGTGCCGGTGTTGGCTGGTCGGGATTTCCCTGACCCAAATTAATCACATCGCGCCCTTGGGCTAGCGCTTCATTTACTTTGTTTACAAGTGCTGCGAAAAACTGTGGTGGTAACTGCTGCAGCTTTTTCGAGAATTCAATCATTCTTTATCACCTCTGAAAAATAGTAAGGTTAATGTTAGTCTAAAACTTCACTTAAGTAAAGTGAAGATTTTGACAACTTGAAGTGAAATGTTACAATGAGTACGAATATGCGAAAATAGATTCGCACGGAATATTTAAGGCGGTGGCAGTTATGAAAATTGGTTGTATTCAATTGAATGTTGGTTTTGGCAAGGTTGATGAAAACTATGAACGCGCGGAGAAGTTTATTCGCGAAGCAGTAGCAGGCGGCGCGGAAATCGTTGTATTACCGGAAATGTGGAATACAGGCTATGCGCTTGAAAAACTGGAAGAGCTGGCGGACGAAAATGGGGAACGTACGAAAGCATTTTTAAGCAGTCTTTCAAAAGAATTGGCGGTACATATTGTAGGTGGATCAGTATCGGTGAAGCGTGATGATAAGTTTTACAATACGATGTACACGTATAGTCGTGACGGGGAATTAGTTGGCGAGTACAGTAAAGTGCATTTATTCCGCTTAATGAATGAGCATTTGTATTTGGAATCCGGCAGTGACATGAACCGTTTCGCATTAGGCGAGCTTGAAGCAGGCGGAGCGATTTGCTATGATATTCGGTTCCCGGAATGGCTGCGTTCCCATGCATTGGATGGCGCTAAGGTACTGTTCGTACCTGCACAATGGCCAACACCACGTATTGATCACTGGAAAATATTACTGCAGGCGCGTGCAATTGAAAACCAGTGCTTCGTCGTTGCGGTAAATCGTATTGCCCGTAAAGTGGAAAATTTCAATGGTCAGTCAATGATTATCGGGCCATGGGGTGAAGTGCTTTGGACAGGCGCAGAAGATGAGGAACTGGCGATTATTGACGTTGATTTTTCAACAGTTGATGAAGTGCGCGGCCGCATCCCTGTATATGAAGATCGCCGTCCGGGTCTCTATGAAAAAGTAATAAAAGAATAAATTTTAAAGCGTACTGGATGAATGCCGGTGCGCTTTTTTTGCATTTAGCAGCAAATTAACTCACTGATACATAAAAAAATCTCTCCAGAACCAAAACAACCACTACTTTCCACTTGCCATCTCACACGTCTCATTTTAATATAAGAACAAATGTTCGATACAAGGAGATGAGCTTTATGTATGAAAATGCGCCGGAACGTTCGATTATTTGTATTGATATGCGCAGTTTTTATGCAAGCTGTATTGCGTCGGTTGAAAATTTAAATGTAATGGAAGTCCCGATTGCGATTGTCGGAAATTTTCAGCAAAAGGGAAGTGTTGTACTTGCAGCATCCCCTCCGATGAAAAAGCGCTTTAATATTCGCACAGGTTCGCGATTGTACGAAATCCCGCCACATCCGGATATTCGTCTTTTTGAGCCGCGGATGTCATTATTTATACGCATATCAATGGAAATTACACGTCTGTTCAACGAATTCGTTCCAAAAGAGGCCATTCATGTATATAGCGTCGACGAAAGTTTTATCGATTTAACCGGAACCGAAAAATTATGGGGACCGCCTGAAGAAACGGCAAAATACATTCAGCAGCTCGTTTACAACCAATTTGAGATTCCATGTGCAGTCGGTTTCGGCCCAAATATGCTGATGGCAAAATTGGCGCTCGACATCGAAGCAAAAAAGACGGGATTTGCAAAATGGACATATAATGATGTACCGGAAAAACTGTGGCCGATTATGCCGCTATCCACGATGTGGGGAATCGGCAGCCGTACGGAAAGAACGCTGAACCATATGGGCATTTACTCGGTCTACGATTTGGCGCATGCCGATTTAGCGTTACTGGAAAAGCGCTTCGGCGTTCTCGGCAATCAGCTGTATTACCATGCGTGGGGAATTGATCACTCAACAGTCGGTGCACCGATTATGCAAGGACAAATCAGTTTCGGTAAGGGGCAGATGCTGATGCGCGATTATCGCAGTCGAAAGGAAATTTTAGTCGTATTGCTGGAAATGTGCGAAGACGTGGCAAGGCGGGCGCGGGAAGCGAAAAAAATCGGACGGACGATTTCATTAGGGCTTAGCTACAGTAAAGATGCCTTCGGGGGTGGATTTCATCGTTCACGCACAATCGATGAGCCGACAAACGATACACTGAAAATTTTCGAAGTGTGCAAGCAGCTGCTCGATGAATTTTATGCCGAACGACCGGCACGCAAAGTGACGATTACATTAAGCAATATTGAAAGCGAATATTCGATGCAGCTCAGCCTGTTTGATGAGATGCGTTGGCGCAACCGCAAGCTCGGAGAAACGATGGACCGTTTACGTACGAAATACGGTACAACAGCGATATTGCGTGCTGTTTCCTATACGGAAGCAGGTACTGCGCTGACACGGGTTAAATTAGTAGGCGGGCATAAACAATAAGGAGTGAAGGCGATGAACAGAGATAGAGGAACCATTAAATGGAGCGCAATGATGCTGCCGGAGCATGTCAAATTATTGCGTGAATGGCAAGAAGAGGACAAAATTGTTACCCAACCCCAACTTGACGAAGCCCAGTTAGAACAGATTAACATCAATCTACAGCGAGCCTACACAGAGCAATGCCCGATTGTACTAAAAGTATGGGAGCAAACAGGCCTCTATACAGTTTCTGGGGCCATCCAAAAAATCAGCATCCACGAACAATACGTCAAACTGACAAACAGCGAAAAAATTCATTTCCACCATATTTATGAAGCGCTCTTAGATGAGTAGAATTTCCAATTGACCAATAAAAAATAGAAACGATAAAACCAGATATTAAGCAAGTTGATTGGAATGGAGGGGAGGCGACTCCAGCGGGAATAGCGCGAGCGAGAGACTACAGGCTCGAGCCGTGCCCGCGGAAAGCGTCCGACCCGGAATGGAAATCAACCCCATTTTAGAAAGAGAAATTAATTTCTCTCAATCTTATAACGAGAACCACCCTAATAGAAGCAATTTTTCTATTCGAATATTTCACACGTACAAATGTATTGCTCAAAAAGAATATTTTTAACATATTGTTTTTTACAAAAGAACATCCTATAATGAATTTCATGAAAATGTTTGAACATCAAGTGTTATGGATGGTTCTATGTATTTTCCACAAGGACATTTGTTTTAATAGATGAGAAATAATGGACGGTATATTCAGCGGTAACAGGCAGAATATATGTCTTTTAAAGGATAGGGAGGCTTCAGATTGAAGAAAATTATGGTGACCGGTGCTTTAGGTCAAATTGGTTCGGAATTAGTAGAGAAGTTACGCCATACGTATGGCACAGATAATGTATTGGCAACAGATATTCGAAAAATTGATCAGCATGAAGGTCCATTTGAAGTATTGGATGTAACAGATGGGAAACGCATGCACACACTTGCCCATGATTTTGGTGCAGACACGATGATACACATGGCTGCATTACTCTCGGCAACAGCAGAAAAAAATCCGGTATTTGCCTGGAATTTAAATATGGGCGGTTTAATGAATGCACTTGAAGTGGCACGTGAACTGGATATGCAGTTTTTCACGCCAAGTTCAATCGGCGCATTCGGTCCTTCTACGCCAAAGGACAACACACCACAAGACACATTGCAGCGCCCAACAACGATGTACGGTGTCAATAAAGTAGCCGGCGAATTATTATGCGACTACTATTACACACGCTTTGGACTGGATACACGCGGTGTCCGTTTCCCGGGGCTGATTTCTTATGTGACGCCACCTGGTGGAGGAACGACGGACTATGCGGTAGATATTTATTATAAAGCGATTGCGGAAGGACGCTACACATCTTATATTGCAGAAGGTACGTATATGGATATGATGTATATGCCGGATGCACTGCAGGCGATTGTGGATTTAATGGAAGCAGACCCGGCAAAGCTTGTGCACCGCAATGCATTTAATATTTCGGCGATGAGCTTTGAGCCGTCTCAAATCGCAGCCGAAATTAAAAAACATATTCCAAGCTTCACAATGGATTATGAGGTGGACCCGATCCGTCAGGCAATTGCCGACAGCTGGCCAAATGCAATCGACTCATCCGCAGCGATTGAGGAATGGGGCTTTAAAGCAAGCTACGATCTGGAAAAAATGACGGTCGATATGCTGGAAAAACTAAAAGTACGATTAGCACAAAACGCAATTTAACTTATAGAAGCGAGTGAAACTGTTGGCAAGCAGTTCACTCGCTTTTTTATTTTATAGGGCTGCCTGCGGATAGCCTTTATGAAAAGCGAAATTCAGTAATTTCCATTTTCCGCAGAAAAAAGAAATTGCTGCATTATTGACAAAATATTTTCATTTTTCAGTATATTATATTAGAATGATGTTGTGGGAGAAATTAGGAGGCGTTTTATCAGTAATGGGGATTGCCGGTAAAAGATAACGTCTCATAAAAGGGGGAAATATATAATGATGATGCAAACACCACTCGTTCTAACAGATATGATTAAGCGTGCAGAAACGTATTATGCACACAAAGAAATTATTTCACGTACAAGTGAGGAAAAGGTTCATCGCCTTACATACGGGCAATGGGTGAAACGCACAAGAAAGCTGGCGCACGCATTAACCAAGCTGGGCATGGAGCGCGGCGACAAGATTGCGTCGTTTGCCTGGAATCAGCACCGCCATTTAGAAGCATATTTTGCGGTTCCATGTACAGGTGCAATTTTGCATATGGTTAATATCCGCCTGTCACCGGAACATATTGCGTACATTATTAATCATGCGGAAGATAAAATAATTTTAATAGATGAAGATTTAGTGCCGCTCATTGAAGAAGTGCAGTCGGAGCTGAAAACAATTGAACATTACATCATTATGGCGGATGGGGAGCTGCCGGAAACGACTTTGCCGAATGTACTGTCATACGAGGCATTGCTGGAAGAAGCAGATGAAAACTTTGCGTTCCCGGAAGATTTGGATGAAAATGCGCCGGCAAGCATGTGCTATACAAGCGCAACAACAGGAAATCCAAAAGGGGTCGTGTATACACATCGTTCGCTCGTACTGCATTCCATGTCGATTTCAATGGTGGATACGATGGCAATTTCAGAACGTGACACAATTTTACCGATTGTTCCGATGTTCCATGTCAACGCTTGGGGGATGCCGTTTGCAGCAGTGAATGTAGGGGCGACGCAAGTATTGATCGGCCCTCAGTTTACACCGTCATTAATATTGGATTTCATTGAGCAATACAATGTAACGAAAACCGCGGGTGTCCCGACAATCTGGCTTGGCGCATTGCAGGAGCAGGAAAAAAGAGCCCGTAATTTATCGACATTACAAGCTATTTTCTGTGGAGGGTCTGCTTCACCAAAAGGGCTTATTAAAAAATATGAAGAAATGGGCGTCAATTATATTGTGGCATACGGCATGACGGAAACTTCACCGATTGTTTCAATGTCACGTGATATGTCACATATGGATGACTGGTCATTGGATGAAAAAATCGAAACACGCGCGATGCAAGGTTTAACGGTTCCGGGGATAGAGTCAAGCATCGTCAATGAAAACGGTGAAGTACCTTGGGATGGCGAAACAATGGGCGAGCTGCGTCTGCGTGGTCCATGGATTGCGGCAGAATATTATAAAGATGAACGTACAGCGGAAGCATTTTCTAATGGTTGGCTATATACAGGTGATATCGCGGTTCGTTCAAAAGAGGGATTCATTAAAATAACAGATCGAACGAAAGATTTGATCAAATCCGGTGGTGAGTGGATCTCGTCCGTTGATTTGGAAAATGCGCTCATGTCGCATGAAGCGGTATTTGAAGCGGCGGTCATCGCCATTCCACATGCGAAATGGCAGGAGCGTCCGCTGGCATGTGTTGTCCTGAAAGAGGGAGCAAATGCAACTAGAGAAGAGCTAACGTTATTTTTGGAAGGTCAATTTGCTAAGTGGTGGTTGCCGGATGATATCGTCTTCTTAACGGAAATTCCGAAAACTTCTGTCGGGAAATTCTTAAAGGCAAAGTTACGCGAAAATGTGAATGAAATTTATCCACAGCTCCAACTATAGTGTGGAATGAAATAAAAAACGGGAAAGCATCGAATTACCGAGCGTTCCCGTTTTTTGTCGTCCCGCCTACGAAAAAGCGTTTCATAAGGGAGAGTCCTAAGTTGAAAAGGAAAATAATGAGTGCAACACGAAAGAATGCGACAAAGTATTGCCAAGTCGTTGTGCTGTCAATGAACAGCTTTGGCATGCTATCGACTAACACATAAGTAAAATAACCGGCAATCGCGACAAAAAACAAACCCGCAAAAAAGTCCTTTACATTCATCTTGAACCCCCACTAAATAGATTTAATCAAAGGATACCATATAAAGGAAACAGAATATATATATATAGAAGAAAGTAGGATGCAAAGGTACTGATTGAAATGGGGGAACCCACTTATTCACTAGTCTTTGCATCCTCTTTATAAGCAACGACTAAATTACAGCCGTCTTCTTCGTTGCCTGTACAAGCGCTTCGATTGCAGTCCAGTCTTGCTCAACGAGTGCCGTAACAATTTTACTGCCGACAATTACTCCATCCGCAATGTCGCCGAAGCTTTTTACATGTTCAGTTGTTGAAATACCGAAGCCTGCTAACACGGGAATATTGCTCGCTGCTTTCAAGTTTGCAAAATGCCCGGCAAGTTCCGTGGCAAAGCTTGCACGTTCACCGGTAATACCGTTTACCGTAACGGCATAGACAAAGCCTTCACTTGCAGCAGCTAATTTTTTTATACGTTCAGGAGGGCTCATCAATGATACAAGCTGTACAAGCGCAATGCCGTTTTCCTTTAACGCATCATGCAATAAGGCACTTTCTTCAAAAGGCATATCCGGTACAATCAGTCCTTCGACACCACCACGTTTTGCATCCTCTGCAAATACTTCAATTCCATAAGCCAGAATCGGGTTTAAGTACGTCATGACAACGAGCGGAATATGGATTTCCTGTGCAAAGCTTTGGAGTTCATCCAGTACTTTTTTTAATGTCACACCGTGTGCAAGCGCACGTTCGCCGGCTTGTTCAATTGTTGGTCCATCTGCTACAGGGTCTGTAAATGGAATCCCAACTTCAATTGCGGATACTCCGATTTGCTGAAGCTTTAATATAGTAGGTTTTAATGTTTCAAGCCCGCCATCGCCTGCCATAATATAAGGAACAAATGCTTTATCCCCTGCTGCTAATACGTTTTCTAGCTGTTTTTGCAATGTCATTTCACGCCACCTCCAAGTTTATCCATTAATGTGTGAACATCTTTGTCCCCACGTCCTGATAAGCAAACAACAACAATTTCATCGGCAGGTCGGTTCTTGGCAAATTGACTTGCATAGTAAACGGCATGAGCGCTTTCCAATGCCGGTAAAATTCCTTCCGTTTCACATAACAGCTTCACACCTTCAAGTGCCTGTTCATCTGTAACAGAAGGGTAGGATGCACGACCTGTTTCATGTAAATGGCAGTGTTCCGGTCCTACTCCCGGATAATCTAGTCCCGCTGAAATTGAATGCGCTTCTTGAACAAAACCGTTGTCATCCTGCAATAAATACATGAACGCACCGTGAAGGACACCTGTTTTTCCAACATGAATTGCTGCCGCGTGTTTGTCGGTATTGACACCTGAACCTGCAGCCTCCACTCCATACAATGCTACATCCTGGTCTTCCACAAAAGGGTAGAACATTCCGATTGCATTACTGCCGCCACCGATACAAGCAATAACCGTATCCGGAAGTCGTCCTTCCTGCTGTAAAATTTGGGCACGTGTTTCATCCCCGATGACACGCTGGAAATCACGGACAATTGTAGGGAAGGGGTGTGGTCCAAGTGCCGAACCTAAAATGTAATGCGTATCTTCTATATGCGTAACCCAGTGACGCAACGCTTCATTAACTGCATCCTTTAATGTAGCGGAACCTTTTTCTACTGCAACAACTTTTGTCCCGAGCAGTTCCATACGGAAAACGTTCAGTTGCTGGCGGCGTACATCTTCTGCCCCCATATAAACGATACATTCCATATTAAGCAGTGCACACGCAGTTGCCGTTGCGACACCGTGCTGACCTGCACCAGTTTCAGCAACAATTTTTTTCTTCCCCATCCGTTTTGCCAAAAGTGCCTGGCCGATCGCATTATTTATTTTATGTGCGCCGGTATGGTTTAAATCTTCACGCTTTAAATAGATTTTCGCGCCGCCGACTTTTTTCGTTAAACGCTCCGCAAAATAGAGGGGAGTTTCACGTCCGACATATTGCTTTAAATAATAATCAAGTTCTTCCTGGAAAGAGGGGTCCTTTTTTGCTTCCTCATATGCAAGCTCCAATTCCTCAAGTGAAGTCATCAATGTCTCGGGTACAAATTGCCCGCCGAATCGCCCGAAACGTCCTTTTACTGTCGTCATAAAATCAACTCTCCTTTTGCTGTTTCAATAAAATTCGTAATCGCTGCTGAACTTTTTCGACCATCCACTTCTACACCACTTGAAACATCTACCGCAAATGGCTCGACAAGCATAATCGCCAATCCAACATTTTCTTCATTTAGTCCACCTGCCAAAATGACCTTTTCAAGCGGGATTTTCACTTTATCAAGCAACATCCAGTCAAAAGACTTTCCGCTTCCTCCACGGAAGTCAGTTCCAGGCGCATCGAACAAATAATAGTCCACATCATATGTTGCCGCACGTGTCACATCGTCTTCGCTACGAATCGAAAATGCTTTAATTGCCGGCAACCCGATTTCCTGAATCTGATCAGGCGTTTCATCTCCGTGATACTGGATATAATCGAGTCCGACTTCTTTTGCAATTTGACGAATAGTGGCTGGTTCCTCATTGACAAAAACCCCGACTTTTTTGACCGTACTCGGAATTGCCTTTGCCAGTTCCACTGCTTCCTCTACCGTAATGCGTCGTTTACTGGGCGCAAACATAAATCCGATAAAATCGGCACCTGCTTTGACCGCTGTTTCCACATGTTCAATTTCTTTTAATCCGCAAATTTTTACTTTTGTCATCGATTTTCGCCAACCTTTGCTGTTATGTCGATTTGTAGTGCTTTAAGTGAATTTTTGACGTCTCCGCTGCGCATTAATGCTTCGCCGACTAATACTCCTTTTGCGCCAGCATTCGCCACAAACTGTGCATCTTCCGGACCTAAAATGCCGCTTTCACTAATAAATGCTATCGGTGAAGGGGGAAGAAGCTGCGCAATTTCAAGTGTTGCTGACAACGAAACATCGAATGTTTTCAAATTCCGGTTATTCACTCCGATAATATTTGCCCCAATAGCAAGGGCACGCTTTAATTCATCGGCATCATGTACTTCAACGAGCACTTCCAGCTGTTGTTCTGTCGCATAGGCGTAAAGGGATTTCAGCTGGTCATCCGTTAATGCTGCGACAATCAACAGGATAACCGATGCGCCGGCCGCTTTCGCATAGTCGATCTGCACTTCATGAATGATGAAATCTTTACATAAAACCGGTATGTCCACAGCATTGGCAACGGCATTTAAATCTGCATAGCTACCTTTGAAAAATGCGCGCTCTGTCAAGACGGAAATACAGGCAGCACCTGCTTCTTCGTATTGTAACGCTTGCTCAACAGGGTCGACTTCTGTCGCAATATCACCTTTAGAAGGGGAAGCACGTTTCATTTCCGAAATTACTTGCAATGAATTGGCTGATATCAGTGTTTCGTATAGGGAAGGGCGGACCTTATCAATTGTTAAAAACACAGGCTTTGTCGAAAGCAATTGTGGCAGCTCAGTCTTTTTTTGGTCAATAATACGGTCTAAAATCGTCATTTTACGGGTTCCTCCTGCGTCTTTTTTTGGCTATAAGCAACGATATTTTCTAATTTTTCATAAGCGCGTCCTGACATTATGCTGTCCTTTGCCATCTCGATTCCTTCTTTCATCGTCTCGGCAAGCCCGTATGCAAAGAAGCCAATGCCGGCATTTAAAAGAACCGTATCGAAATACACGCTTTGTTTTCCTTTTAGTAAGTCACGCATAATGTCCGCATTTTCTGCAGGGGTACCGCCGCGAATTGCAGAAAGGGGCTGTGCGGCTAAGCCGACATCTTCAGCACGCAGTTTAAATGGAATCATGTCCCCGCGGTCTAGCAGTACAAAAGTGTTTTCACCATCCAGTGATGCTTCATCCATTCCTTGTGCACCAGATACGACGATTGCACGTTCACGTCCCAGCATATGGAGCACTTCCGCGTAATCGGTCGTGAAGTTCGGTCGGTTAATCCCGACAAACTGCGTTTTTAACGGAACAGGGTTTGTTAAGGGACCGACTAAATTGAAAATCGTCGGCTTGCCGATTGCCTGTCGAACTTCACCAATCCGTTTTAACTTCGGGTGCATGTTCGGAGCATGTAAAAAGGCGATACCATGCTGTTTGAGCAATTCAGATGTTTGTTCGATATTTGGCAGCAGCGTAATGCCAAGTGCCTCCAACACATCCGAGCTTCCTGAAGCGCTCGATACTTTCCGGTTGCCGTGTTTTGCTACTAAAATGCCGCCACCTGCCAATACAAATGCGGAAGTTGTACTTATATTGAAGCTTTGAAGTCCATCGCCGCCTGTGCCGCAGTTATCGATATAAATGCCTTCGGGTACTTCGACAGCAACTGCATGTGACTTCATAACAGAAGCTAAGCCTGCAACTTCATGTGCTGTTTCTCCTTTTGCGCTCATCGCTGTTAAAAATGAGGCGATCTGTTCTTTCGGTGTTTGCTCATTAAAAATAAGCTGTGCCGCCTGCGTCATTTCCTCAAAAACTAAATGCTCTTTTCGCTCGATCTGTTCAATATATGGAAGTAAAGACATGTTCATCATCCTTTCAGTAAAGAGTGGAATGGCGCTTCTTCCTCTGTTTCCGAGTGAAGCTGTGCGACATTTCCTTGAATTATTATCGTTTGTTCAGGTGTTGTGAAATCGACCTGGCCATTAAAGCCGATATAGCCGATCAAGCCTTGTGATGGCAATAGCCCTTTCACGACGTCGATGGCATGAAGGGTAGGGCTTAACGTACCTGTTGTAACATTGGCAAGCTGCTGCACCGATTTTTCTGTACTAAAGCGTTCGATTGACGGGGCATCATTTGTAACGGAAATATTCCCGTCCCTTACTTGCATATAGTTTGATTTTGATGTGCCGATTACTGTGCAATCATCAAATTCGACATAGTACATATAGGGTGCAGCGTGTTCGATGCGCATTTTCCGGTAAAGGGAAAGGGCCTCACCAGTAAATTGTGCACGATAATGTCCATTTTCCTCTTTTTCGACATGTTGTAATGTATAGGATGACTGTTCAGGTGTCGGTGTTGTAAACAGCTGTTCAATCAGTTGATCAATATTTGGTGCCACTTGCTCGGCTTCAATATTTGTATGAAAAACAGCAATTTCATCTGTTAAATGATCAAAAATAACGAGTGTATCGTAAACATGGAACTGCAGTTCAGGCAACGGCTTCTGCAATGCGTGAATATAGCCAATGCCGCCACCTGTAAACGGATATTCCGTATGTGATGAAATGCGCGGCATCACTTGTTTTAATAGTTGGATCAGCTCGCCTTCATATGTGTAGGCTTTATTGGAATGATGTGTATGATCCAAAAGCTGATCTTCAGTCCCGATATATGTTTTACGCGGGTTGACACCAATGAACGAATAGCGTCCATTACCATCATATTTTGAGGAACTTTCCAATAAAAACTTCCGTTCACCTTGCAGTCGCTGGAAAATAGAAATCGGTGTCAGTAAATCCCCATTTACTTTTTTCATTGATGTACGAAAATGTTGCTGAACTACCATTTGAAACACTCCTTTTTGAAATAAACTACGCCTTTACGATTCAGATTATTTAGCAATCCTGTAATTAATTTAAAGCTTTGCTGAATAAAAAAAAATCGCCCTCAGCAAAAGAATTAACTTTTGCGAAAGGACGATTTTCACCGCGTTGCCACCTCGTTTGAAGCAAATCAAAAAAACTTGCTTCCACTTAAACCTGATAACGGCAGGGTACCGTCCGCCGACTAACGCCGGCAGCTTTCATAAGGCCCATTCACATTTACCTTTTGGCGTATTTTCACCAGCCATACGCTCTCTGGACAAAACGATAAATGCTACTCTTCTTATTCAACAATTTACTCAACTAAGCTCAACTAAACGAAAACGGTGGTCACGCTCCCGCAACCTGCTACCGTAAATAACAATTTGAATTATGCTTTATTCTAACACTGAAAAATGAAATGTCAAACAATTCTAAAATAAGTTTTCTAAATAAAAAACCAGCCGACATAAAAAAGTCAGCTGGTGAAACAATCGAAATTAGATTAATTTTTTGAAATCCAATCGTTTATTTAAAGTGTACATAATCGGTGCTCCAACCGCCAATACAACAAATTCGCCAAATGCTACAAACAGCCAAGTTTCCCAGAACGGGAAGCCAAGCACGATATTCAGCTGTGCTGCAATGATAAACATTGTAAACGTAAATAATGTTGTATTAATAATCAGGCGAGCCCAAATATTTTTCACAAACTTACAAATGAATATGAAAATTCCCAGTGTAATAATCGTATGTCCAACACCAAATACTAAATCGATGGGACCGATTGAAGACATCAGGAAATTGGAAATAAATACACCTAAAACTACACCCAACATATAGCGCGGGTTAAATGCGACTAAATGGTTAAAAATTTCGGCAATACGGAACTGTACTTGCCCAAAGCTAATTGGCGCAACAAGCATTGTGACAGCAATATATAATGCTGCAATAATGGCACTCGCTGCAATAAACTTTACCTTCATATGAAATTCCTCCTAGTTTTTTAACGTGGGATGGTTACGAACCACGCAAAGCAACTGCAATCATAGCAATATTGAAAATAAAAGTAAAGATTTATAGGACTTTTTTTTCAAAAAATTTTCACAGAGTAGAAAGTTTAACAAACCGCGTCGCTTAGCGGTTTAAAGAGTATTGTCAAAATTCCGAAATGAGGCACATTACCTATAATAAATTCAGAACATTCTAAATGTTATTGACTATCTAAAAATGACGCGGTAATATTATTTCAACACTTCATCCAAATGAAGTTCGGTGCTTTAAATCGATAAAGTAATTAGGGGGAAATAAGATGAGAAAAAATTTAATGAAGCTGTCCTTTTTGTTATTCGGGCTTCTTTTATTATTAGCTGCTTGTGGCGGGGAAGAGAGCGAGACATCTTCGAATGAGACGTCCAATGGCGAAGCTGTAGATACAGCTAAAGCTGATAGCGATAAAACGTTTAAAATCGGAACAACACAAATTGTTGAGCATCCATCATTAGATGCAGCAAAAGAAGGATTTAAAAAAGCAATTGAAGATGCAGGGATTAAAGCAGAATACGTAGACAAATCTGCAAACAACGATAACAGTGCGAACATGACGATCGCCCAGCAGTTAGTCGGGGAAAATGTAGATCTGATTTTCGCGAACTCAACACCTTCAGCACAGGCGGCAAAAAGTGCAACTTCTGATATTCCGGTTATCTTTACATCGGTAACGGATGCAGTAGGGGCGGAATTGATCGAGTCAATGGCAACACCTGGTGCTAACGTAACAGGTACGATTGATTTACATCCGGAAACAATGCCGAAAACAGTTGCCTTCCTTAAAGAATTAGGGGCAACAAATGTAGGGATGGTATATAACGCGGGTGAGCAAAACTCAGTGGCACAAATCGCGGCAGTAAAAGAAATTGCAGCAAAAGAAGGCGTAACAATTGTTGAAGCGGCAGTATCTGCTTCATCTGAAGTTCGTCAGGCAGCAGAATCTTTAGTAGGAAAAGTAGATGCATTCTATATTATTACTGATAATACGGTCGTTTCGGCACTAGAATCTGTAATCGAAGTAGCAGATGCAAACAAATTACCGCTTATTGTCGGTGAGCTTGATTCAGTAGAGCGCGGCGGTTTAGCTGCATACGGTTTCGAATACTATGATATCGGCTATGAAGCAGGGCAAATGGCAGCACAAATTTTATTGGAAGGCAAAGCACCTTCAGAAGTTCCGGCTGCATATCCGGCTAACTTAAAACTAGTAATCAATAAAGCTACTGCAGAAAACTTAGGGTTGGAAATTAAGCCTGAATGGGAAGCAGAAGTACAATAATTCACATTTATACAAAAAAGCAAGTCAGCCTAAACAGGTATAAAATGTTTAGGCTGACTTGCTTAAAACTTTTAAAAAAGTCAGGAGATGATTCGAGATGTTTACAGCTATGTTTGGGTCAGTGGAGCAAGGGATCATCTATGCAATTATGGCACTTGGGGTTTACTTAACATTCCGCGTGCTGGATTTTCCGGATTTAACGGTTGATGGAAGCTTTGTAACGGGAGCAGGTACGGCAGCGATGATGATCGTGCTTGGCTATAACCCGATTCTTGCCACATTGGTCGCAACAGTTGCTGGATTTATTGCTGGATGTATGACAGGAATTTTACACACGAAAGGGAAAATCAATCCGCTGCTTGCAGGGATTTTAATGATGATCGCTCTCTATTCGATTAATCTTCGAATTATGGGATTAAGCTCAGATACCGGTGTAACACGACCAAATATTCCACTATTAAATTCAGAAACAGTTTTTTCGACGTTCGGTTCTTTCTGGTCGAATTTAGGCATTGATTCAGCGATTACAAACGTACTAAAGTCAATGGGCTTAGCTTCTGTTCCAACAACTTGGGGTGTTTTAATATTAATGCTTGTTGTGACGACAATTATTAAACTAGTAGTAGACTGGTTCTTAAAAACAGAAATCGGTCTTGCAATCCGCGCAACAGGCGACAATAAACGAATGATTCGCAGCTTTTCCGCAAATACCGATTCATTAGTCATTTTAGGACTCGGAATTTCAAACGGTATGGTGGCATTATCAGGTGCATTAATTGCCCAGTATACAAAGTTTGCCGATGTCGGATTAGGTATTGGTATGATTGTTGTCGGTCTGGCATCTGTAATTATCGGTGAAGCCATTTTCGGAACGAAGTCGATTGTTCGTGTCACATTTGCGGTTATTGCCGGGGCAATAATTTACCGAATGATTTACGCATTGGCGTTACGCGTAAAATGGTTGGACTCAGGGGATATGAAATTAATTACGGCGGTTATCGTTATTTTAGCGCTGGTAATCCCGCAAATCGTTGGGAAATATAAAGAGAAAAAGAGAAAAGAAAAACGTTTGGAAGAACGTCTCGCATTACAGCAGACAAAAGTAGATATTGAGCAGGGAGGGAAGAGCCTTGCTTAAATTAGATGGCATTAATAAAGTATTTAACGAAGGAACACCCGATGAGAAAATTGCGCTGGACAATATTAACTTGCATTTGGCACCAGGTGATTTCGTTACAATTATCGGCAGTAATGGTGCCGGGAAATCGACAATGATGAATATGATTTCAGGTGCGTTAACACCAGATTTCGGCTCTGTCGAAATTAACGGCAATGATTTAACCCGCCTGCCGGAATATAAGCGTGCTGTCCATATCGGCCGTGTTTTCCAAGATCCGATGGCAGGTACAGCACCAACAATGACAATCGAAGAGAACTTGGCGATTGCCTATTCTCGTAATACGAAGCGTTCATTGCGCTTCGGTGTTGATAAAAAGCGTCGTGAGTTTTTCAAAACGTCATTGGAAAAACTGCATTTGAATTTGGAAAACCGTTTATCGGCAAAAGTCGGATTATTATCAGGAGGGGAACGCCAGGCATTAAGTTTATTAATGGCGACATTTACGAAACCTGCGATTTTACTGCTTGATGAACATACAGCAGCACTTGATCCGTCACGGGCTGAACTTATTACAAAGCTGACAAAAGAGCTTGTCGAGGAAAGCCGGCTGACGACATTGATGGTCACGCATAATATGCAGCAGGCGCTCGATTTGGGGAACCGCCTCATTATGATGGATAAAGGGCAAATCATTTTGGAAGTCGGTGAAGACCGTAAACAGGACTTGACGATTCCGGATTTAATGCACGAGTTCGAACAAATCCGCGGCGAAAAAATGAATTCAGACCGCGCGTTATTAGGGTAAATGAGGAGTTCCAGACAGATAAAGCAAAAACTCGATTTTCTCTGAGAGAAAATCGAGTTTTTATATTTCAATAAAAGTATTTATACTAGCAATGCAAACAGCGTACTGTCGTTATTTACTTCCTTATATTCAAAACCGTTTGCACGCATACGTTCAATTAATCCTTCATGATCTTCGCGATGTGCAAGTTCAATGCCGACCAATGCCGGGCCACTTTCTTTATTGTTTTTCTTCGTATATTCAAACGTTGTAATATCATCATTCGGACCAAGCACTTCCGTTAAAAATTGGCGTAATGCTCCTGAACGCTGCGGGAAGCTTACGATGAAGTAATGCAGAAGCCCTTCATAAATCAGTGAACGCTCTTTAATTTCCTGCATTCGTCCGATATCGTTATTTCCTCCAGAAATAATGATGACAACCGATTTTCCGCGAATTTGATCTGCGTAAAAATCGAGTGCAGCAACCGACAATGCGCCAGCTGGCTCGGCAATGATCGCATGCTTATTATAAAGATCTAAAATAGTCGTACATACTTTGCCTTCCGGAACAGCAATAATATCATCCAAATAGTGACGGCATACTTCATAAGTATCATGCCCAACACATTTAACAGCAGCCCCGTCAACAAATTTATCAATCGTATCCAGTGAAACTACTTCGCCATGTTGGAAAGCAGATTTCATGCTGGCTGCACCAGCAGGCTCTACACCGATAACTTTACTAGAAGGGGATAAGTTTTTAATGTAGGAAGAGACGCCTGACATTAAGCCGCCACCGCCGATACTGCCAAATACATAATCGATTGGTTCTTCGATGTCATTCATAATTTCGACAGCCACTGTTCCTTGGCCAGCCATTACATCTGCATCATCGAACGGATGGATGAAAATGCGGTTCTCCTGCTCACAATAGGCAAGTGCGCTTTCTGCCGAGTCGTCAAAAGTATCTCCTGCCAGCACGATTTCCACAAAGCTTCTGCCAAACATCCGTACTTGATCGATCTTTTGTTTCGGTGTTGTTTTCGGCATAAAGATTGTTGCTTTAATTTCCAGCTTTGCACAAGCATAAGCAACACCTTGTGCATGGTTGCCGGCACTAGCACAAACGACACCTGAAGCGCGGGCTTCCGTTTCGATTTTTTTAATTTTATAATAGGCACCACGTAATTTGAATGAGCGAACATGCTGCAAATCTTCACGCTTAAAGTAAATTTTTGCCCCATACTTTTCGGATAAATATTCGTTTAGTTGCAGGGGTGTATGTACAACAACATCTTTTAAAAAATGATGTGCGATTAATACGTTTTCCACTGCAATCGTAGTCGGTTGAGTAACTCCCATTTCCATGTAACCTCCGTCATCTGATTAAAGATTATATTATTCTATCATAAATTTATGTTGTAATGGCGTAAAAATTCTGTAAATTATGAAAATTCATCAATACGCCATAATGAAAGCGGTTTAATAGAGAACTGACGTATTGTTTTAGACAAGATTATCTTTAAATTGATACGAACACTAAAACTTATTGAAGTGCATATTCATGAACAAAACAGGAAAAGCTATTGTATGAACTAAGACCTAAGTCGTAAATCACATCCTAAAGGTTTAACCGAAAATTAAAGGGGAATTTATATTATTGTGAAAGGGCAATTTTGCAGATAGGAAAACTTATTGGCAATGTCCAAATTTATATATCAGGAGGAATAGCAATGACTAAAACAGCGATTATTACAGGTGGAGGCAGCGGGTTAGGCCAAGCAACAGCAATCCGTATGGCTGAGGAAGGTATTAATATTGCGGTAGTGGATGTCAGTGAAAAAGGCGGAAACGAAACAGTTGAACAAGTTAAAGCAAAAGGTGTAGACGCTATTTTTATTAAAGCGGATGTATCAAAAGCGGAAGAAGTAAAAAACTATGTTGATGAAACAATGAAGCATTTTGGTTCAATTGATTACTTCTTTAACAATGCAGGGATTTCCGGCAGCGGGAAATACTATTTAGAAACTACGATTGAAGAAATCGAACAAATTGTCGGCATCAACTTGCTTGGGGCACTTTATGGTGTGCGCTATGTAGCGGATGTAATGCTGAAAAACGGTGGCGGTTCCATTGTGAATACGGCATCAAGTGCCGGTGTAATTGGACAGGACTCCGTTGTTACATATTCGGCAACGAAACACGGGATTGTCGGGTTAACAAGAAGTATGGTAGCGGAGTACGCCAAAGACGGTCTGCGTGTTAATGCAATCGCTCCGGGACCAACTGAAACACCAATGGTAAAAGCTTTTTATGAAGCAAACCCACAAATGAAGGAAAATGCCACAGGCGGAATCCCGCAAAAACGTTTAGGTACACCAGAAGAAGTAGCAGAGCTTGTAACATTCCTGCTAACTTCAAAAGCAGAGTATATTAACGGGGAAGTCATCCGTATTGACGGCGGCTTCACAAGCACGAAGTAAAAAAGTGAAAAGTAAAAGGGCTGCCGGGAAATTTGACTTTCCGGCAGCCCTTTATTGTTTAATTAAAATAATAAATGTGCAATTGCTGCGATAATTGGAATCGAAATGATTGTACGAATTAAGAAAATCATGAATAGATCCCAAAGTTTTAATGGAAGCTTCGTACCTAAAATCAGTCCGCCGACTTCCGACATGTAAATTAACTGTGTAACCGATACTGTCGCGATGAAGAAACGTGTCATTTCAGATTCAATGCCTGCACCTAAAACAGAAGGTAACAGCATGTCCGCAAAACCGACAATCATCGTTTGTGCAGCTTCACCGGCTTCAGGAATTTGCAGAAGCGCTAAAATTGGCTCAAATGGCATTCCTAATATACGGAAGAAGCTAGTAAACTCGGCTAACACTAAAGCGATTGTGGCGAATGCCATAATAATCGGTGTAACCGCAAACCACATTTCCAGTACATTAATAAATCCGTTTTTGATCATTTTACCTAAGTTACGGTTAGAATTGGCTTTTGATAAAGCATTGTGTAATCCAAAAGAGAATACATTATAGCCATCTTGTACATCTTCACGGTTTGCAGGCACTTGTGAGCCATCGATTAACGTATCTGCTTTTTGTTTTAAAGGATAAATACGAGGCATAATGAATGCTAAAATTAATCCGCAAATAATGACAGAAGCATAAAATTCGATGAAGTAATCACCAATGCCTATTGTTTCAACTACTACTAAACAGAAAGTAATCGATACGACCGAGAAAGTTGTCGCGATTGTTGCTGCTTCACGGCCTGTATAGTTTTTTTCTTCATATTGCTTGCTTGTAAGCAATACGCCGATCGTTCCATCGCCCACCCAAGAAGCAAGGCAGTCAATAGCAGAGCGTCCTGGAATTTTGAATAGGGGACGCATAATTTTTACCATCATCGACCCGAAAAATTCAAGTAAACCGAAGTCTGTTAATAAAGGCAACAATAAACCGGCAAATAAAAACAGTACAAACATGAAAGTTACAAGACCTGCCGCCGGATCAAGTAACACGCCTGTTGTCACATCACTTGTTAAACTTTCAGGCCCGATTTGGAAAACATACATACTTGCAAATACAACTGCAAGCACACGCATGATTGTCCAGAACCAGTTCACACGGAATAATGAATCAACGAGTGTACGCTGTTCTGTTTTTTTCGGAATAAATTGCATTACGACAGATCCTGCCGCCGCAACAATAAATACAATGAATGCGAACCAGTGAATGAATGGCTCTACTTTACCTGCCAAAAAGTTTGCCAGGATCGCAATCGGTACTTTTATGCCGTCTTCTGTATTAATCGGTGTGATAAACAGAAATACACCAAGAGCAGAAAGGGCAATAAACAGAAACCAAGTATACGTAGAAAATTTTGTTTTCATATATGATAACCTCTTTGATTGTTAGTTTGAATATTTATACACTATAAAACGTGATTATTCATTTGTCTACTGTTTTACATAAAGATTAATATTTCTGAAAACTATACTGATTAAAAAATGAATATAATTAGGCCGACGAAAAGTTTATATGCAATAAACATCATATTTTTGAAGAAATAAGCTAAAAATGAACCGAATAAAAATGCAAAAGATGAATAAGAGAAAAAAGACGTCTGCAAATCAAAAAATATGCAAACGTCCTTAAAATTATAAATATACATTAATCATTAAAAGTGACAGTATAAAATCTTTCATTTGTTAACCAGTTATCCAGTGAGACGTCACCAGTATCTACCCGTTTTTCCGCGTCTTGAATCATCCAGGCTGTTTGAGAAGCATGTGCCTTTAAAGCTTTTAACTTATCTGCTTTGACGGACTCGATATCGATTGTAACATCCGGCTCACCGTTTTTCTCAACTGTGTCATTCGCAAATGCACAAGCTAAAATTCGAGGTCGGTACTGTTTATCGATACGACGTACCGCTTCGACAACCGCGCGTCCAGTTGCTTCATGATCGGGATGGACAGCAAAACCAGGTAAAAATGTGAAGATTAATGATGGATTCAGCTCGACAATCAAATCATTCACGAGCTTGACCATTTTTTCATCATCTTCAAATTCGACTGTTTTATCACGTAAACCCATCATACGCAAATCACTGATACCCATTGCTTCACATGCTTCCATCAGCTCTTTCCGGCGAATTTCCGGCAATGATTCGCGTGTTGCAAATGGAGGATTTCCTAAGTTTCGTCCCATTTCGCCCAATGTTAAACAAGCATATGTAACGGGAACTCCCATGTTGTGGAATAAGCGTAATGTACCTGCAACTGAAAAGGCTTCATCATCCGGGTGCGGATAAACGACTAAAACGTGACGTTCTTCTTGTAATGTCATATTAGCGACCTCCTTAATAAGCAAATGGCGTTTCGCTGATTTCTAATGCAACCGCCAGCTTTCCAGTATTATCTAAACCAGCCATTAGTAAACGGCCCTCATCGTCCAGTTCGAAATGTGTAATTCCTTGCGCGTAGACCCAGCCATGCGGCATTTTAAGTCCAACACGGTGCGGGGCATCTCCTACCACTTTTCCTAATTCATAGCGTATTTGTACATTGCGGATAAATGCGCCTGCATTGAAAAAGCTTTCATTGTAATGTGTTGCATAAGAGCCGTTTGTAGTTTCTAGATGAATAAAAACGTCTTTGTTCGCAAAAGAATTAATTAACTCCTGGAGCTCGTTAGTATTTACTTCCTTCATCACTCTTATTAACTCCTTTCGAATCTTTCTATTAATAGTATAGTCAAAATATATTCGACTGGGAAACGAAAAAGTCACACAAGAAATGAGTTCCTGTGTGACGCAGCTATATGAAGTACGCCTCGGCGTAATTGCGTCCGGATTCGGCTTTGCGTTGACGCAAAGAATTCCTAGCCGAATCTGTGACATCCGCCGGAGGCAAAACTTCTACTTGTAGAAGTTTTATGCATTATGCTTTAACATAATTTGGAATTGTTGTAACCGTAACTTCAGGTGCACCGAAACGTGGTTTAGCTCCGTGCATTACTGGTCCAACATGCTCATTTAAAGCCCATCCGTGTTTAATCGCTGCTGAAACGAATTCTTTCGCTTCAATAACCGATTCCTCAACAGAAAGACCATTTGCTAAGTTTGCACAAATACTCGCTGCAAAAGTACAGCCTGCCCCATGATTATAAGTAGAAGAAACTTTTTCAGTTTCTAATAATTTAAATTCTACTCCATTATAGAACAAATCAACGGCTTTATCATGTACTAAGGCTTTTCCACCTTTAATTACAACATTTTTTGCGCCTAGCTCATGAATTTTCACAGCGGCAGCCTGCATTTGCTCGATTGTTTTCGGCGTTGTTGTACCTGCCAGCTGTCCAGCTTCGAATAGGTTAGGTGTGACAACTGTTGCATAGGGTAATAAATATTTAATCATGGCTGTCGTATTGCCTGGGTTCAATACTTCATCTTCGCCTTTGCAAACCATTACTGGATCGATGACAATTTTATCTGTACCGGAAGCCTGAATTGCTTTTGATGCCATTTGAATAATTTCTTCAGTTGAAAGCATACCTGTCTTAATGGCATCGACACCTGTTGAAAGGGCTGTATCGATTTGTTTTTGCAATAATTCTGTCGGCAGTGGTGTAACCGAGTGGCTCCAAGTTTTCGGATCCATTGTCACAACAACTGTCAATGCGACCATTCCGTATGTGCCATGTTCCTGGAAAGCTTTTAAATCGGCCTGCATTCCTGCGCCTGCAGAAGTATCAGAACCGGCAATCGTTAAAGTTTTTTTTAGTGTCATAAAGCATATCTCCTTAAAGTGAATATTCGAATTATAATTAATTTAAGTATAACGTTTAGCTGACTATATAAAAATAGCCAGAAAACGAAAAATCTATAATGCCAGAAAAGGTGCTTGCACTTTTACGTCATATTCAATAGCGTTTAAAATGAGGTGGAAATTATGATGAAACAGTTGACGAATAGATGGAAAGATTTATTGGCTCAAGAAGTGGAGCGGCCATATTATAAACAGCTTGTAACATTTTTAGAGCAGCAATATATGGAAGAAACAGTGTATCCGAAGAAGGAGAATATTTTCAGTGCCCTCCAGTTAACGGACTACAATCAAGTAAAAGTAGTCATATTAGGACAAGATCCGTATCATGGTCCGAATCAGGCCCATGGATTGAGCTTTTCAGTTGAAAAAGGGCAAAAGTTGCCTCCTAGTCTAAAAAATATGATGAAGGAACTGCAGCAGGATATTGGCTGCGAAATCCCGGAGCATGGAGACTTAACATCGTGGGCCAAGCAGGGCGTATTATTACTGAACACCGTTTTAACTGTACAAGCAGGAAAAGCCAATTCACATAAAGGGCAAGGCTGGGAACGGTTTACGGATACGATAATTGAAAACCTCGCAAAACGTGAGCAGCCGATTGTATTTTTATTATGGGGAAAACCGGCCCAAAGTAAACGAAATTTAATTGAACGAATTTCAAGCAACCATATTATTTTCCAATCGCCACATCCAAGTCCGTTAAGCGCACATCGCGGTTTTTTCGGAAGCAAACCGTATTCAAAAGCAAACGAAGCACTCCTGTCATTAGGACAACAGCCGATTGACTGGTGCCTATCGAAGAAATAGGGAAACAAGCTAAACTTTTGCCTAAAAGCATGGTAAAGTATTGATAGAAAGAGAGGGAACGGCACATGAAAGTAGATTGCTTTAAATGCCAGCACTTCCGTGTGACATGGGACCAGTCCAATCCGCGCGGTTGCACAGCATATGGCTTTAAAACGAAGCAGCTGCCATCTCTCGTTGTAAAACAGTCTTCGGGAATGGACTGCTTAAAATTTGTACCGAAAAATAGAGAAGGTGGGCAAAAACGATGATTACGTATGAATCGATTGTTAAGCAAATTGAAAAGTTGACATCAGAAGCAGCACACGCGGCAACAGAACAACAAGCCCGTGAAAAGCTTGCGGCAATTCGTGCGCTATGTGATGTCGTTTTAGACGACAAAATCAGTTCGCCAAAACCTGCTTCCATAAATAGCATGAGTACAACAATCTCGTCACCTGTATACTCGCAACCGGTTGCAATTCCAGCACAAAAGCTTGAAGAAGACGACGCAAACGGCGACTCCTTGTTTGATTTTTAACAAAGAAATCAGTATTAGATAAAGAAAGAGGTAAAAGAAATGAAAGGTTCAATTATATCTGGCGCAATCCACGGATTTTTAGCAGTAGCATTAGGTGCCTTTGCAGCACATGCACTGGAAGATATACTCGATGATTACAGTGCCGGGATTTGGGATACAGCAATCCAGTATCAAATGTTCCATGCGACGGCGCTTGTTTTAGTCGGTATTTTAATGTCAAAAGCGGTTTTCGGTGAAGTGAAGCAGTTGAAAATTGCGATGATCTGCTTTAATGCAGGTATTATAATCTTCGCGGGAAGCTTAATGGTATTAGCCTTAACAGGAATCGGTATACTTGGTGCCATTACTCCTATCGGTGGGGTATTCTTTTTAGTGGGCTGGATTATGATTATTATAGCAGTAGTAAAAAAGACTCAATAATACTCGTAGCATATACTTCTTGAAATGGAAGTATATGCTTTTTTTATTATTTTGTTAGGAAAATCAAATCTTTTATCTAAATTATTTGAATTTATTGTATAGTTATAAAGTAAGAGAGTAAAGGGGTAAGGAAAATGGACCAATTATTATTAAAGTTAGAAGAAAATTTTGAAGAGATGGTAATTATCCGACGCTATTTACATGAGCATCCGGAACTATCCCATCACGAAGTACATACACCTGCATACATTGCCAATTTCCACCGTGAACTAGGTTTGGAAGTACGAGAATTTGTTGGAGGGCGCGGAGTTGTAGCCACATTAAAAGGGGCAAAACAAGGAAAGACCGTTGCTTTACGTGCGGATTTTGATGCATTGGCAATTCAGGAGCTAAATGATTTTCCATATAAATCAAAAAATGAGGGAGTAATGCATGCATGCGGACACGATGGTCATACCGCAACATTACTCGTTTTGGCTAAAGTTTTGACAGAAATGCGGGATCAACTGTCCGGCAATATTGTGTTCATCCATCAGCATGCTGAAGAGCTCGCTCCAGGCGGGGCAAAAGCAATGATTGAGGATGGCTGTTTGGACGGTGTGGACGTAATTTACGGAACCCATTTATGGGCACCGACTCCTTTAGGAGAAGTGCTTGTACGGGAAGGCGCCATTATGGCTGCGGCAGACCGATTTGAAATTGTAATCCAAGGCAAGGGCGGACATGGTGCAGAACCACAGCACTCGGTTGACGCAATCGTTGTTGGTGCACACTTTGTCACGCAATTGCAGACCATCGTTTCGCGCCGTGTTGCACCACTTGAATCGGGTGTAGTGACGGTCGGACAATTTGAAGCGGTCAATCCGTTCAATGTCATCGCGGATACAGTAAAAATTCAAGGAACTGTACGTGCCTTTGATGAACAAGTGCGAAAACAGATGAAAGAGGAAATCGAATTATTATTGAAAGCAACATGTTTAGGGATGCATGCTGACTATCGTTTCGAGTATTTCGATGGGTATCCGCCTGTAATCAACCATGCAGCTGAAACACAATTTGTTGCACAAATAGCAAATGAAACACCAGGTGTTGAAAAAGTCACGGTTTGTCCTCCTTTTATGATAGGGGAAGATTACGGCTACTATATGCAGCATGTTCCAGGGACTTTCTTCTTTACAGGGGCAAAGAATCCGGAATGGGAAACGGTATACCCGCATCATCATGCACGCTTTGATTTTGATGAACGGGCAATGCTCATCGCTGCGAAAGTTTTAGGACAGGCAACATTGCAATTTTTACTAAATGAACAACGAGAAGAGGAATCAGCATGAGTGTAGGGAAAAAGTTAAATGCTGCACTAATTATAATGATCATATTAATTTTGATTACAGTAGTGCTTAACTATATGAGTTTAAAAAATATACAGGGAAATATGGATGAAGCAATCGATTACCGGGTAGAGCAAATTCGTTCTGTGGATAAAATCCGTTTTAATGTCGCAATGCAAGGAATGTATGTGCGTGCAATTGTTTTTGACGGCAAAGAAGAATCTGTCGATAGCTTTAAACAATACAACGAATTATTGGATCAGGAGATTGATAATTTAAATAAACTCGTATCAAGCGGTACGATGAAAGAGCTGATGGAACAAGTCGTTAAAAACCGGGATGACTTCAATTACGGTTATCTTGATATGATGGATGCTTTCGAACGGGGAGAACAAAGACTCGCAAACGGTTTTATTAATACAAAGCTGCGCGCGGCGAATGACGGAATGTTCGATGCAACAGCTCAGATGGTCGAATACCAGGAAAAAATGCTCGATGAGATCAACAAGAAAGCAGATGATTCAATCGCCTTTTCTGTTTTAGTTGCCGGTATCGCTTTAGCTATCAGTGTTCTTATTGGCATACTTGTTATGGTATACATACGTAAAACAATTATTTCGCCATTAAATGGTATTGTGAATGAAGCGAATGTTATTGCAGCAGGAGATTTATCGCAGCAAGATATTCTAGTGAAATCAAAGGACGAAATTGGCCAGTTAGGCAACGCGTTCAATTCAATGAAAAATAACTTATCAAACCTGATTAAAAACATTCAGGTTAACTCAGAGCAAGTAAATGCGGCAGCACAGGAACTTTCGGCAAGTACCGAAGAAATTTCGGCGACGACGGAAGATGTAACGGTGCGCGTAAATGATACAGCCGAAAGAGCACAAATATCTGCACATGCTTCAAATGAAAGTGCCCGTGCAATGGAAGAAACAGCTGCAGGTGTCCAACGAATTGCGGAATCAACTCAAAAATTGCTTGGGAATTCGGTTGATGCAACACAGACAGCTAAAGACGGTGGGCAAATTATTTATGATGCCCAACAACAAATGAGCATTATCAGCTCATCGACAAACTCTGTGAATGCTTTAGTGCAAAAGCTGGCACAACAAACGGAAGAAATTAATAATATTTCGCAATTAATTACATCGATTACGGATCAAACGAATTTACTGGCATTAAATGCAGCGATTGAAGCAGCGCGCGCCGGGGAACATGGCAAAGGCTTTGCTGTTGTAGCAGATGAAGTGCGAAAGCTGGCTGAGCAATCGAAATCATCCGCCCATTCTATCGTTAACTTAACACTTGAAATAAAAGCAGATACAGAAAACGTTGAACGTGCCGTATCGGATTCATTAGTTTCTGTGGAAGATGGCGTGAAGATAATTTCACATGCCGGTGAATCGTTTACAACAATCGTAGATGCAGTAACGCAAATGTCAATGCAAATCCAGGAAATTTCAGCTACTTCCGAAGAGCTTTCTGCAAGTGCGGAACAGGTGACGGCATCGGTTAATGAAATTGCCCACAGCTCAAATGAATCAAGCGGTAACTTGGAGATGATCGCGGCAGCAGTAGAGGAACAGACCGCTACAATGCAACAAGTAAATGCAGTGGCCGTATCGCTAAGCGACAATGCACAAACACTCCAACAGGAAATCCAGCAGTTTAAAGTATGATACTTCAAAACGGTACCTTATAAAGGTGCCGTTTTTGCTATTCTTGGGCAACATTCCGTATAAGGTGAAGGGAATTACATTATAGTGAAAGGGTGCTTCTTCTAATAAAAAATTTTTTCTTCTAATATAAATTGATTTGTTCTAATAAAATTGCGATTTTCTAATATATCGTGCAGTTGTTCTAATATCACTTTAAAATGTTCAAATATCGGGGCTCAATCTTCTAATATCGCACCATTTTGTTCTAATAAGCTGTTCATTTGTTCTAATAAAATCAAGGCAAGGCTTTTTGGTACATTAATCTCAGGCAATCCTTGCTCCAGTACACTGTTATTTCTGCCAACTTCTAATATCCGTTCCCGTTCTTCTAATAACCCGCTAACTTCTTCTAATATCACGCTCGAATGTTCTAATAAACCCCTCAATTGTTCTAATAAAATCATTTCACGGCCCCTCAATTCATCTTATAAGCGTTATTAGGCAACAAAAAAAGGCGCTTGATTAGGGCGCCTTACTTTTTATGGTTGCTGTGTAAAGTAACTTAATTCTTCATCGAACTCCGCATAATCGAAGTAAATCATCGGGAACAGGAAGCGATGGTTATTTTTCAAATCGCGTAAAATTACATGGTCACGACCGGCTGCTTCCACAACTCCACGAACCGCCCGCGTATTACTGCCAGCTACCGCATTATCAAATGAAAAATAAAACGTACCTGGTTTCCCTCTGTTTAACCGTAAAATATTCTCGATATAGGATTCCTCACGTGGCATGCCTACTCCTTGCATACCTTGCATCGTTGTAGGCATCGGAACCGTCGCAGGATTCATCTGTTGCATTGGAGACGTCCAATAATAAGTCAATTTTGCATCCTTTCATAAAGAAATTTAATAGACTGCAGTCGTCGGTGCAAGAAACAGTAAACGGAGATATAGCTGCTGTTTCTTTGTTTTCACACTAAGCAGGGCACTTGCATCACCTTTTGCCGCACCGTATCCGAGAAAGAAGGGCGGCATGTAAACCTTTTATTCGAAGTTTAGGCGTTCGATGTGACCTCCTTTTTCGATTTAGTATATGCATCAATAAAAAAAATGAACACCAAAACAGTGTTGTTTTTTGACCAACCAACATACAATAGGATAATTAGTTCGGTTATATGTAATAAGTTTCAATGGAATGGGTAAAGATAAGTAAATAAATGAGAGATTGTTGCCGGTGTTGACGAAAAGCGCGGGAGTGGAACATCATGAAAATAGGGATTTGGTTAGGCATAATCATTAGCGCATTATTGTCCTTTGCGGTCGCAATTTTTTACGAACAGCCGATACATTGGTATTTATTCGTTCTTCTAATCGTCATCGGTTTATTCATTAATACAATCATAATAATTTTAAAAATGCAGGATGATCATACGGTAAAAGATGAGTAGTAATCAATCGACTCATCTTTTTACGTTTCCGGGAAAAAATAAACCCGTTCAACCTTGAAGATACCAAGGCAGAACGGGTTTATAAGTCATTAAATCGCTAACAGTTTTTCCAGTTTTTCATTGTCCAGCAAGTTTCCGACCAGGAACTCGCCGAATTCGCCGTAGCGTGCTGAAACTTCATCAAAACGCATTTCATAAACGATTTTCTTGAATTGAAGCATATCATCAGAGAATAATGTAACGCCCCATTCATGATCATCTAAACCGACAGAACCTGTAATGATCTGTTTGATTTTACCTGCATAGCTGCGGCCGATTAAACCGTGGTCATACATCAATTTTTTACGGTCTTCCATTGAAAGCATGTACCAGTTGTCATTGCCTTCACGTTTTTTATCCATTGGATAGAAGCATACGTATTTTGATTTAGGCAGTTCAGGATATAAACGCGCACGAACATGCGGGTTTTGATATGGATCTTCATCTGATTTACCTGCTAAATAGTTCGATAATTCGACTACAGAAACGTAAGAATACGTTGGAATTGTAAAATCGGCAATCGCCAATTTCGCGAATTTTGTTTCGATTTCATTTAGTTCTTCAGGTGTTTCACGTAAAGTCATAATCATGAAATCTGCTTTTTGGCCAATAATTGAGTAAAAAGCATTCGAACCTGTATCTTTATTTAAGTCTTCTAAAAATGCGATAAATTCTTTTGTAGCGGCTTCGCGTTCTTCAGCCGAAACCAATTTCCATGATGCCCAGTCCATTGAGCGGAAATCATGTAGTGCGTACCAGCCGTCTAATGTAATTGCTGCTTCATTCATCTGTTCAAACACTCCTTGTAAATGAAAATGATTCACAATTAGTGTAGCATAGTTTCAGGAAAAAATATCATTTCACAACTGTAAAATCTGTCAATTCACCAATTTGACATGACTTTAAAATACGGTATGCTAAAGTGAGGAAAAATTAGGCTAGGAGTATAAAATATGAATGATATTTTGCAGCAGACAATATGGCGTTTTATCGATCAGTCAATCAGTGCGAATAAGCGCTCACCGTTAGAGTCCTTTGCAATGGATGATACATTATGTCATCTTGTCGGTCAGAAAATGACCAATTCGACAATACGTACATGGGTTCATCATGACGCAGTCGTACTCGGAATCCAAGATCACCGTTTGCCCTATATTGAGCAAGGGATGGAAACATTGAAAAACAGTGGTTATGAACCGATTGTCCGCAATTCAGGAGGACTGGCGGTTGTATTGGATGCGGGAGTTTTAAATATTTCAATTGTAGTAAATGAGGACAAGCCACTAAGTATTAATAATGCGTTTGAAATGATGGTGGATCTGATACGTCAGTTATTCCCTGAAATTGCAACGAAAATAGAAGCATATGAAATTGTTGGTTCTTATTGTCCAGGTTCATATGATTTAAGTATTGGCGGGCAAAAGTTTGCTGGTATTTCGCAGCGCCGCATGAAAAACGGTATTGCTGTCCAAATTTATTTATGCGTAGAAGGCAGTGGCAGTGAGCGTGCGGAACTGATTAAACGTTTTTATGAAAAGGGTCTGCAAGGCGAGAAAACGAAATTCGAGTATCCGGTTATCAAGCCGGGAGTCATGGCGTCACTTCAAGAACTTACTGGACAAAACGTGACAGTATTCGAAGTGAATGAAAGACTGCGCAATCTATTGAGCGAAAAGAATGGCCAGCTGTTCGAACTGCCATTACAGCAAGAGGAAATGGAATTGTACAATTACTATTTGGACCGCGTGTTCAAGCGCAATGAATCAATGCTAAGTAAATAAATAAAAAGAAGGCGAGGTGCTAATATAGCGCTTCGCCTGAATCATTTAACGATGTTTGGGAAATCAAGTTGCCGTTACGCTCCATTTTGAATGTTGGCGTGGCTTCAGTATCTGTTTCTAAGGCTACTAGTCGTCTTGCGCGGTTCATAATCGAAACAAACTGCTCGTAATCTTCTTTAATCGCTTTATTCTCTTTTTGCAGTGCTGCCAGCTGTTGTTCAAGCTGGTTTTTCTGTTCCGTTAACAGTGAAGTCAATTTGCGCCATTTCAGTAAGTCCTGCTCATTTGAATTCGTATGCTGCAGTTGTACTAAGTATGCAATGACGATATCGAGTGATAAGGCCGATAATGGAATCGATGTTGGCTGATTTTCATTTGACGGCAGTAAGTATACTGGTGTTGTTCTGCGTTTTGTAGCTGTGTTCATCATGCGCATACGTTCTTTACGTTCCTTTTTCGCTTGTGCCAACTCTTCTTCATAAATGCGTCGGACTACGGCATTCCAGCGAAAACCGCATGCTGCTGCTGTTCGGTTCAGTAAATCTCCAGCTTCTTCAAAAGCATTTAATTGAGTACTTCCTTCTTTTACATGGCGTAAAACAGCCTCTGCTAACAGCTCATCATTCTCTTTCACCCATGCATCTTGTCTTGTTTTTGTCATCAAAAACTCCCCCTGAATTAATAATAGTTTTGTTGTTGTAAATCTATCATGTCCAAAGGCGAAAACATTTATTCAATATATCGTAAAATGTTGCTAGAATAATGAGAAATATGTTCCTAGCAGAACTTTGGCCGGAATTGCTAGGATAATGCTTGAATGAAATAAGTAAAATGAGATACAATAGCAAATAGGTTAAAACAGCGAAAATAGCTCATAGAGAGGTGTTGACACTATGGCAAACTTATTCCACGTTTGCGATGAATGTCAGGCCGTTAATTTAAAGACGTTAATTCCAAAATTAAAGGAAATTGATCCAGAAGCAACGATTGAAATTGGCTGTCATTCATACTGTGGCCCGGGCCGCAAAAAAACATTTACATTTGTAAATAATCGTCCAGTTGCCGCATTAACTGAAGAGGAGTTAATGGTAAAGGTACTCGACAAATTGAAAAAGTAACAGCGTAAAAAGGACGCGTTCTGAAGTATTTCAGAACACGTCCTTTTTGCGTTTTCGGCGGATTCATTTCTATTTCAATGGTATCTCACTTATAATGATGTTAAGAGATAAGGAGGTGGGCTATGTGATGACATATGCAAAAACAAAACTGCAAGAGGAAAAAGTTTTTAAAGACCCTGTCCATCGCTATATTCACGTTCGGGATCAAGTCATTTGGGATTTGGTCAAAACAAGAGAATTTCAAAGACTGCGCCGTATCAAGCAGCTTGGTACGACGTATTTAGTGTTCCACGGAGCTGAACATAGCCGATTCAATCACTCATTAGGAGTTTATGAAATTGTCCGTCGTATTGTGGATGATGTTTTTAAAGGAAGAAAAGAATGGGATGATTCCGAGCGGTTACTCGTATTATGTGCCGCATTACTGCATGATTTGGGGCATGGACCATTCTCGCATGCGTTTGAAAATGTATTTGAAACAGATCATGAATATTTTACACGCCAGATTCTGCTTGGGGATACAGAGGTAAATACCGTACTCCGCCGAGTGGCAGATGACTTTCCTGAAAAGGTGGCGCAAGTAATTGAAAAAACGTATCCAAATGAATTGGTTGTCAGCCTGATTTCCAGTCAGATCGATGCTGACCGTATGGATTATCTGCAGCGCGATGCGTATTATACAGGTGTCAGCTACGGTCATTTTGATATGGAACGCATCATGCGTGTTATGCGTCCGCGCGATAATGGCGTCGTAATAAAAGAAAGCGGAATGCATGCAGTCGAGCACTACATTATGAGCCGCTACCAAATGTATTTGCAAATATATTTCCACCCGGTATCGAGAAGCGCGGAAGTTGTGCTGAATCATATTTTAAAACGTGTGAAAGTGCTGTGCAAAAATGATTATCTATTTAAAATCGAGCCGACACCTTTTATATCTTTTTTCAAAGGGAATATCACATTGGAAGACTATATTGCACTTGATGAAAATATCATGATGGCCTATTTCCAGTTTTGGATGGAAGAGGACGATGAGATTTTACGTGATTTATGCAAGAGATTCGTCAACCGGAAATTGTTCCAATATACGAATTTGAATCCTTACAAGCAGCCGGAAGTATATGCAGAGCTGCAACGTTTATTTTTACAGGCGGGCATTGACCCGGAATATTATTTAGTGCATGATTCTACATCAGATTTACCGTATGACTTTTACCGTCCGGGCATTGAAGGGACGAAGAAGCCGATTTATCTGCTAATGCAGGATGGAAAGCAGCATGAACTATCGGAGGAAAGCCAAATTGTTGAAGCAATTGCCGGTCGCATCAAAGTGGACCATAAAGTGTATTATCCCGAAGAGCTATTTACAGACGAGCGGATTCCAGTAGAATTGCGCAACGAAATTAAACAGCTGATTGATGAAATTTAATATGAGCAGGAGACCCCTTGGGGAAATAGGCGGGAAAACTCCGATTAATTACAGCATCAAATTCAAAAAAACACCTCACTTATCCCTGGAGAAAAGTGAGGTGTTTCGTATTTATTTAGTAACTGAAATTCAGCGCTGCCCAACCATTACTGGTCGCTGTAGCGTACGCCACCTTTTGCAAAGTGGTTTTTAGACATTTCTTCAATAATGATTGATACATTTTCTACTGGTGCGTCTACTGTTTTAGAAACAGCTTGTGTCACTTCTTCAACGAGTGCACGTTTTTGTTCATCTGTACGGCCTTCAACCATTTTAATTGTAACGATTGGCATATAGTCGCCTCCTAGTTAAAATATAGTGTATAGTATTTATATTAGCGTATTTGGAGGGATTTACAATGGCAAATGAAGAAAAATCGAAACCAAAAATGGGTTTTACGATAATAAAAAATGATCCTACCGATGGGCATAAAGGATTCGGTATTGGTTCACTTTCATTGGAAAACGTTTCGCCGGTCATTGTCGATGTCACGGAAGGAACAGCAGTTGTCGATATCGGAGCAATGCATGCGAAAAGTGAAGTGGAGCGCGGCATTAAGTTTACGATGAACCGTGAAGACTCTGCAGGCGGAAAAGACTACTGGCTTGTATGGGTAACAATTGACCATAAAGAATCCGGTGCCTATTTTGCCGGTGTAACGGCATGTGAAATGGTCGTAAACCGTGAAAAACGCCGTGGCTACAAAATCTTGGCGGACCATGTGAACAAAATGGATAAATCGATGAAGCGCCACATTATTGTCGACCATATGGATGAAGCTTCAAAGAAAATATTGGCCGACTTCCTGAAAAGCCACAATGAAGAAATGTGGAACAACAGTGAAGAAAAATTAAGACAGGATTTAGCATAATACTGGGTTCTTTAACGAAATCTATATTTTATAAGAAATATTACACAATTCAGTGAACAATATGTGACATTTCAAAAACTACAAAAATCCGTGGTTGAAACTGGTTCTAAAAGAAAGTAAACTGAATTTAAAGCTTGCGAAATAGTAGGCTAGGACATGTGGGATATGAAACAGGTTGAGCAGTATGCGGCATTTGAACTTTCCCAAGCCGAATGCCCCATGGTTCTCAACCTTTCATGACCACAATAGAAAAGCTCTTTCGTGTCACGGACTAGAACCGGATACGAAAGAGCTTTTTTAATTAAATTTATTCCCAGAAGTTACGTAATGCTTCAAACGGTAATGATTCAAAGAAATTGCCCCATGAATCCTGATTGAACAAATCGAATGATGCACAAGATTCTTTTGGTACATCTTCGGTTTTCATATAAACAACGCGCTGGGTAGAACATGACTCGTGAGCCAGTTTACCTGTACGGATGTCGACAGTTACTGGTTCTACACCACTCGGCATTGTGAATGTTTCATTCGCCTTACCATCAAGTGCTGTTTCCATGAAATCAATCCATACTTGCTTGGATGCGGCCATATCTGCCTGGACAGATAATGTTTTACCTTGGTCATAGCCATTCCATACACCTGCTGTTAAGCTTGGTGTGAAGCCAATCATCCATTGGTCACTGTTTGTCGTTCCTGATTTGGCTGCATATGTGTGACTCATACGTGCACGCAATGATAATCCGGTTGCCGGAGAATAATCACTGAATACAGGGTCGAACATACCTGTCATCATTTGCGTTAGAATGAATGCATCCTGTTTGGAAATGACTTGTTCTTTTTCAGGTGGCTTATATTTGTAAACGACTTTTCCTTTGGCATCGGTAATGGATAATACAGTTGTCGGCTGTCGTTTTTCTCCGCCTGCAGCAATGATATTGTAGGCGTTTGTTAAATCATACAGCGAGTTTTCTGCAGTTCCGAGTGCAATGGACGGTACATCTTTTTCGGAATAGTTGAGCCCGAAACGTTTCTGAACATCGCGGAAAGACCGGTAGCCGATGTTTTCTAGTGCTTTTACCGCATAAATATTGTCGGAAATCGCCAATGCCTGCGCCATCGAAAGCTCATGATCAGCGTATTTTTTATTGACGTTTTGCGGTGTATAAGTTGCTCGTCCATTATCATACGTAAAGGTTGTTTCACTCACATCCAGGAAGGACATCGGATTAAAGTCCTTTTCCAGTGCCGCAGCATACAGTATCGGCTTAATGGCAGAACCCGGCTGACGGTTACCTAATGCAACACGGTTAAATGAACTTACACCGTAATCACGCCCGCCGACAAGTGCTGTTACAAAGCCAGTATCAGCTTCCATGCTAACAAAACCAACTTGTAAATCATTGTTCGGCATATTCGTCTTGATTGCATTTTCTGCTGCGCGTTGATGTGCCTGGTTGAGTGTTGTTTGAATCGTCCAGCCACCTTCGCTAATACTCAGGTTTTTCTCTTCTAAAATATCGCTTGCTTCTTCCCATACAACATCCAGAAAATAGGGAGCAATTGATTTTGTCGCAATCCATTCATCACTTTTTAGGGCAACCTGTTCTGAAGTGGCACGAGTTTTTTCATCCTCTGTAATTTTCCCTTGATCTTTCATTAACCGTAAAATTACTTGCTGGCGATTTGTTGCCTTTTCCAAGTTATTAAGCGGCGAATAATACGTCGGTCCTTTTGGTACGCCCGCAAGCATCGAAGCTTCAGCCAATGTCAGGTCCTTCGCGGATTTACCGTAGAAGTAACGGCTTGCTGCTTCAGCACCGTACATACCGTGTCCGTAATAAACCGTATTTAAATAGCCTTCTAAAATTTCTTCTTTTGAGTAAAATAACTCCAACCGATATGCAAAAAGGGCTTCATTTAACTTCCGGTTCCATGTCTTTTCATGGGATAAATATAAATTCCGTGCATATTGCTGGGTCAGTGTACTGGCACCTTGAACTTTACCACCGGCTTTAATATCCGCCAATACGGCACCTGCAATCCGGGAAAAGTCAAAACCGCTATGCTCGAAGAAATCTTTATCTTCTACCGCAACAGTAGCATCGAGTAAGTAAGGTGAAATTTCATCAAGGTCTGTCCAATAACGGCGCTCCTTTGTAAAATAGTCACCTATCTGATTATGGTTGCTATCTAGAAAAATTGAAGCTTTCGGAACGGTAAGTGGCGGTGCTCCGGCAACTTGTGCATATATACGTAATGATAGGAACATAACAGCGAAAAAACATAAAAGGGCAATCATAAAGAGTCCGATTTTTTTCACGAAATTTTTTCGCTTTTTTCGTTTTTTATATTGCTGTCTTTTCAAGTTTTTCCACCTCATTTCTTATTTAATAGAGAGCAATATAAATTTAATGAATTACAAAAAGTAATGAAAATTCTATTGCACTTTTAATGAAAACAACTATACTTTTTCGTAGCGCGTATTACGAATTTAGTCGTATATGCAGCTATTACAAAAGCAATCCATAATGTCGAATTATGTCAGTTGCACTTAATTATACGAAAATAGCGAATCAAAAGTTTCATATGTTAGATTTAGTATGAGCAAAATCTTCTATCGCTATGCATTCTAAATTAAGAAATCGATTTATAATATTCAATTTAAAATAGAGAAGGGTATAGGTGACTGTAAATGAGATTTGATGAAACTTACGCAGGAAATATGTTTATTAAAAGCCACCAAAACTATGAAGAAAGTAAAGCTGTTTTATATGGCATGCCAATGGACTGGACAGTAAGCTACCGTCCAGGTCAACGTTTTGGTCCGGCCCGAATTCGTGAAGTGTCGGTTGGTCTGGAGGAATACAGTTTTTACTTGGATCGTGAGCTGGCAGATGTACCGTTTTTTGATGCAGGGGATATTCCGTTGCCATTCGGTAATCCGGAAAAATCATTAGCAGAAATTAAGACGTTTGTCCGTCAAGTACTGGCTGACGATAAAGTACCTGTAGGAATGGGCGGAGAGCACTTAGTATCACTGCCTGTAATGGAAGCAGTCTATGAAAAGTACGAAGATTTAGCAATCATCCACTTTGATGCACATACAGATTTACGTACGGATTACGAAGGAGAGCAGTACTCACATGCCACACCAATTCGTAAAATTGCAGATACAATCGGACCGGAAAATGTTTATTCATTCGGAATTCGTTCAGGCTTAAAAGAAGAGCTGCAATGGGCAAAAGAAAACGGTATGCATATTTCATTGTTTGAAGTATTCGAGCCGTTAAAGCAAGTGCTGCCTAATTTAAAAGGACGCAATGTCTATGTAACAATCGATATTGATGTATTGGATCCTGCACATGCACCTGGGACAGGCACTGTCGATGCGGGCGGTATTACACCGAAGGAACTATTGGCATCAATTCATGAAATTGCACGCTCTGAAGTAAATGTTGTCGGCTTTGACCTGGTTGAAGTTGCACCAATTTATGATCACTCAGAAATTACAGTAAATACTGCTGCAAAATTAATTCGCGAAATGATTTTAGGCTGGGTGAAGTAGCAGGTTTAAATATAGTAAGACATTAGAGGATATCCGCTAATGTTTAAGAAAAGGTACTCGACTGAGTGCCTTTTTTATTTGATTTAGTAGAGGTAAATAAATACATAAGTTCGAAAATACACCATGTTACAGCTTAAATTTAATGGGGTAAAGATTAGTATGCTGCTGTGACAAATGAATTGGTCGATTTGTGGATTTCGAAGCATCCCACAATAAGGAAGCATCATCGCTTTAAATAAACTGAGACTATTACATAGATATGAATCAAGGGGCAAGTTAGAAATAGGAGTGTTTATGTTGGGAAAGGGTAATATTTTATTAATTATTTCATTGTTATTCAATGTAGTGCTATTAGGAACAGGAGGTTATGTATTGAAAAATATCGGAGGAATTGAGTTTGTAAAAGCAAAAATGCAGTCAACGCCTTCTCCTAAAACGGATTCTGCTTATTACTTTACGAAAAAAAGCGTCTTTGAAAATTCATCCATGAGTAATGTAGATAAAGTGTTTATTGGTGATAGTATTTCCGATTACGGAGAATTCCAGGAATACTTTCCCAATGAAGTTGTACTCAATCGAGGAATCCGAAACGATTGGTCAGGAGGGGTATTAAACCGTGTTCAGGAAGTAGTGGACCGCAACCCGAAAGAGGCTTATTTAATGATCGGTGTCAATGATCTCCGCTACAAAACAGAAGACGATGTATATAAACGTAATGTCGAGAAAATTGTGGATTCATTTAAAGGGAAAGATACAAAACTCGCGATACAATCAATTCTGCCTGTGAATAACGGGTTGTTCGGAAATGAAGTGACAAATGATCAAGTGAAGCGGTTTAATGTTATTCTACAACGGATCGCAGAAGATAAAGGCATTGAGTATATCGATCTGCACTCAAGTTTCGTTGATAAAAACGGACAACTGGATAAGCAATATACAGAAGACGGGCTCCATGTAAATGGGAAAGGGTATAAAGTTTGGGTCGATCAGCTTCGCTCGAAATAAAAGGGGTAATATAAAAAGATGGACCTCGTCAGAAGAGGTCCAGCTTTTTACATCGATATTGGGGTCCTTTTTTTCTTGATTGAAAACCCGCCAAGCAAAATTGTCCCGTACGGAATCCATTTTTTTATTAAAATTGAAACCATGATAGGAATGAATAACCCGATCATCGTATAACCAATTAGCCCGTACGTGAAATAATCATTTAAAATAATATCCGCAAAAATATGCAGATACATAATGGTAAGCGAGTGGTTCTCTATTTTCTGCAGCCAGTTGAGTGACAGTCTTTCCGCGAGCAACTGGAAGCATCCTATTAAGACAATTGTAAAAGATATAGGAATGACCAAATCCAACAGAATATGGTCATAACGTAAGAACTTCATGCTCAGTCGATACTCGATAATATTGAAGTTTTCGAGTAATACCGCTGTCGCACTCACGAACACGGCAGTACCCAACAATCTTTTGGAAACATCCATCCATAATTCTTTAAAATAATACCCGATTGCAAAATAGACGATTGCCATCAGTGCCACATCAATGTTCCAAATCATTGGAATCGATTGTGCCGCTTCGGATGGCTTGCCGCTAATAACGTCCATTGCGATGATACTCTCAAAATGTGCTAGAACATAAAAGAGTCCTAAAATAATAAACTGTTTCATCCGGCTGAAGTAGGTCGTCAACCACATGAATAATAAATATGTGAAGAACAATGTCGTTACAAACCAGAAAACACCATATGCTCCACGAATAAAACGCCCTCCCACGGCAATTGTCCATAAGTCATTAAGATACCATTGTATATCTAAATTGCCTGAAGAAATCTCCATTCCATAACGGACCAGTGTAATACTCGTAAGGAAAAATAGGTAAGGGAAAATTAATTGCATGAACCGTTTGTAAACCGTCAGCTTTATATCCTTTTTTTCTAAAACCGGCTTAAAGAATAAACCGCTTAATATGAAAAATGCTGGCATATGGAACCAGTAAATATATTTCGCAAGTGGAAATTCAAGCTCTCCAGGATAATGCCCGATAACGACAAGGATCATTAAGAATCCTTTCGTAATATCCACCCACGTTATCCGTTTTTTCATCAATAAACACCTCTAAAAAAAATATGCTGTTATTATATACCCTTCTTTCATGTAAGTAGTGGAATGTAACAGTAAAGATATGTAATTGTTAAATAAAAGGTAAATCACGGATATTAAGGGTTCATGTGGTTTCTGAAATCCTAGAAGAAATGCAAATCATTTTATAAAGAGGGGAATATTAGGTTTTTGAATGGAGAAAAAAGTGTGTTATAAGCTTTTGACTTTTAACACACCATTTCATTTTCGATGCTTAATTTGGTTATGATGGCAAATCTGAATATTTTTCTGCTGTTTTGCATTCAATAAAGCTTCATTTGATAAGCGGTAAAGTTCTTTGACGGTCTGTCCATTTTGCGGATAAGAGCAAATGCCAATTGCAAGAGTCAGTTGATTGGAAGGGTAGTCTTCAAAAGTGAGCTGCTGTACAGATTTATTAATTGAATAGGCTAAAGTAATTGCTTCTGCAGGAGCCATTTCCGGCAGTACTACGTAAAACTCATCACTATCAATACGCCCAATATGCGCATTTTCCGGCAGCTGGTCTTTCAGCATTTTTGAAATTTGTACGAGCACTTCATCGCCGGCTTTATAGTGATACATATAATTCATTTCCCGAAACTGCCGAATATCAATATGAAGCAGCTCAAAAGGTATTTTTGCGTTTACATAGGAAAATAACTTTTGTTCAATCGCTATATTATTCGGCAGCTGTGTGAGCAAATCCGTTTTTCTTAATGCATAGATTTGTTTAATTTGTTTATTTTTATCTTCAAGCTGCATTAAGATTTTTCGGACAGCATAAAAAGTGAGAACCGAAACGATGAAATAAAGAATTAAATAAGACAGTCCATTTACTGCAAAACGGTCAAAAATAATAAGAATGATGAGGTGTTCGATCGTTATGATAAAAAAATAGATAGGGATATTTTGATACGTAATCGGACGTTTAAACGCTATAAAGGACGCAATTAATGTCACGAGTAAAGTATTCAGCATTATTACGAACGATAATATTGTTGTGTACAATAAAACAAACCGACTCATTGCAATGAAAAAGCCAGTAATGACAATAGCAACAGGTCCCCCAAGCAAACCACTGAAAAGCACAAAAATAATCCGGTTGTTTATTAACATTCCGTGAGCATACGGAGTAGCCAATGCAGTCAAGATAAAGGCAGCGAACCCGAAAGTCACACCAACAATGATCGACTTATATTTATGGATAAAAGGATTATCTTCATATTGAATGAAAGGCCAGAAAATTAGAATTGTGAAGCAAAATAAAATCGAAAAGTTGATTGTCAGCTCAAAAAACATGGCATCCCCCACCTTCGTAATTATTAATACCCATTATTTTAGATTATTTATATGGAAATAAGAAGATAGTTTTGTTTTTGCCTGTTGTTTTGCTATCACTAAATTTTCAAGAAGCTCCGAAGATGTTTGTCCGTTAGCTGGATAGGAACTTATTCCTACCGTGACGGAAATATGTATGGATAAATCTGCGGATACTTCGAACGGTTGTTGGGCAATCGTAGTAATTAAATTATTCGCCTCTACAATTGCAACAGCAGGAGGTACATCCTTTAAAACGATAAGAAATTCCTCACCGCCGAGTCGGCCGACATAAGCCTCATTTTTTTTCGCATATTCCATCAAGTGTTGGGCAAGTTGTTTAATGACAAGATCACCTGTAGAAAAACCATACTGTAAATTAAGCGTTTTAAAATTCCGAATATCCACGAGCAATAAATTGAAAGGGGATTTCTTTTTTATCAAGTATTGTATATGTTTTTCATTTTCATTATTGTTCGGCAACTGCGTCAAAAAATCGATCCTTTTCAAATGAGTCGTCTGTTTTACCGTATCATTGGCACGCTTTATTTGGCGAATGACAATATAGATGAAATAAAATGAAAAAATCGTAAATATACCGTAGAGCAATAAGTATTCAAAGCTTTTTGTCTGGAAGCAAAGCCCAAGAAATAATGCGACAAATGTTTCGATAAAACATGCCCAGAAAAATAAAAATATATTCTTATTCGTCATTTCATATTTTCTTGTGACGAAGAATAACGTCACAACAACAACAAAGAAATTAATATTGAGAATCATCGGTACCAATGCCAAATATGGAAGGAAAAAAAGTCCGATTCCTATAATTAGACCACTGATTAAAATAGCAAATGACCCGCCTAGTAAGCCACTGTATAACACCGGAATATATTGAATGTACATCATGAAATCATTCGTAAGCTGAACAGCAGAGAATGTCAAAATGAGACCTGTTATACCAAATTTCATTCCGATTACATATGGACGTGTACGATGGATGAACGGCGTTTGTTTAAAATGGTTGATAAATGGCCAATAAATTAAAAGTGTAAACGTAAATAATATAGAGAAGTAAGATAATATTTCGATTAACATAATAAGCTCCTTTATCCACTAATCATTACAGTTTTGAATGAAAATTACTATAAAAATAGGGGAATCAAATAAAAATCGTTCAAATCAAGTTGATTGAACGAGTAAGCGCAAAATTAAGTTCATTGTTGCTTAAAGATAGTTACTTATCCTATAATAAAAAGGTTATAGAAATATATGTATAGGAGCTGACTGCTATGGCGAACGAGAGCGGGAAAACAGTCAAAATCAAACTAGTTTCCTCCATCATTCCAACCGAGGGCGAGCTTGAACAATATGAAATGTGGCTTGAAGGCAGTTGTATAGAAAAAGGGAACAGTCATTATTTGCGCTATGAGGAAGTTCAAGAGGATATGCAAATTCAAACGACGATCAAGCTTAATAAATCAAATTCGTTTATTATGCGAAAAGGCGGAGTGAATATGCGTTTGCCTTTAAATCCGGATTTACGCGAGAATGGACATTATGAAAGTCAATTCGGCTCATTACCTCTTGTTACAGATACACACCAGTTAGCCATTGAAGTAGTACAAAGCGAAAAAGTGTCAGGGCAATTTAAAACGCAATATGACCTTATCATAAGTGGCAATTCTGTTGGCCATTACAAATTAGACATTGAATTTACGGAGGTATAACTATGAACGCAGTAGAACAATTACAGCAGTCGATTAAAACGGCGTTAAAAGCGGCAATCGATCAAGCAGGCCTAGTAGAAGCGGGCACAGAAATCAACATTCATTTAGAAACACCAAAAGATAAAGCAAACGGTGACTTCGCAACAAATATCGCGATGCAATTAACTAAACTGGCAAAGAAACCGCCACGTGCAATTGCAGAATCGATTTTAGAGCATTTAACGACTGAAGGCACAGACATCGAAAAAATCGAAATTGCCGGACCAGGTTTCATGAATATTACAGTTCGTAAAGACTTCCTGGCAAGTGTTGTTACAGCGACTTTTGAACAAGGTGAAAACTATGGTCGTTCAACTGCAGGTGCAGGAGAAAAAGTACAGGTCGAGTTCGTTTCAGCTAACCCGACTGGTGACTTGCATTTAGGCCATGCGCGCGGTGCATCTGTAGGTGATTCATTATGTAATGTATTGGATTTTGCTGGTTTTGATGTATCACGTGAATATTATATTAATGATGCCGGTAACCAAATTAATAACTTGGCGTATTCTTTGGAAGCACGTTATAAGCAAGCATTAGGAATGGATGCGGAAATGCCGGAAGACGGATACCACGGTCCTGATATTATCGGTATTGCAAGTAAGCTGGCTGAAGAATTCGGTGCTACAATTTTGGACAAGTCTGATGAAGAACGCTTTAAATTTTTCCGTGAGCACGGCTTGAAACTGGAATTGGCAAAACTGCAAAATGACCTTAAAAACTTCCGTGTTGAATTTGATGTTTGGTATTCAGAAACATCTTTATATGAAAACGGCAAAATTGATGTAGCATTAGACAAATTAAAAGCAAATGGTCATGTATTCGATGAAGAAGGCGCGACTTGGTTCCGTTCAACAACATTCGGTGATGATAAAGACCGCGTATTAATTAAAAATGATGGTTCTTACACATATTTAACTCCGGATATTGCTTACCATGAAGATAAATTACGTCGTGGCTTTGATAAGCTGATCAATATTTGGGGTGCTGACCACCACGGCTATATTCCACGTATGAAAGCGGCGATCGAAGCACTTGGCTATGACCGCGGTACATTGGAAGTAGATATTATCCAAATGGTTCAGCTTTATAAAAACGGCGAGAAATTCAAGATGAGTAAACGTACAGGTAATGCTGTAACGATGCGTGAATTAGTGGAAGAAGTAGGCTTGGATGCTGTACGTTATTTCTTCGTTAAAACAGCAGGGGATTCACATATGGACTTCGATTTAGACTTAGCGGTATCACAATCGAACGAAAACCCGGTTTATTACGCACAGTATGCACATGCACGTATTTCATCAATTTTACGTGCTGCAAACGAGCAAGGGTTCGAAGCATCATTGGAAAACCTGAACTTGTTAGTAGCAGAAAAAGAAGAAGATGTGCTTAAAAAAGTAGGCGCATTCCCGCAAATCGTGGCAGATGCAGCGAAACACCGCACACCACACCGTATCGCAAACTATATTCAAGACTTGGCAGCTGCATTCCATAGTTTCTACAATGCAGAAAAAGTATTGAACCCGGATAACAAAGAGCTGACAGAAGCTCGTTTAGCATTAATCACAGCAGTAAAAACAACTTTAGCGAATGCACTGAAACTAATCGGCGTAAGCGCACCAGAAAAAATGTAATATACTATTTCAAGCACTCTATTTCGTATAGGGTGCTTTTTTGAGGTATTTTCACTTTACGAGCAATTTGTTCTACTTGCGGGGGTGAAAGTTCTCCTTTAATATCGTAACATTCTACATTGTTGTAAAAATGTTCTTCTTTCTACCGCAATCCTTACACTTTTCCAACGCCAATCATTCATTTTCTAAAAAAGTAAATTGTATCTAATCCCTATAAAGGAACTGGGGATATCTATTGACTTGTAATTTTACGAAACGTACTATTAAATTTAACTTCTATAATACAGGACAATAAATATGAGGTGGTGCTTTTCATGAGCAAGGAACTATTTATACAAACCGACAAGCAGCAACAATGGCTGAAAAAGCTTGAAACTATATCAGAGAGCGTGAAAGAACATGCTCGGCAAACAGATGAACAAGCGACATTTCCATTTGAAAATTTCCGGAAGCTGAGAGAAATCGGCTATACAAAAATAACATTGCCACAGGAATATGGCGGAGATGGATTCACAGTGTATGATGCGCTGCTACTGCAGGAAACTTTGGCGAGCTATTGCGGGAGCACGGGGCTGGCTGTTTCATGGACAATTCAAAATGTGGGCGAGATTTTTGAAAATCGTTACTGGGATAAACAAAAGCTCGACTGGTTTGGCGAACAGATTGCAAATGGCGCGACAGTTAATCGTGCGGTAAGTGAATTTGCGATGGGAAGCCCTGTGCGAGGAGGACGTCCGGGGACTTCCGCAAAACGAGATGGTGATTCCTATGTAATTAATGGACGAAAAAACTATACGAGCGGTGCACCAGACCTCGATTATTTTTTAGTATCGGCATGGATTGAAGATGAAGGCCAGTTAGGATTTTTCCTTGTTCCGAAAACGGCTGAAGGGGTATCGGTCGAAAATACATGGGATGTAGCATCAATGCGCGGTACGGGAAGCGATGATTTAGTGCTCGATAATGTACGTGTTGATCAAACAAACTTGGTGGAAATCCCGAACTATTCAACCGGATTTAAGCTGAACGGCTGGCTGCTGCTTATCCCGGCGACTTATTTAGGGATTGCGCAGGCAGCACGCGATTACGCGGTAGACTTTGCGAACAGTCACTCTCCGAACAGTATTCAAGGAACAATTGCGCAGCTGCCAAATGTGCAATCACTGATTGGGGAAATGGATTTGGCGTTGACGAAAGCACGCTTTACAATTTACGGTGTCGCAGGGCTTTATAATGATCCGATTAAAAAGGCGACATTAGTGAATGAAATCAATATTGCGAAACATGTAGTGACAAATACAGCAATCGAAGTGGTTGATAAGGCGATGCGTCTAGTTGGGGCGAAAAGCCTGCAAAGATCCAACCCGCTTCAACGCTATTACCGTGATGTACGTGCAGGTTTGCACAATCCGCCAATGGATGATATTACAATTAAACGCTTAGCTGAAACGGCAATTGAAAGAAACTTGAAAGAGAAAAAATAAACAGTTCTTTTATCTGCGATTTCTACAAATTTAGACAAATTGTCTGAAATTTTAATGAATGAGCATACTTTTTTCAAAATATCCGCTATAATAGAGCTATTAATTATATATGGACGATAAAGGTTCTTACTCGATAATGAATTGAGTAAGGAGTAAAAGGGAAATCGGTTCAAATCCGATGCGGTCCCGCCACTGTAATTGCTAGTTGAGAGCAATATGCCACTGAAAAACTTTCGGGAAGGCGCTCTTCAACGTTTATGCATAAGCCAGGAGACCTGCCTTTATAATGCCCTAAATTAAACCTACGAGGATAGGATGTGGCGGATAAATTCTTTTTGTTGAATTTTATTTGCATGCGTAAAGCTTCCTTCGTTTCTAGTAGGGAGCTTTTTATTTTTGTAGAAAATTATACAACGTAATCTCAGGAGGTTTTTATTTTGAAAAAATGGCAACTGCTTTCTTCCGCAGCATTACTGACAATGACATTGACTGCATGTAATTCGGAAAAAGCAACAGATGAACAATCGGCAAAGGATATGGCGGAAGTAACAGAAAAAGCACAATTCCCGATAACGTTAACAGATGCTTTGGACAAAGAAATTACACTTGAAAAAGCACCGCAACGTATTATTACATTAACTCCATCGAATACGGAAATATTATTTGGCTTAGGATTAAATGATGAAATTATCGCTGTAAACGACAATGATACATATCCTGAAGAAGCATTGACAAAAGAATCGGTTGGCGGCATGGAGTTCAATTTAGAACAGATAATCGGTCTGCAACCGGATTTAGTTTTAGCACATGAATCCGGAATGTACAGCTTCAATGAACAGGCAATTGCGCAGCTTGAATCAGTAGGTATTCCTGTATATGTTGTAAAAGATGCAAAAACATTCGAAGAAACGTACGAAACGATTGAGCAGATTGGACAGCTTACAAATAAAGAGCAAGAAGCAAAAGAAATGATTGCCTCCATCAAAGAAGGAATCGAAGAAATTGAAGTGAAAGTAGCAGACCTGGAAGAGAAATCTGTGTTCATCGTAGTCGGAACAGACCCGGATCTTTATGCAGCAGGGGAAGAAACATTCATCAGTGAAATGCTGGACGTGTTAAACGTGGAAAATGCTGTCCCGGAACTAGGATGGCCGATGTACAGCTCTGAACAATTTGTAAACAGCAATCCGGATGTCATTTTAGTGACGTATGAAAGCGATATGGCGGCAATCGAGAAAAATGATGCGTATGCCGAAATGGATGCAGTGAAAAACGGCAAAGTGAAGTTAGTCGATGGCGATACGACAAGCCGACAAGGTCCTCGTATTGTTGAAGGTATTGAATCGATAGGTGCGGCGATTTATCCAGAGGTATTTAATGAATAAAAAATATTCAATCGCCTATGTACTATCGATTGGATTGCTTTTAAGCAGTATATGGATCGGCATTTCATTCGGATCGGTAAATATCCCGTTTTCAACACTTTGGGATAAAACGACTGATCCGGTTGCATACAGTATTTTGTGGAAAATCCGAATGCCCCGTGTCATTTTAGCTGCATTAATCGGAGCATCATTAGCAATAGCCGGAGCCGCATTTCAAGGGTTACTTAAAAACCCTTTGGCAGATCCGTATACATTGGGGATTTCATCTGGTGCCTCGGTAGGTGCGGTTATGACCATCTTTTTAGGGATTTCCATACCAGTGCTCGGTGTTTTTACATTGCCTGTATTCAGTATGGCTGGAGCCGCGTGTACGATGATTATTGTCCTGACGTTTGCAAGATTAGTTGACCGTTCGATGAAAATGGAAACACTGATTTTAACGGGGATTATTTTCAGCTCATTTTTAGGTTCCTGCATTTCCTTAATGGTCGCACTTACTGGTGAACAGCTTCGGGAAATCATCGGCTGGCTTTTAGGCAGTGTTTCGATGCGGGGATGGCCATATGTCCAGATGGTGCTGCCGTTTATGTTGATCGGTACGGCGCTAATTTGGCTGACTCGCCGTGAACTGAATGCGATGATTTACGGGGAAGAGCGTGCCCAGTATTTAGGTGTAAATGTGAAGCGCAGCAAATATTTGATTTTGGCGGGCGGTTCCATTTTAACAGGAGCAGCAGTTGCAGCATCCGGAACAATCGGGTTTGTCGGGTTAGTCGTACCGCATATGATTCGACTGCTGATTGGAGCAGATCATCGACATTTATTGACATTGTCGTTTTTGAACGGTGCAAGCCTGCTCGTCATTTGTGACCTAGTATCGCGTACAATTATTGCTCCGATCGAACTGCCGATTGGTGTTATTACTTCCTTTATTGGCGCGCCTGTCTTCGCTTATATTTTCTTCAAGCAACGTAGAAAGGTTGTTGCATAATGTTAAAAGTAAATAATTTATCTGGTGGTTACGACGGCAAAACGATTATAAAAAATGTGACGTTTCACGTGGAAAAAGGGAGAATTCTCGGGATTCTTGGTCCGAACGGCAGCGGTAAATCGACATTACTGAAAATGATCAGCGGTGTAATGAAGCCTGAAACAGGTGAAATTTTCATCGAAGAAAAACCGCTTAAAAGCTATGATAATAAGCAATTGGCGAAAAAGATGGCGGTTCTGCCTCAATTAAATGCAAGTGCATTTACAAACAGTGTATATGATGCGGTTTCATTAGGCCGTTACCCTCACCAAAGCGGTTTCTTTTCTTCCTGGACTGAAGAAGACGAAAAGACAGTCCAGCGGGCAATGGAAAGTACAGGTGTGTCGCAGTATAAAAATCAGTACTTGGAATTTTTATCAGGAGGCGAGCAGCAACGGGTATTTATCGCCCAGGCACTTGCACAAAATTCGGAGCTGCTTCTACTGGATGAACCGACAAACCATTTAGATATTGCCCATCAAAAACAGATACTTGATATGATTCGTATGCAAGTTGAGATGCAAGGGCTGACGGTTGTCTCGATTTTCCATGATATTAACCTGGCCTCGCTTTATTGTGATGAACTCCTGCTGTTGGAAAATGGTGAAGTACGGGCATTTGGCGAACCGCATGAAGTAGTGTTGCAAGAACAGATTGCCGATGTGTATCAGGCACGAATTGCAACATATCCTCACCCCGAGCTGCCGAAACCGCAAATTACGATGCTGCCAACGAATGAGATGGAACGAAAAGCGGCGACAATCGAGATGGACCAGTTTCATATAACTGAAGACTATATCGAATATCAGGCCAAGACACCGCTGAAAGTAATTTCTTCTGCTGTGCATAATGCCGGCATAGGCTGGTACGATACATTACTTAATCGTTCCATTGCTCCAGAATATGATATTTATAATGTAAAAGAGGAAACGGAGCAGTTTTTAAAATCGCGTAAGTTTTCTCCAACGAATACGGTCGTTATGCTGACCGCAGTGGAAACAAGCTGCGGAGTCATACGGCACTTCGTGAAAGATGATACAGAAATTCTTGTCATGGTAACGGCAGGGGTAGGTAACAGTGTTGATGTTACGAAAACATATTTACGGGAAGATGAGCCGCATATCGGTACGATTAATACATGGGTCATCATTAATGGTAAACTGACAGATGAAGCGTTTATTCAGGCGATGATTACGGCAACTGAAGCCAAAACGAAAGCAATGGCAGATCAGCAAATTAAAGATTCCGTGACAAATACAATTGCAACAAGTACCGCAACCGACAGTCTACTGATTGCCGCCACCCAACAAGGGGATGAAATGCCGTATGCCGGACCTATTACCGAAATCGGCAAACTGATCGGCCGGGCTGTTTTCGAAGTAACGATCGAAGCAATAAAGAAATATAAGCAACATTATAATAAGTAAAGTTGGCTGAAGAAATAAGTCTAAAGGAAATTTTCAATAAACCTAGAAATATTATTAAATCGAAAGGGTGATGATTGATGAAATTATATACAAAATCAGGCGATACAGGTAAAACAAGCATTATTGGAGGACGTGTTGATAAAGACCATCTGCGCGTTGAAGCATACGGGACAATTGATGAGCTGAATTCATTTATCGGGAAAGCTGTCAGTGAATTGGACCTGGAAAAGTTCAAAGATCTGATTGAAGATTTAACTGCGATTCAACATGAATTGTTTGATGGCGGCGGGGACTTGGCAAATGTCATGAAAGAACGTCATTACAAACTTACGGATGAGCCGATCGCTGTTTTGGAAAAGCGTATCGATGCACTTTCCGAAGAGGCACCGCCATTAAAACGTTTCATTTTACCAGGCGGATCGCCGGCAGCTGCGACTCTGCATATCGCCCGCACGGTTGCCCGTCGCGCGGAACGTGAAACAGTTTCTTTAATGAAAGAAATTGAAGATGTTTCACCGGTTGTTCAGAAATATTTAAACCGGTTATCGGATTATTTATTTGCTGCAGCACGTGTTGTAAACTACCGATTATCGATCCAGGATGTCGAATACATTCGCAGTGGCGACGTGTTCAAATAAACGAAAAATGCTAGTTAAGACGATAAAATTGTCTAACTAGCATTTTTTTATTTTGATTTAATTTTCAGAATTAGTGACAAAATCTGTTGACTGAATGCTCATTCATAACTACAATGGGTTTATAGATTCATATAGTTTATCGGGGTGAATTGGATAAACAAAGGGGTAAAAACTTCGTATTCCAGGGGGGAAAACAATGAATACATTTTTAATTATTAACTGGATTGCATTCATCGCCGTGTTACTTTATGCGCTGGGATTATTCGCATATTTATTAAAAACACGTTATGACTATATTCAATTGGGTCGTAAAGAAGAGTTCAATCATAAGTTTTCTGAACGTATAGAAGATATCGTTGAGAAAGTATTTGGTCAGTCAAAACTATTAAAAGATAAGAAGATGGGACTTGTACACGTTCTGTTTTTCTACGGATTTTTAATGGTTCAGTTTGGGGCTATCGATTTAATCTGGAAAGGGCTCGCACCGGGATCACATCTTCCGTTAGGTGGTCTGTACCCGGTATTTACTTTTACACAGGAGCTTGTAGTATTAACGATTTTAATCGCGGTAGCGGTTGCATTTTACCGTCGTTATATGGAGAAACTTGCACGTTTAAAGCAAGGTTTTAAAAATGGTTTAGTTTATATGTTCTTAGCTATTTTAATGTTTGCTACATTATTCGGAAATGGTTTTTACTTAATTTGGCACGATCACGGTTTAACAGGATCAGAGCCGGTAGCTTCTGCAGTTGCCTGGGTATTCCAATGGATGAATCCGACGATTGCTGCTGTTATGTTCTTCGTTATGTGGTGGGCACACTTGCTGGCGTTATTAGCATTCCTTGTTTATATCCCGCAAGGTAAGCACTTCCACTTAATTACATCGATTTTCAACGTTTATTACAACCGTCAAGATCGTATTGGTACATTACGCCCAATCGATTTTGCCGCATTGGAAGAAGCGGAAGATGAGGAAAGTATGCCACCACTTGGAGTCGGGAAAATCCATGATTTCACGCAAAAGCAAATGCTTGATCTGTATGCTTGCGTAGAGTGTGGGCGTTGTACGAATATGTGTCCGGCAACAGGTACAGGGAAAATGCTGTCACCGATGGACCTGATCGTAAAACTGCGTGATCATCTAACATTTACTGGCGCAGTTGAGCTCAAGAAAAAGCCTTGGGTGCCATTTTCATTCTTCAATAATACACAAGGTAACCAACTGGCAATGGCTGCTGGTGCTGAAGGTGCAGTAATTGAAGATATTTACAGCCCGTCATTAATCGGCGATGTGATCACAGAAGAAGAAATTTGGGCTTGTACAACATGCCGTAACTGTGAAGATCAATGTCCGGTAATGAACGAACATGTTGATAAAATTATCGATTTACGTCGTTATTTAACGATGACAGAAGGTAAAGTAAATCCGGATGCTCAACGTGCAATGACAAACATTGAACGACAAGGGAATCCATGGGGCTTAAACCGTAAAGAAAAAGAAAACTGGAGAGAGCTTGATGAAACAGTTCACGTTCCAACAGTGAAAGAATTAAAAAAATCAGGCGAAGAAATGGAATATTTATTCTGGGTCGGTTCAATGGGTTCATTTGATAACCGCTCACAAAAAATTGCATTGGCATTCGCTAAACTAATGAACAAAGCTGGCGTGAAGTTTGCCATTTTAGGTAACAAAGAGAAGAACTCAGGGGATACACCACGCCGTTTAGGTAATGAATTCCTGTTCCAGGAGCTTGCAACAGCCAACATTGATGAATTTGAGAAAAATGGTGTGACGAAAATTGTAACGATTGATCCGCACGCATACAATATTTTCAAAAATGAGTATCAGGATTTCGGCTGGAACGGTGAAGTACTTCACCATACAGAATTGCTGTACGATCTGATTCAGGAAGGTCGTTTAACAATGGATCACCGTGTGGATGAAACAATCGTGTTCCATGATTCATGTTACTTAGGACGCTATAATGATGTATTCGATCCGCCACGCGAAATTCTTAAAGGAATTGCAGGCGTGAAGCTGGTTGAAATGGCGCGTAATCGTGAAGACGGTATGTGCTGTGGTGCCGGCGGTGGTTTGATGTGGATGGAAGAGCATGTCGGAAATCGTATTAACGTTGCACGTACTGAACAGGCAATCGCAACACAGGCATCTGTCATTTCTTCAGGCTGTCCTTACTGTTTAACAATGCTTTCGGATGGAACGAAAGCAAAAGAAGTGGAAGATACAGTCGGCACTTACGATATTGCGGAAATTTTAGAGCGTGCGGTATTCGGAACACCGGAAAAAGCACAAGTTCAACAAGAGCAAGAAGAAGTAGCAGAAGAAACGGTTGCAGCACCTGTAGAAGCAACTGAAGTTGAGAAACAGGCAACAGCTGTTGAATCTTCAACACTACCGGAAGAGCAACAAGTGGCAACAGATGAATCACCGGTCGAAAATGAAAATAATGAACAAAACAAGTAATAACCGAATTAACGAGAATAAAATTTATAGTCAGTATATTTGAATAATTGTTGCGAATTCAAAAAGGATTTAATACAATGAAAGTAAGCGAAGAAATGAGAGTAGTAAATACTCTCATTTTTTTCTAAACATTGATTGAGCGAGCGTTCAGTCGAATTATAAATTACAGACTGCATCCGGCATTTTTTATTAGTAAGTGATGGGGATCGATACTAATAGATTAATAGCCTGAAGCAGAACTTCACAATACGGATAGCGAAGTGCAAATTCGGATTAATTCAAACAAAGGGGTGTATGGATTGTCAAGAACAGTCATTTTAGACGGCGCAAGAACACCATTCGGAAAATTTGGTGGCGCATTAAGTTCATTAACAGCGAGTGATTTAGGCGGAATTGTAATCAAAGAAGCATTGGCAAAGGCGAATGTAGAAGCGGATGCAGTTAACGAAGTCATTATTGGAACTGTATTGCAGGCAGGGCAAGGGCAAATCCCTTCGCGACAAGCTGCAAATAAAGCGGGAATTCCGTGGAATGTGAAAACTGAAACAATCAACAAAGTATGTGCTTCAGGAATGCGCAGTGTAACACTTGCAGATCAGCTTATTCGATTAGGGGACGAAGAAGTGATTGTGGCAGGTGGTATGGAATCAATGTCAAACGCACCGTACTATATGCCAAAAGGGAGATTTGGTTTGCGTATGGGAGATGCGAGTTTAGTAGACGGCATGATTTATGACGGTTTGTCTTGTGCTTTCCATCCGAAACAAGTGCATATGGGCATTTACGGCAATGATACAGCGAGCAAGTTTGAGGTTTCCCGTGAACAGCAGGATGCATGGGCAGTTCGCAGTCATGAAAAAGCACTTGCAGCGATTGACTCAGGGAAATTTGCAGAGGAAATCGTAGCAGTGGAAATTCCACAGCGAAAAGGCGACCCTCTTCGTATTGAAACAGACGAAGCACCACGAGTAGGAACAACTTTGGAAACGCTAACAAAATTAAAATCGGCGTTCAGCAGTGACGGCACGATTACAGCCGGAAATGCGCCAGGTGTAAACGACGGAGCATGTGCACTAGTTCTAATGAGTGAAGAAAAAGCACAGCAGGAAAACCGTCAGCCGCTCGCAACAATTCTTGCGCATGCAGAAGTTGGGGTGGCACCGGAAGATTTCCCGCAAACACCGGGACTTGTAATTAATGAGCTGCTTAAAAAGTCAGGTAAAACATTGGCAGACATTGATCTGATTGAAATCAATGAAGCGTTCGCTGCGGTTGCTCTAGTAAGCAATCAAATTAGCGGACTGGATGAGAGTAAAGTAAATGTTAACGGGGGAGCCGTAGCATTAGGCCATCCGATTGGAGCAAGTGGTGCACGCATTATTTTAACACTTGCTTATGAACTGAAGCGTCGTGGGGGCGGTTTAGGAATTGCGGCAATTTGTTCAGGCGGCGGTCAAGGAGATGCGGTATTAATCGAAGTTACAAACTAAGGGGATGAAATAAATGGCGATTCAAAAAGTAATGGTCATCGGAGCAGGACAAATGGGTTCCGGGATTGCGCAAGTTTGTGCACAGGCAGGCTACGATGTCATTTTAAATGATATGAAAGAGGAGTTTTTCGAACGCGGTTTAAATACGATTACGAAAAACTTGGCACGTGATGTTGAAAAGGGTCGTAAAACAGAAGAAGAAAAAACGGCTGTGTTAGCTCGTATTACGAAATCATTGACGATTGAAGATGCGAAAAGCGCGGACATTATCATCGAAGCGGCTGTCGAAAATATGGACATTAAACAGTCGATTTTCAAGCAGCTTGATGAACTTGCACCGAAACATGCGATTTTAGCGACGAATACTTCAAGTTTACCGATTACTGAAATTGCGGCAGTGACAAAACGTCCGGAGCAAGTAATTGGTATGCACTTTATGAATCCGGTTCCGGTCATGAAGCTTGTGGAAATTATCCGTGGTTTAGCAACTTCGGATGAAGTATATGAAACGGTTGCAGACATGACAAAGCAACTGGGGAAAACAGGTGTGGAAGTGAATGACTTCCCGGGCTTTATCTCAAATCGTATTTTACTGCCGATGATCAATGAAGCGATTTATGCATTGTATGAAGGGGTTGCAACGAAAGAAGCGATTGACGATGTGATGAAAATGGGGATGAATCATCCGATGGGGCCATTAACATTGGCTGATTTTATCGGATTGGATACATGCTTATCGATTATGGAAATTTTACACGAAGGACTTGGTGACAGTAAGTATCGCCCATGTCCATTATTACGCAAATATGTGGCAGCCGGCTGGTTAGGCAAAAAGAGCGGTCGAGGATTCTACATATACGAAAGCTGAGGGACTTCTATGAATTTACAATTTACTGATGAGCAGTTAATGATGCGTAACATGGTCCGCGATTTTGCCAAAACCGAAATTGAGCCATTTATCGAGCAGATGGAAGCGGGCGAGTTCCCGAGGCATTTGCTGACGAAGATGGGTGAGCTTGGGCTGATGGGAATAACGGCACCTGCTGCGTACGGCGGGTCGGAAATGGATTTTACTTCTTATATTATCGCGATTCATGAGCTGTCGAAAGTAAGCGCGGTAATGGGCGTTATTTTGTCAGTCCATACTTCTGTCGGCACAAACCCGATTTTATATTTCGGCAATGAGGACCAAAAGCAAAAATATGTACCAAAGCTGGCAAGTGGAGAATCAATCGGAGCATTTTGTTTAACGGAGCCTAGTGCAGGCAGTGATGCAGGTTCACTGAAAACAAAAGCAGTGCGAGACGGCGATCACTACGTATTGGACGGCGCAAAAGTGTTCATTACAAATGGCGGGGAAGCTGACGTGTATATCGTTTTTGCTTCTACAAATCCGGAAGCCGGTTCACGCGGAATTTCAGCATTTATCGTAGAAAAAGGTACACCGGGTCTGATCATCGGAAAAGACGAACGGAAAATGGGACTGCACGGCTCACGGACGGTTCAGCTAACATTTGAAAACATGCGTGTACCTGCAGAAAACCTGCTCGGGCAAGAAGGAGAAGGCTTTAAAATCGCCATGGCCAACTTGGATGTAGGTCGAATCGGAATCGCAGCTCAAAGTTTAGGCATTGCCGAAGCTGCACTCGAAGCGGCGACTGCTTATGCAAAAGAGCGTATCCAGTTCGGAAAACCAATCGCCATGCAGCAAGGGGTCGGCTTTAAGCTTGCCGATATGGCAACGGCGGTCGAAGCCGCGAAACTGCTCGTTTACCGTGCAGCAAATATGCGCAGTGAAGGACTGTCATGCGGAAAAGAGGCCTCAATGGCAAAACTGTTCGCATCTCAAACAGCAATGGATACAGCGATCGAAGCCGTACAAATTTTTGGAGGCTACGGCTATACCGAAGACTATCCGGTAGAACGCTATTTCCGCGACGCAAAAGTAACGCAAATTTACGAAGGCACAAGCGAAATCCAACGCATCGTTATTAGTAAGCATGTGATTGGGTGACGTACACCTTCTACTATATAAAAAAAGGGGACATGGGGAAATGAACTTTCAATTATCAGAAGAACACCAACAATTACGCGAAATGATTCGTGATTTTGCAATCAATGAAGTAGCACCAACAGCAGAGCACCGCGATGAGCACGAAGAATTTGACCGCGGTATTTTCGATAAAATGGCTGAGCTTGGCTTAACAGGTATTCCTTGGCCAGAAGAATACGGCGGGGCTGGGTTTGACTACTTGGCATACTGTATCGCAGTTGAAGAATTATCACGTGTTTGTGCATCAACTGGGGTAACACTGTCTGCACATACATCACTTGCAGGCTGGCCGATCTTTAAATTCGGTAACGAAGAACAAAAGCAAAAATACCTTCGTCCAATGGCAGAAGGTAAAAAAATCGGAGCTTACGGTTTAACAGAGCCAGGTTCAGGCAGTGATGCAGGCGGAATGAAAACATATGCCGTAAAAGACGGCGACGACTATATTTTAAACGGTTCGAAAATCTTCATCACAAATGGTGGGGTAGCAGATATTTATGTAGTATTTGCTGTAACTGACCCTGAAGCGAAAAATGGTACGACTGCATTTATCGTTGAAGCGGACTACCCAGGTTTCTCTGTAGGGAAAAAAGAGAAGAAACTAGGAATTCGTTCATCTCCAACGACAGAAATCATCTTTGACAACTGCCGTGTACCGAAAGAAAACGTACTAGGCGAAGAAGGTCAAGGGTTCATTATAGCTATGAAAACACTTGATGGCGGACGTAACGGAATTGCAGCTCAAGCAGTAGGTATTGCACAAGGTGCATTGGATGCGGCAGTTGACTATGCAAAAGAGCGCGTTCAATTCGGCAAGCCGATTACAGCAAACCAAGGTGTATCATTCAAGTTGGCGGATATGGCAACGGAAATCGAAGCTTCTCGTTTATTGACGTACCAGGCAGCATGGTTGGAATCAAACGACTTACCATACGGAAAAGCATCGGCAATGGCAAAACTGCTTGCAGGTGATACAGCGATGAAAGTAACGACAGAAGCTGTTCAAGTATTCGGCGGCTACGGCTATACGAAGGACTACCCGGTAGAGCGTTATATGCGCGATGCAAAAATCACGCAAATTTATGAAGGTACTCAAGAAATCCAACGCCTCGTAATTTCGCGTATGATTACGAAATAGCCTATGGCGAAAAATGATAAGCTGCACGTCCAATCGTCAATAAAAGATGAAAATAAAATTATCGCACGCCGTCAGCAAATTATCGATGCCGGTGTGAAGCTTTTCAAAGAAAAAGGATTCCATCGTGCAACGACAAGGGAACTTGCAAAAGCGGCCGGTTTTTCTATCGGGACTCTATATGAATATATTCGAACGAAAGAAGACGTCTTATTTTTAGTATGTGACAATATTTTCAATGAAGTAACGAAATGCCTAACTGACTTCCCTTCCGATACGGGTACAATCGAAGGCTTGAAACAGGCAATCCGTCAATATTATTTGCTTATTGATCAAATGCCGGAAGAGTTTACGATTATGTACCAGGAAACGAAGTCATTGCCAAAAGCTGCGATGCATTACATTCTCGATAAGGAACTTGAAATGGTCGCAATTTTTGAACGCATATTAAAAGATTGTGTAGCGGCCGGCAATTTATCGCTGTCTGAAGATGCAATCTATTTAGCGGCAAACCACATCGTCGTACAAGGACAAAGTTGGGCATTCCGTAAGTGGGCACTGCAAAAACGATATACGATCAATCAATATATAAACTTGCAAACGACAATGTTTTTACAAGGCATTATGCAGTTTGAAAATTAGGAAAGGAGAATCGCCATGTAGAGCAACTATTTATACAGTTTGCTTCGCATGGTGATTTTTCATTATTTCAGCATAACAAAGGGGTTATTAAAATGGGGAAAACTGAAGTATACAAACCAAAGAATCATATACGCTTTGTCACAGCATCTAGTCTTTTTGATGGGCATGATGCTTCAATTAATATTATGCGCCGAATTTTACAGTCAAGCGGAGCGGAAGTGATTCACTTAGGGCATAACCGTTCAGTTGAAGAAGTGGTGAATGCAGCGATTCAGGAAGATGCGCAAGGGGTGGCACTATCTTCATATCAAGGCGGTCATATCGAGTATTTCAAATATATGTACGATCTGCTTCGCGAAAAGGGGGCACCGCATATTAAAATTTACGGTGGCGGTGGTGGTGTAATATTGCCGCGCGAAATTAAAGAACTGCATGATTACGGAATCGCCGGTATTTTTTCACCGGAAGATGGGCGCCAATTAGGTTTACAAGGAATGATCAACAAAAAGCTTGAAGGTGCTGATTTTTCAACACTAAAAGGAAATTACAAAGAACTTTTAAATAAGCTGACGACCGATACACCGGAAATTTTGGCGAATTTAATTACAGCTGCCGAAAATGGCGGAGATCCGGAAATTGAAGAAATGCTGCAGCTTGCACGAACTAAAAGTTTAAATACACCGGTAATTGGGATTACAGGTACAGGCGGTGCAGGGAAATCTTCATTAACAGACGAATTGATTCGCCGTTTCCTGCAAGAATTCCCGGATAAAAAACTCGCGATTATTTCAGTCGATCCGACAAAACAAAAAACGGGCGGTGCTTTATTAGGTGACCGTATTCGCATGAATGCCATCTTTAACAACCGTGTTTATATGCGCAGTCTGGCAACACGCGGCTCCCATACGGAATTATCAAGTTCAATTGGGGATGTGCTCGATGTTGTACGTACAGCAGGATTTGATCTAATCCTTGTTGAAACAAGTGGTATCGGGCAAGGTGACGCTGAGATTACAAAATATACAGATTTATCAATGTATGTAATGACGAGCGAATTCGGAGCTCCGACCCAGCTTGAAAAAATCGACATGATTGATTTTGCGGATTTGATTGCAATCAATAAGTTTGAACGCAAAGGCTCTGAAGATGCATTGCGTCAAGTTCAGAAACAATACCAACGTTCACGCGAGCTATGGGAAGAACCGCTTGATCATATGCCCGTATTCGGGACGATTGCTTCACAGTTCAACGATTTAGGGACAAATTCATTATTTGCTGCACTTGTAGCGAAAATTAATGAGAAGTTCGGCTTGGACTGGGAAACTTCGTATGAGCAATTTGTCAAAACACAAAAGCAAAACATTGTTATTCCGAATGACCGTCGCTATTATTTACGTGAAATCTCGGAAACAATCAGAAACTATCATAAGCATGCAGAACAGCAGGCAGCACTTGCGACGAAATGGTATCAGCTTGAAGGAACAAAAGCACTGCTTGCAGAGAGTGAAACAGCGTTAATTGCTTCAATTGATTCTTTACTGGAAGGCGTTCAAAATGAATTAACTGCGGAGTCAAAGCGTATACTGAAAAATTGGAATGCTTTAAAAGAAGCGTATGCTGGCGACGAACTGATTACGAAAGTACGTGACAGGGAGATTAGAACAATTTTACGTACCGAATCGCTTTCAGGCTTGAAAATTCCGAAAGTCGCGCTGCCGAACTTTAAAGATTACGGCGAAATTTTACGCTGGGTGTATAAGGAAAATGTACCAGGTGAATTCCCGTATACAGCAGGTGTTTTCCCGTTCAAACGAGAAGGTGAAGATCCGAAACGTCAATTTGCCGGTGAAGGTACTCCTGAGCGTACAAATAAACGTTTCCACTACTTATCGAAAGATGACGATGCGAAGCGTTTGTCGACGGCATTTGATTCTGTAACGTTATATGGGGAAGATCCGCATACACGTCCTGATATTTACGGAAAAGTCGGGGAGTCTGGCGTAAGCGTATGTACATTGGAAGATATGAAAAAACTATATGCGGGCTTTGATCTATGTGCACCTTCTACATCTGTATCGATGACGATTAATGGTCCGGCACCGATTATTCTGGCTATGTTTATGAATACAGCAATCGATCAGCAAGTGCAAAAGCGCGAGCAGGAACTTGGCCGTACTTTAACAGTCGAAGAATTTACAGAAACGCGTGAACAAACTTTGCAGGTTGTGCGCGGTACCGTACAGGCGGATATTTTAAAAGAGGATCAGGGGCAAAATACATGTATCTTCTCAACTGAATTTGCGCTTCGTATGATGGGGGATATCCAGCAATATTTCATCGACCATAAAGTACGAAACTATTACTCGGTATCCATTTCGGGCTATCATATTGCCGAAGCCGGTGCTAATCCGATTTCACAGCTAGCATTTACATTGGCAAACGGTTTTACGTATGTTGAATACTATTTAAGCCGCGGTATGAACATCGACGATTTTGCACCGAACTTAAGTTTCTTCTTCTCAAACGGTCTGGATCCTGAGTATACAGTGATAGGTCGTGTAGCCCGCCGCATCTGGGCTGTCGTGATGCGTGAAAAATACGGTGCAAATGACCGCTCGCAAAAGCTGAAATACCATATTCAAACATCTGGCCGCAGTCTGCACGCACAGGAAATTGACTTCAATGATATTCGTACAACATTGCAGGCATTAATGGCATTGCAGGATAACTGTAACTCACTGCATACAAATGCGTACGATGAGGCAATTACAACGCCTACAGAAGAATCAGTGCGCCGCGCGATGGCAATTCAAATGATTATTACAAAAGAACACGGCTTATCGAAAAATGAAAACCCGTTACAAGGGGCATTTATTATTGAGGAGCTTACACAGCTGGTGGAGCAAGCGGTGCTGGAAGAGTTCGACCGCATGAATGATCGCGGCGGGGTGCTTGGTGCAATGGAAACACAGTATCAGCGCGGAAAAATCCAGGAAGAATCGATGCATTATGAGCATTTAAAACATTCAGGTCAACTGCCGATTATTGGCGTAAACACATATTTAAACCCGAATCCGCCATCAGAAGAAGCGATCAATAACATGGAGATCGCACGTGCTTCAAAAGAAGAAAAAGATTTGCAAATTGCAAACTTGGCAAGCTTTAAAGAAGCAAATGCGGACAATAACCAAAAAGCGCTTGACCGTTTAAAAGAAGTTGCTAAAACAGGCGGCAATATTTTTGAAGAATTAATGGAAACGGTGAAAGTAGCGAGCCTTGGCCAAATTACTCAGGCGCTCTATGAAGTAGGCGGGCAATACCGCCGAAATATGTAAGCTTTATTGATAGTAGCATGCGGGAAACAACTTAATAACTAGCCTTATTTACTTAGTTATTAGAAAAAAATGCAAAAAAATGAACTTAGAATACCACGAGTGCAGAAATTTTCGTTATACTAGTAAATACATGGACGATCTGATGAAGGAAGGTGCGTAATAGTGCAACAGTATGTACATTATATTTTAATTTTAGCATGCCTAATCGCCACCTTCTTTTTATATAACCGACAACTAGCAGCAATCCCTTTGCTGCTTTTATCCTTCATTTTATTTTATGTTGCGTATAAAAAAGTAACAAATTTAAAAAACAAGAAATGAAACTAGCATAGTGATAGCATGTTTGTATATAATGGGTATTATGCTTATATCCACCCAGTTGTTGTACAAGCTTCAGCGGAAGAACGGGTATAAGATTTTCGGCAGATGTTAAGGATTTGGAAGACGAATCCAAACGCAATTACGCCGAGTCGTAATTGATAAATAGACATGTAAGAATGGAAAGGACGTGCACGATTTGAACTTTCGTGGTATGACAGATGAACAATTAGCAGAAGAGTCATTAATCGACTTAGCATACGCACTACTAGAAGATAAAAAACAAGCAATGCCGTTAAATGAATTATTAAAAGGAATTCAAGCTTTAAATGGTATTTCGGATGAAGAATTAAAATCTCGTTTAGTACAATTTTATACAGACTTAAACGTAGAAGGCCGTTTCTTATTAAACCATGAAAATGGCTGGGGTTTACGTGAGTGGTATAAAGTAGAAACAATCGAAGAAGAAACAGCGCCAACAATCAAGACACGTAAGAAGAAAGCAAAAGCTGTTGACGACGAAGACGAAGATGAAATTATCGACCTTGAAGAAGAGGATGTATTATTCGAGGAAGACTATGATGAATTCGTTGACGACGATGAAGAAGAGGAAGAAGTGGATGAGGACATCGACTTCGTTGAAGAAGACATTGAAGAAATCGATTCTGACATCGATGAAGAAATAATCGATGAAGATGATACATTCATCATCGAGGATGATGAAGAAGAATTAGAAGAAGAGCTAGATGAGGAATTAGAAGAAGACGAAGATATAAAATAAGATTTCCGCATTGGAAATTGAAAGTGCTTGACTTCTATTTCAGTTCCGTATAATCTTTTACTTGGGCTCCTTTAAAAAGGAGATTGACCGTATAAGTTATACGCTCCCCCTGCAAAATAGTGCAGGAGGAGCGTTTTTTATTTTTTCATGCGTTTTAATTAGAAAAACATTCCCTTGCATTTAAGAAGCAAAAGAGTGTTTTTCTAATTTGTTTTAAAAGAAGGAGGAATTTGTATGACAAAGTATATTTTCGTAACAGGTGGGGTAGTTTCATCACTTGGTAAAGGGATTGTAGCAGCATCTTTAGGTCGTCTATTAAAAAATCGTGGATTGGAAGTAACAATTCAAAAATTTGATCCATATTTAAATATTGATCCAGGTACAATGAGCCCATACCAGCATGGTGAAGTTTTCGTAACAGATGATGGTGCAGAGGCGGACTTAGACTTAGGTCACTATGAGCGTTTCATCGACATTAACCTTGGTAAACACTCAACTGTTACTTCAGGTAAAGTATATCAATCGGTACTAAACAAAGAGCGCCGCGGTGATTACAATGGTGGTACTGTTCAAGTAATTCCTCACGTAACAAATGAAATTAAAGATCGTATTCAGCGTGCTGGCCGTGAAACTTCTGCTGATGTTGTCATTACGGAAATCGGCGGTACTGTAGGTGACTTCGAATCACTTTCTTTCCTTGAAGCGATTCGTCAAATGCGCCGTGATTTAGGTCATGAAAATGTTATGTATATCCACTGTACGTTAATGCCTTATATCGCAGCAGCCGGTGAAATGAAAACGAAACCGACACAACACTCTGTAAAAGAGTTACGTTCATTAGGTATTCAGCCAAATATCATCGTTTTACGTACAGAACAACCTGTACCACAAGATATGAAAGAAAAAATCGCGTTATTCTGTGACGTACGACCTTCTGATATTATCGAATCACGTGATGCGGAACATTTATATGAAGTGCCATTAAATCTTCATGCACAAGGCTTTGACCAAATCGTTCTTGATCATTTTGGCATTACAGCGCCAAAAGCGGATATGACAGATTGGAAAGAGCTTGTACATTTAGTGAAAAACTTGGAGCACAAAACACGTATCGCTTTAGTAGGTAAATACGTAGAATTGCAAGATGCGTATATTTCAGTTGTAGAAGCATTGAAACATGCTGGATATGTATACAATTCAGATATCGAAATCGACTGGATCAATGCAGAACACGTTACAGCGGAAAATGTGGATGAATTATTAGGACAAGCAGACGGTATTTTAGTACCAGGTGGTTTCGGCGACCGTGGTGTTGAAGGGAAAATCGAATCAATCCGTTATGCACGTGAAAACGATGTACCGTTCTTCGGTATTTGCCTAGGCATGCAAATGGCAACAGTAGAATTTGCACGTAATGTTATGGGCTTGGAAGGTGCACACTCAACAGAACTGGACAAAAACACGAAATATCCGATTATCGATTTCTTACCGGACCAAACTGAAGATACAGATATCGGCGGAACATTACGTCTTGGTTTATACCCATGTAAATTAAAAGAAGGATCTCGTGCACGCGCGGCATATAATGGTGAAGAGCTAGTTTATGAACGTCACCGTCACCGTTACGAGTTCAACAATGAATTCCGTGAAGCAATGGAAGCGGAAGGTATGGTATTCTCAGGTTTATCTCCTAACAATAAGTTAGTAGAAATCGTTGAGTTACCGGAAAAGAAATTCTTTGTGGCTGGTCAATTCCACCCAGAATTAATTTCACGTCCACAGCGTCCACAACCATTATTCCGTGAGTTCGTTGGCGCGGCATTTAATAATAAAAAGTAATTGATTTGAGGTTAGGTTATAATCCAAAAAGCTATTTTTCTCGAAGAGAAAAATAGCTTTTTTGCTGGGCATTAAAAATTAATTTCCATTCCGGGTCGGACACTTTCTTGGGGCACGAGGCCAATACGATGTTGGTCACAAAAGCGTTGCCACAGGACATGGCGTTCCTAGCTTTTGTTCCAAGTCTCTCCCGCGTGCTTGTCCCCTTGGAGTCGCCGTCTTCACTCCAAACAACTAATTTTCTTCATATATCAAAGAAAGGCGCAAATAATCTCAAGAATATAAAAAAACAACTCTCATGCCAATTAGTCATAAGAGTCGTCGTTAAATTATGCGAATGGTGATGGGTGGCTGTCCATTAATTCGTCATCCTCTTCATCATCGTCCACGAGCATTTCATCGAATTCCATCTTAATCGCTTCATAAATATATAAAGCTGCTATAAGATGTGGAAATACGATGCGTTCGCCGAGTTTTGCAGGATGCGGTAAAATGCCGCCGCGAACTTTCAATGAAATATACGTATAAGCAAGATCGCTCAACGGATTGTCATCACCGGCCACTTCACTTGCGACAGCCGCAAATGGAATGAACTCTGCATGCAGTTGCTGTGCAAGGTTTAAAGCCTGTTCATCTGTTGCATGACGCGTAAAAATAATGACACGGTCAGCAGGCAAAAGTTCAACATTTTCTGTATAGCGGGCAAACTTGGCAAATTTACTTTCCCCAAGCTCTGCATTGATTGCAACAGCTTCCATTTCACCAAATGCCGCAAAGTAAATTGTTCCTTGCCCAATTGCTGCCTGTGCCAATAATCTTGCAGTTTCTTCAATAGATTCTTCTTCAGTTTGCTGAATGCGCTGCAGAAGACCTGTTAATTGCGTAGTTAAAATTTTAGACATATTTACACCTCAAAGTTATTATAAAATTGTGTACATAAAAAAGCAAAAACACAAACTCTCTCCGTAAAAGAGGGGAAAGCAATTTATAATCGAATGTAATTAGTATAAATTATTATTATAATGGGGGATCACATTGAAGGGGATATTAATAGTAGACGATCAGCAAGGAATCAGGATGCTTCTAAATGAAGTATTTAAAAAAGAAGGATTCACAACTTATTTAGCCGCAAACGGATTTGATGCGATAAAAATTGCACAGGAAAATGCACTTGATTGCGTTTTGCTGGATATGAAAATACCCGGAATGGACGGACTGGAGATTTTAGCCCGTTTGAAAGAAGATCACCCGGAGCTGCCTGTAATGATGATGACTGCCTATGTGGAGCAGCATATGATGGACAGAGCGAACGAATTAGGGGTAGTGAAATATTTTACAAAACCTTTTAATATTTTTGAAGTACGGGATGAGGTTAATAAATTAGTAGAAAAGACTGAAAAAATATAAAATGAAACAGGCGAGCAGGCAGTAGCGCATACTGTCTGTTTTTGTTATGATTAATCTAAATGTTTTTGTCATTTCATGTGATTTTGCATAGAATTGACGATGAAAAAATACTTAAAAAAAGCATTTTGTGCAAACTATGTTTTTATAGCAGCAAACTAATTATGTATCTTCGAGGAGGATTTTAATAATGGCATTAGTTTCAATGAAAGAAATGTTAATTAAAGCAAAAGCAGAAGGTTATGCAGTAGGTCAATTCAATATCAATAACCTAGAGTGGACACAAGCCATTTTACAAGCGGCAGAAGAAGAAAAATCACCGGTAATTCTAGGTGTCTCTGAAGGTGCCGGGAAATATATGGGCGGTTTCATCGCTGTCGTAAAAATGGTTGAAGGCTTAATGGAAAGCTACAAAACAACTGTGCCAGTAGCAATTCATTTAGACCATGGTTCAAGCTTCGATAAATGTAAAGAAGCAATCGATGCTGGTTTCTCTTCTGTTATGATTGACGCTTCACATCATCCATTCGAAGAAAATATTGAAACGACGAAACAAGTTGTTGACTATGCACATGCAAAAGGCGTATCGGTTGAAGCAGAACTTGGTACTGTAGGCGGCGAAGAAGACGGTGTCATTGGCGGCATTATGTACGCAAACCCGCAGGAATGTAAAGCTCTCGTTGAAGCTACAGGAATTGATTGTTTAGCTCCAGCATTAGGTTCTGTTCACGGTCCATACAAAGGTGAACCAAACTTAGGATTCGCTGAAATGGAAGAAATCTCTACATTAACAGATGTACCGTTAGTATTACATGGTGGAACAGGTATTCCAACAAAAGATATTCAACGTTCAATTTCTTTAGGTACAGCAAAAATTAATGTCAACACTGAAAACCAGATCTCGGCTACGAAAGTAATCCGTGAATTTTTAGAAAATGATAAGAAAACATATGATCCACGTAAATATTTAGGTCCAGCTCGTGAAGCGATTAAAGCAACAGTAATCGGTAAAATGCGCGAATTCGGCAGCTCTGGAAAAGCTTAATTGATAGAATGAAGCTTCTTTCACGGAAGTCTTTATTCTAAAGCTTTGCTTAAAAGACAGCTAAATTATTACCTATTTAATGCGGAATAATGAATCCACAAAAGAAAAGTGCACAAAATAAACGTACTTTTCTTTGTGAACACGTGTTTTTCAACATAAGACATCTCGTTCACAACTTGAGCGAGATGTGTTTTTATAATCAAATGTAAATCAATCGGAGGCTATTATAATGAAATTTTTTATCGATACAGCAAACTTTGACGAAATTAAAGAAGCATACTCTTGGGGGATTCTTTCAGGTGTAACGACAAACCCATCATTAGTTGCAAAAGAATCAGGCGTGAACTTCCACGACCGCTTACGTGAAATTGCAGAGCTAGTAAACGGTTCAGTTTCTGGTGAAGTAATTTCTTTAGACGCTGAAGGAATGATTCGTGAAGGGGAAGAATTGGCAGCGATTCACCCGAATATTACTGTTAAACTTCCAATGACTCCGGAAGGATTAAAAGCATGTAAACATTTCTCTGAAAAAGGGATTAAAACGAACGTAACATTGATTTTCTCTGCTAACCAAGCATTAATGGCAGCACGCGCAGGCGCATCTTATGTATCTCCTTTCTTAGGACGTTTAGATGATATTGGTCAAGATGGCGTAGAATTAATCCGTGAAATTGCTGAAATGTTTGCTATCCACGAAATTGACACGGAAATTATTGCCGCATCTATTCGTCACCCGCAACATATTACGCAAGCTGCATTAGCTGGCGCACATATTGCAACAACTCCATACAAAGTTTTACAGCAACTGTTTAATCATCCATTAACAGACAAAGGAATTGAAGGATTTTTAGCGGATTGGGCAAAGCGTGAAGGGAAATAATAAGAATACCTCACAGCAGTCTAATTTACTGTGAAATCTTTTCCAATGTAAGGGAGAACACAAAATGGATGTTTATAAAATTCAAGGCGGAAATCGTCTAAAAGGTAAAATAACCGTTAGCGGTGCAAAAAACAGTGCAGTTGCTTTAATTCCTGCATCAATTTTGGCTGATTCTTCCGTTACCATTGGAGGAATTCCAGAGATTTCAGATGCATGGACGTTAAAGGCACTACTCGAAGAAATTGGCGGCGAAGTAACATTTGAAAATGGCAAGATGACGATTGATCCATCAAAAATGGTTGCAATGCCGCTGCCAAACGGCAATGTTAAAAAATTACGTGCTTCCTATTATATGATGGGTGCGATGCTCGGCCGTTTTAAACAGGCGGTAATCGGGATGCCAGGCGGATGTTTTTTAGGGCCGCGTCCAATTGATCAGCATATTAAAGGTTTTGAAGCTTTAGGAGCAAAAGTAACAAATGAGCACGGTGCAATTTATTTACGCGCAGAAGAACTAATCGGTGCGAAGATTTATCTGGACGTTGCAAGTGTCGGCGCCACAATTAATATTATGTTGGCGGCAGTGCGTGCAAAAGGGAAAACTACAATCGAAAATGCAGCGAAAGAGCCTGAAATTATTGATGTTGCAACACTATTAACGAATATGGGTGCGAACATTAAAGGGGCAGGAACGAGCGTTATTCGTATTGAAGGTGTCGATGAGTTAAAAGGCACAAAACATACAATTATACCGGACCGGATCGAAGCAGCTACATTTATGATTATGGCTGCAGCAATTGGTGATGGTGTACTCGTCGACAATGTTATCCCGCTTCACATGGAAGCCGTCACAGCGAAACTTCGCGAAATGGGTGTAAGTGTTGAAGAGAATGAGGAAAGCATCTTCATTTCCAAGCAAACGAAACTGCAGGCAGTTGATGTTAAAACACTTGTCTATCCAGGATTCCCGACCGATGTTCAACAGCCTTTATCTGTATTAATGACACAGGCAGAAGGCACATCGATGATTACAGATACGATTTATTCTGCCCGTTTCAAGCATATAGATGAACTGCGACGTATGAATGCAAAAGCTCGTGTTGAAGGCAATACAGCCATCATTCAAGGACCTGCATCTTTGGAAGGATCCACGGTAACGGCAACAGATTTACGCGCGGGTGCGGCATTAGTATTGGCTGGACTTATCGCGAAAGGTGAAACAGAAATTCACGATATTTACCATATTGAGCGCGGCTATAGTTCATTAATTGAAAAGTTGTGTGCAATCGGTGCAAATATTCGTAAAGAGTCCATTGTCATTAATACAAAGAATAATGCATAAATTTGCTATTATTCGTGATCAGAATCGCGCAACGATGAGAGTATGATAATATATATTTGGGTAATAAAATTATGTTAGTTCATAATACAATTCAAAAAAGCAGTTAATTTAGGCTGTTAAAATCGGTTTTAACCGATTACAGGAGGCAAACACAAAATGGAACGTAGTTTATCAATGGAAGTAGTACGTGTAACAGAAGCAGCAGCGATTGCATCAGCGAAATGGATGGGACGCGGACTTAAAAATGAAGCGGACGACGCAGCAACAACAGCGATGCGTGTTATGTTTGATACAATCCCAATGCATGCGACAGTTGTAATTGGTGAAGGAGAAATGGATGAAGCGCCGATGCTTTATATCGGTGAAGAATTAGGGCTTCGAAATGGCGGACCTGAAGTTGATATCGCAGTAGATCCATTAGAAGGTACAAACATCGTAGCAAAAGGTACAAATGGTGCGATGACAGTACTGGCAATTGCAGACCGTGGCAATCTATTAAATGCGCCTGATATGTATATGGATAAAATAGCTGTAGGACCGGAAGCGGCAGGAAAAGTTGATATTAACGCTTCTGTAACGTACAACTTATTGCAAGTAGCTAAAGCAAAAAATAAAGATATTTCCGATGTAGTAGCAACACTTTTAGACCGACCTCGCCATCAGCATATTGTCGATGAAATTCGTGAAGCCGGTGCACGTATTAAATTCATCCAAGACGGTGATGTAGGTGCAGCGATCAACACAGCATTCGATGAAACTGGTATCGATATTATGTTCGGTATGGGTGGTGCCCCAGAAGGTGTAATCGCAGCAGTTGCTTTAAAATGTTTAGGTGGCGATTTCCAAGCGAAACTAGTGCCTGAAGATGAAGAACAGCTTGCACGTTGCAAAAAAATGGGTGTCGAAGTAGATAAAGTATTAATGATGGAAGACCTGGTAAAAGGCGATGATGCGATTTTTGCAGCAACAGCTGTAACAGATTCCGAGCTTTTACGAGGTGTTCAATATAAAGGTTCCTACGCACTTACACATTCAGTTGTTATGCGCGCAAAAACAGGAACAGTACGTTTTATCGAAGGACGCCACAGCATTGAAAAAAAACCAAAGTATGACCAAATTTAACTTCTCATATAATGTAAGTAGCCTCAAATAGAAAATGCCCATTTTCAAATTACTTGCACTATAATATAATAAATGCCCAGTGTAAAAACTGGGCATCTTTCAAATAAAGTGTAGTATACTTCTCTTACACAAATTCCTAAAATCTTTCAATAACTTAATTTTTCAAATTAAATTTTAATAGACTGGAGAAAACGTATGACAGCATTAACAATTGCTCAATTAGAAAGCATGACATTAAAAGAATTATATGCTTTAGCGAAGCAATATAAATTATCAAATGCTAGTAAGCTAAATAAAAAGGAACTAATTTTTGCAATCTTAAAAACCCGCTCTGAACAGGAAGGTTTCTTCTTCATGGAAGGTGTTTTAGAAATTATTCCTACAGATGGCTTCGGATTCCTGCGCCCGATTAACTACTCTCCTTCAAAAGAGGATATTTACATTTCTGCTTCTCAAATTCGCCGCTTTGATTTACGAAATGGTGATAAAGTTTCAGGTAAAGTGCGTCCGCCAAAAGAAAATGAACGCTACTACGGATTGCTGCAAGTGGATGCTGTAAATGGCGAGGACCCTGAAGTTGCAAAAGAACGTGTGCATTTCCCTGCATTAACACCGCTTTACCCAAATCGCCACATCAAATTGGAAACGGTTCCTACAAAACTTTCGACGCGTATTATGGATTTAGTAGCGCCAGTCGGTTTTGGACAACGTGGTTTAATTGTTGCACCGCCAAAAGCCGGTAAAACATCTTTATTAAAAGAAATTGCCAACGCGATTACGACAAACCATCCGGAAGCGGAACTGATCGTACTACTAATCGACGAGCGTCCGGAAGAAGTAACGGATATCGAGCGTTCAGTAAATGCAGATGTCGTATCTTCAACGTTTGATGAAGTACCTGAAAATCATGTAAAAGTCGCGGAAATCGTATTGGAACGTGCAAGACGTCTCGTAGAGCAAAAACGCGATGTAATTATTTTAATGGACTCAATTACACGTTTGGCACGTGCCTATAACTTAGTAATTCCGCCAAGCGGCCGTACACTTTCAGGTGGTATTGACCCTGCTGCATTCCACCGTCCGAAACGTTTCTTCGGTTCTGCCCGCAATATTGAAGAGGGCGGCAGTTTAACAATTTTAGCGACTGCACTTGTTGATACAGGCAGCCGTATGGACGAAGTAATTTATGAAGAATTCAAAGGAACGGGTAACCTTGAACTGCACTTGGATCGCAGCCTGGCAGAACGCCGTATTTTCCCTGCAATCGATATCCGCCGTTCAGGTACACGTAAAGAAGAGCTTCTTATTCCGAAAGACCAGTTGGATAAATTATGGGCTATCCGTAAAACATTCAGCGATTCACATGACTTCGGTGAAAAGTTCTTACGCAAACTGCGCACAACAAAAACAAACGAAGAATTCTTCGAAAAGCTTGATACTGATATGAAGAAAGCAACGAACGGTAAAGGGTTGTTATAAATTTTAGAAGATTTGCCGGAATGGAACCAGGTTCTTAATATATTGAGGAGCTACATATATTCAATTTCGTAAAATAATATAAAATAGTTGCAACCTTTTTTAAAACTTGCTATACTTCTTTAAGTATGAAACGTGCACATATATAGCTGACCTCAACACATTACGTATGTAGTGACATATTCGGGCTATGTAAGGTGCAGTTCGAAAATACTCTGTTCCGGATGGTTCAGGGCGAGAGGAGAAAACGAATATGAAACAAGGTATCCACCCAGATTACAAAGTAGCAACAGTAACTTGCTCTTGTGGTAATTCTTTTGAAACAGGTTCAGTTAAAGAAAAGATCTCAATCGAGTTCTGTAACGAATGTCACCCATTCTATACAGGTCGTCAAAAGTTCGCTTCTGCTGACGGACGTGTAGATCGCTTCAACAAAAAATATGGTATGAAATAATACCTCTGCCCATTTCCGCATTGCCGGAAATGGGTTTTTAATTTTTATGGGGTCCGTTTCGTTTTATTAGAAGGTATTACGCAGTTATTAGAAAATTTATATAGGTTATTAGACAATCTGAAACGTTTATTTGAAAATTGCGACCGGATATTAGAAGATGTACATATTATATTAGAAGTTCCGATTTTTATTAGAACAAATAAAAATATATTAGAAGAAATTAGAAGATATTAGAAATCTTTCACACACGTTTCACATAAGAGAAAGATTCTCGTAAATACAGCACCTTTACCAATAGACGTATGGCGAAAAACTAGCTAAGATAAAAGAAGTGAAAAGTTGACCTTGAGTTTGAAGCTCAAGGTTTTTTATTGGTGAAAAATGAACTTGTAATTTTAATTAGAAACGAGGAAATAGAAATGGCGCAATTATTTTATAAACATGGGGCGATGAACAGCGGGAAATCGATTGAAATTTTAAAAGTTGCCCACAATTATGAAGAGCAAAATAAAGCGGTACTGATCTTTACTTCTGGAATTGATACGCGCGATGAAGTTGGAACGGTTTCAAGTCGAATTGGCTTGAAACGTCCGGCGATTGCGGTTTTTGAGGATACGAACCTATACGAAATCGTGGAAAAACACGAAGAAAAATTATATTGTGTACTTGTAGACGAAGTACAATTTTTATCAAAGGAACATGTTTTGCAGCTGACTCAAATTGTCGATGAGCTGAACATTCCTGTTATGGGCTTTGGTTTGAAAAATGACTTCCAGAACGAGCTGTTTGAAGGCAGCCGTTACATGATGATATACGCGGATAAAATTGAGGAAATGAAAACAATATGCTGGTTCTGTCATAAGAAAGCGACGATGAACTTAAGAGTAGATGAAAACAAAAAACCGGTCCGTACAGGTGATCAAATTCAAATTGGGGGTAATGATAGTTATTACCCTGTTTGCCGCAAATGCCATTCCAATCCGCCACTATAATTTAAAGTGAACATTGCAACGAAATTTAATTATATGAAATGTTAATGTGTAAATGATATGAAGAAAGTTCAACATAGATGTAGCAACAAGCGTAAAATTTCTTTATACTAGTAAAGGTGCATTTTAACGTAACTCGTGAGAAGACGAGTGAAATACAACGAATAATAAAATAACTTTTAGAGGTGAACTATAGATGTTTGATCGTTTACAGGCGGTTGAAGACCGTTACGAAAGATTAAATGAATTACTAAGCGACCCGGATGTTGTGAGCGACTCCAATAAGCTTCGTGAATATTCAAAAGAACAGTCCGATATTCAGGAAATGGTAGATGTCTACCGTGAATACAAATCGGTAAAAGAACAATTGGCGGACACACGCGAATTAATGGAAATTGAAAAAGATGCAGATATGCTGGAAATGATGAAGGAAGAGTTTAACGATTTAAATAAACAAGTTCCTGAGTTAGAAGATCGTCTTCGTATTTTATTAATTCCTAAAGACCCCAACGATTCGAAAAACGTAATTATGGAGATCCGCGGAGCTGCTGGTGGTGACGAGGCCAACATTTTTGCTGGTGACCTATTCCGTATGTATACACGCTATGCGGAAACGCAAGGCTGGAAAGTAGATGTAATGGAAGCAACACCAAACCCGGCAGGCGGCTATAAAGAAGTAATCTTCATGATTAACGGTCAAGGTGCATATTCAAAATTCAAATATGAAAACGGCGCACACCGTGTTCAACGTGTACCGGCGACAGAATCACAAGGCCGTATCCATACATCGACTGCTACGGTAGCATGTTTACCGGAAGTACATGTAGAAGATGTAGAAATTCATGAAAAAGATATTCGCGTTGATACATTCGCTTCATCTGGTGCGGGTGGTCAGTCAGTAAATACAACGATGTCTGCTGTTCGTATGACCCACTTACCGACAGGCGTTGTCGTTTCGATGCAAGATGAACGTTCACAAATTAAGAACCGTGAAAAAGCGATGAAAATTTTAGTTGCGCGTGTAGCTGACCTACACCGTCAAGAAGCACAGGCTGAAATCGATGCAACACGTAAGACAGCAGTAGGAACAGGCGACCGTTCTGAACGTATCCGTACTTACAACTATCCACAAAACCGTGTAACAGATCACCGAATTGGTTTAACGATTCAAAAACTTGACCAAATCGTTGAAGGTAAGTTGGATGAAATCATCGATGCACTTATTTTAGATGAGCAGGCAACACGCTTATCAAATTTGAATGAAGATGCATAAAACCATTTTTGAGGCCCTGAATGGGGCTTCTTCTTTTTTAGAGGAAAACGGTCGCGAAGGAAATGCCGCACGAATTTTATTGCAGCATATTTTACAGACAAGCTATTCAGGATTAATGATGAAGATGCACGATACTTTACCAGAAGAACAGCAACAGCAGTTTGATGCTTTTATTCAAGCACATGTGGAAGGGCGCCCTGTACAATATATAACGGGTGGAGAAGAATTTTACGGACGTTCATTTATTGTTGATGAATCGGTTTTAATTCCTCGTCCGGAAACGGAAGAACTGATTGTTGGAACGATTGAGCGGATCCGCAAGTTATTCGGAGATAAGCAAAATCTGAAGTTTGCCGACATCGGGACAGGCAGTGGTGCGATTGCAATTACAATGAAAAAGGAATGTCCGCAGCTTGACGTAACAGCAACGGATCTTTCACCTGCAGCACTTGCAACAGCACAAAAGAATGCTGAGCAGCTGCAAGCAGAAATTGCATTTAAACTCGGGGACTTAACAGAACCGATTGCAAATGAAAAATGGGATGTTGTACTTTCTAATCCTCCGTATATCGCATATGAGGAAATGGAGGAAATGTCCGATGTGGTCGTAGCACACGAACCGCATCAGGCATTGTTTGCCGATGAAGAAGGACTCTTGCTTTATCGTAAACTAGCAGAAAATTTACCGGCCCTTATGAAGAAGCCGGCATTAATTGGTCTGGAAATCGGTTATACACAAGGGGAAGCTGTAGCGAATTTTTTCAAAAAAAGCTTTCCGAATGCCCATGTATCAGTCATTCAAGATATAAATAAAAAAGATCGTATTGTTTTTTGTGAGATTAGTGAATAAAAAATAGATTCCTTGTAAACAATGTTTGCAAGGGGGAATGTTTATGTTACATGATTACGATATTCAAAATGAATCCAATCTATTTTTAGCGATTGCTAAATTACTAATAAGTGTCCTATTTTTATATTGTGCGGCTACATTTATACCTACTTTTGTAGATGATGTCCGCATTGATCAGGGGGAAAGCAATGACCAGTTAAAATTCCGCGTCATTGCCAACAGTTCGACAAATGCCGACCAGCTTATCAAATATGCGGTTGTGGAAACAATACAAACCTATTTGCAAAATACACCTGAATTTTCAGAAGATATCCACAGTGTGGAAAACATGTATCAGGAAATTCAGAAAACTTACCCACAATTAGAAATTACCTATAAGTTTGGGGATAACTTAATCCCACCGAAATGGACGGCGGGTCAATTTTATCCGCAAAACGAATATTATTCAGTGAATTTCATTATTGGACAAGGGCGGGGCGAAAACTGGTTCTGTGCAGTATTCCCAACACTTTGTACAAACAATGAGCCAATGAAAAAAGAACGCCCGCCATTTTATGTTGCGGAATGGTGGAACAAATTTAAACAAAAAAATAATCCACAAAAAGCAGAAAAAGATATACAAAATACATTAAGTTACTAACACCTTGGGGATAGTTACACGAAACATCAAGAGAAGGGAGGAAAAAGTAATGCACACTTTCCAATTGAATGTGGATGAATTTGTGGATAATTCAGAAAATTATACACAGGCTGTGGATTTATTGAATAGCGGCGAAATAGTCGCTTTTCCGACAGAAACCGTCTATGGCTTAGGAGCGGTTGCGACAAACGAGCAAGCTGTGAAAAAAATATTTGCTGCAAAAGGACGACCTTCGGATAATCCTTTAATTGTTCATATTGGTACAGTGGAAGAAGTAACGCTGTATACAACAAATATTTCCGAAGTTGCCCGCAAATGTATGGACGCTTTTTGGCCTGGTCCATTGACACTAGTTATGCATGCTAAGCCGAATGTTTTAGCACCAAGTGTAACAGCAGGTCTCGATACAGTTGGAATTCGTATGCCTGATCATCCGGTAGCACTTAAACTTCTTCAAACATTAAAAAAACCGTTAGCCGCGCCAAGTGCGAATCGCAGCGGCAAACCTAGCCCGACGAAAGCCGAACATGTATTTGAAGATTTGCAAAACATTATTCCTTGTATTTTGGATGGCGGAATGACGGGGATCGGACTTGAATCGACTGTTTTGGATGTTACGCTGGATACGCCGGTTATTTTGCGTCCAGGCGGTGTAACGAAAGAAATGCTCGAAGCGGTAATTGGACCGGTTGTTGAGCCTAGTCTGGAACAGCAGAAAATCGAATCGACACCGAAAGCGCCCGGCATGAAATATACTCACTATGCACCGGAAGCTCCTGTTTATCTAATTGAGGCAAATAAGGAAGCTATTGAAACGGCTATTGCCGAATTAAAGCCGGAACATAAAGTTGCCTTATTGGCACCGGAGAGCTTTAAAAACATTGAGGCCGATTATTATTTTTCATTCGGTAATGCCGATGATCTTGATCAAATGAGTGCTTCATTATATGATGCATTGCGTGCTTGCGATAAAACGGATGCCACGATTATTTTAGCGACAGCAACATCAAAAACAGGTGTTGGCACAGCGATTATGAACCGTCTGGAAAAGGCGGCAGGCAGCAAATGGTATTTACTTTAAGACATAAACCACATCTTGCAACATCGGGATGTGGTTTTTATGTATAACCTAAAGGATATTTCCCGACCTAAAAGCATAAATTACAACAGCGCTTAGTGGAAGAGGGGAACAGATGCAAGAAGTAGTTGCCGGAATTTTAATGTCGTTCGATGTCGTTGCACTTTATTTAATTGCTACAAATGTTAAGGCGAAATGGTTATTAGCTTTATGGACGGCATTTTTACATATGCTTTTTCCGTTACTTGGTTACCGATTTGGGGAATGGCTTGCCGTCTATTTAACCAACTGGGCATCAGGTCTTTCGACGCTGTTATTGTTTTTTGTGGGACTGCAGTTACTGCTCTCGAAGAAAGAGGAAAGTTTTCCGGCAATGTCTCTCCCGATAATTGCGATTTTCGCCAGTATTGACACCTTTTCAGTTAGCCTATCTTTTGGTATGCTAAATTTACAAAAATATGTTTTTATCGTTAGTGCAGGCCTATCAACATTTATATTGTCATATGCTGCATTGGTAATAGCGCAAAAGTCGCCAATATTTAAAAATAATGCATTAAAAAAAGTGGCAGGAATCCTCCTGATTATTATGAGTGTGATGCTACTAAAATGGTGAATTAGAGGGTGTGAGGAACATGAATATTTATTTTATTTGTACAGGCAATACATGTAGAAGTCCTATGGCAGCAGCAATTTTACAAGCAAAAAACTATGAGAATATTACTGTGCGTTCAGCAGGTATTTATGCACATGAAGGCAATGAAATGTCCCTGAACGCAAAGGAAATATTACACAGGAAAAATATTTCGCAATCACACCGTTCATCACAATTTACGGTAGAAGATGCACAATGGGCGGATTTGATTTTAACAATGACGACCGCTCATAAAGAAATGGTCCTCCGTTTGGCAGGAGAAGCGGCACATAAAACGTTTACATTAAAGGAATATGTAGAAATGGAATCAGGGCTTGATATTCAGGATCCATTCGGTGGGAACCTGCAAGTTTATGAACAAACGTATGCGCAATTGAACGAAGCAATTAACAAGCTGGAAACTAAATTGAAATTGGAGGATAAAATTTAACATGAACGCTCAGAAAAAGATCTTTAGTTTGCGCCGAAAGCTCATATTGTTCGTCGGGATATTAGCGCTGATTACTTACACATGCAGTTTTGTATTCATCGAATATTTACATCCGATGTTTTTCGAATCGACAAGCACAAGCACATTCCAGATTATTACCTATTTATTAGGAATCTTTTGGTCATGTGCGTTGGCAGCTGTATTCGGTTTAGTCATTGTTCGCCCTTTACAACAATTGGAACGCACTGCAAACCATGTAGCGGAAGGTAAAATCGGACAAGATGTCGAAATGCCGAAAACAAATGATGAAATCCGCTCTGTAGCAGAAGCATTCCAAACGATGGTGATGAATTTACGCAAGATGGTAAACGGTATTGAAGACAACTACAAGTTAACCGATGAAACGATTTTGAAACTATCTGAAGAAAGTATTTCGGTTACGAACAACGCCGAGCAAATTACAAGTAATATTAGCCAAATTTCATTAGGGGCTGAATCTTCGGCAGTAGCCATTCAAGAAACGGTGGAAGCAATCGAGGAAGTTCGCGCATTAGCCGCGGAAGTGAACAATAAAGCATTACATACAGCAAGTCGCTCTAAAAATCTTTTAACAAACTTAACATCCACAACGGATTCGATTCATGGTGTAGTGAACAGTATTAAAAAAATCGCGACAGACAATGAAAATTCATTGGTAAATATTCGCGAGCTTGAAAAAAATGCGGAGCAGATTGAACGGATTATAAGTTTAGTAGGCGATATCGCAGGACAAACAAACCTACTTGCGTTAAACGCATCAATTGAAGCGGCAAGAGCTGGCGAACATGGAAAGGGCTTTGCGGTTGTAGCAGAAGAAGTCCGTAGTTTGGCAGACGAAAGTGCAAGCGCTGTTCAGGGGATCACAACACTGATCCAAACGATGCAGCAAAATGTTTCGGTTGTAGTAAAACAGATGAACGAACAAGTATCATTTGCGGTAAACGAATCTTCACGTGTTTCTGAAACAACGACAGCTGTTGAAGGTATGACAAAATCTGTTTATGAAATGGCCGATGATGTCGTTCAAATTTCAGAATTAGTCGCACAGCAAATGAAAAATATTGAACATACATCACATCAATCGCAGGAAGTGGCGGCTATTGCCGAGCAAACATCTGCAAGTGCACAGGAAGTAACATCCGCTTCACTTGAACAGGCCGAAGCGATCAAGCAAGTGGAAGAACTGGCAAGCAACTTAAAGCAACAATCTGCCGAGCTATATCGAATGATTCAACAATTCGATCGTACTCAGTAGAGTGGAATATAGTCTTGAAAACCCCAATTGATTTATCAGTTGGGGATTTTTGTTTTGGGAGCGCATGAGGTTTTCTAATAAGCGGCGTAATAAGCGGCGGAGATTTTCTAATAAACGCGGGGAAGTTCTAATAAAATGCTGAACTTCTAATATATCAGAGCAATGTTCTAAAAAGTTGCTCGGATTGTCTAATAAAGGTGATAGATGTTCAAATAAACGGAGCCGATCTTCTAATATCCGAGGTAGATCTTCTAATAAACCTTACCCGAGGCACCGCTCCCCCCCCGTTTCAAATATAAAAAGTCTGGGTATGGTACACTATTGTTTACAATAATTAGTCCTGGGGGGATTTATATTGAACAAAATGAAGTACTGGTTACTGATGGGAGTAGTCGTTGCGGGTCTTGCAGGATGTGGAGACGCAGAGGATGCGGATACGACAGATTCAGTTGACTCAACACCAGCCGAATCCACTGAATCATCAGATGGAACGGACTCAACGGATGTTTCTGCAGGTGAAAAAGTGGCAAATGCCAGCTGTGTAGGGTGTCATGGTGGAGATTTAACAGGAGCAATGGGACCAAACTTAACGACGACTTCTTTATCAAAAGAAGAAATTGTTGATGTATTGGTCAATGGTAAAGGTGCAATGCCACCGGGTACAGCAGATGGTGAAGAAGAAGCGGTAGCGGAATACATTTTATCATTACAATAACGGTTAAAGACCACTCCTCGTCTGAGCGGTCTTTTTTTGTTGGAAACTAATGTTGAAAAACCCATTTCAACTTCACAAAGTCATGTAAAGCTGAACATTAACATAATTAATAATGAAAAATTAAGCCAATATCATCAAAATATTAACGATAAGGTTCGTTTATTCGTTTATTATTCGTGTTTATGCATGTATTTTGAAAGTTATTCGGAAAAGACGTGTTATTCTTCCGGAATAAATGGTACACTGATGGTGAATATAATAAGTATACAAAATCGAGGCAGGAGGGATCTTCATGAAAATTGCAATTTCTTCGGATCACGGCGGGAATAATTTACGTAAAGAGATTATGTCACTACTTGATGAAATGTCAATCAGTTATGAAGACTTTGGTCCACAAACGGACGAGTCAGTAGATTACCCGGACTATGCACGTCCAGTAGCTGAACGAGTAGCTGCAGGGGAATTTGACAGAGGAATTTTAATATGCGGAACAGGTATTGGGATTTCGATTGCTGCAAACAAATTCAAAGGAATTCGTTGTGCACTTGTACATGACGTGTTCTCGGCAAAAGCAACACGTTGCCATAACGACTCAAACATTTTAGCGATGGGTGAGCGCGTAATCGGTCCAGGGCTGGCACGTGAGATTGTTGCAACTTGGCTGGATACACAGTTTGAAGGCGGTCGTCATATTCGCCGTGTTGAAAAGATTACTGAAATCGAAGAAGGGTAACAAATGGTGATTCAATGACAAACTTACACGATTTGCAAAAAGATTTAGTGCAAGCATTAACCGAATTTGAGCAACAAGTGAAGTTTTCTGAAGGTCAGCTATTTGTCATCGGCTGTTCCACATCGGAAGTAATGGGTGAGAAGATTGGGACAGCTGGTGCTCTCGATGTAGCGCAAGTTCTATACGAAGAATTTTCAATATTCGCGCAAAGACATAAAATTCACTTAGTTTTCCAAGGCTGCGAGCATATTAACCGAGCTTTAACACTTGAAGCTGCAGCCGCTAAAATGTACCATTTAGAACCTGTTTCGGTCATTCCTGTCCGTACAGCAGGTGGCTCCATGTCTGCATACGCTTTTACACAAATGGATGAACCTGTAGTTGTAGAAACTATCCAAGCACACTACGGGATAGATATTGGTCAAACATTAATCGGCATGCATTTAAAAGCAGTCGCGGTACCTTTACGAACATCTGTTAAGCAACTAGGCAATGCAGTTATTACGTTAGCGACAACACGTCCGAAACTTATCGGTGGAGAACGTGCGCAATATACCGTAACACCTTAACGTTACATATATCATTTACTTGGAAACTCCGAGCGATTCGGAAGTACATTTAGGGGGATTTGAAAATGGCATTTGAAAAATTAGCAGGACAAGACAAAGCAATTTTAGACGCAATTTTATTGGAGAAAAAACGTCAAAACACAAACATCGAACTAATTGCATCAGAAAACTTCGTATCGGAAGCCGTTATGGAAGCACAAGGTTCATATTTAACAAATAAATATGCAGAAGGTTATCCTGGCAAACGCTACTATGGCGGTTGTGAGCATGTGGACGTAGTGGAAAATATCGCGCGTGACCGTGCAAAAGAATTATTCGGTGCAGCATATGTTAACGTACAGCCACACTCAGGTGCGCAAGCGAACATGGCGGTTTACCATACAATCTTAAAACCAGGTGATACAGTACTTGGTATGAACTTATCACACGGTGGTCACTTAACACATGGATCACCAGTAAACTTCTCAGGTATTCTTTATAATTTCGTAGAATACGGTGTAACTGAAGATACAAACTTAATAGATTATGAAGATGTTCGTCAAAAAGCATTGGAATCTAAGCCAAAATTGATCGTTGCTGGTGCATCAGCTTATCCTCGTGCAATCGACTTTGCTAAGTTCCGTGAAATCGCGGATGAAGTTGGCGCATATTTCATGGTTGATATGGCGCATATTGCCGGCTTAGTAGCAGCGGGCGAGCACCAAAATCCAGTACCATATGCAGATTTCGTAACGACAACAACTCATAAAACGTTACGCGGTCCTCGTGGCGGTATGATTTTAACAAATGATGAAAAATGGGAAAAAGAATTAAATAAATCAGTATTCCCTGGTATTCAAGGCGGCCCATTAATGCATGTCATCGCTGCAAAAGCAGTATCGTTCGGTGAAGCATTACAACCGGAATTTAAAGATTACGCAAAACAAATTAAAGCAAATGCAGCGGCACTTGCAAAATCTTTAATGGATGAAGGTGTTGAGATCGTATCAGGCGGTACGGATAACCACTTGCTTCTATTAAATGTAAAATCTTTAGGTTTAACAGGTAAAGTAGCAGAGCATGTATTGGATGAAGTGGCGATTACTACAAACAAAAACACAATTCCATTCGATACAGAATCACCATTCGTTACATCTGGTATCCGTGTAGGTACAGCAGCTGTTACATCTCGCGGTTTCAAAGAAGAGGATGTAATCGAAGTAGGTAAAATTATCGCTTCAGTCCTTAAAAACCATGAAGATGCAGCAGTAAAAGAGGAAGCACGTAAACGTGTTGAAGCTCTTACAGCAAAATATCCTTTATACGCATAATTGAGTTTAAGCCCTCTATTTACAATATTGTAGATAGAGGGCTTTTTAATAAGAAGAAATAACGAATAGATAAGCAATTACAGGAGAATGCTACTTAAAGATAATATTTGTACTATTTTTGTATTATAAAAAGGGCAATTTTTAAAACATTCTTGTCATAGTTTTCGTTAACTTTATTTTCTGTTATACTGTGTTAGATAAACAACAGTTAGGAGATGTCAACGTGAGTAAAGTATACGTATTTGACCACCCATTAATCCAACATAAGTTAACTTATATTCGAGATAAAGAAACAGGGACAAAAGAATTCCGGGAGTTAGTTGACGAAGTCGCAACATTAATGGCTTTTGAAATTACTCGTGATTTACCACTGGAAGAAATCGAAGTGGAAACACCTGTTACAAAGGCGAAGGCAAAAGTATTATCAGGGAAGAAAATGGCGATTGTCCCAATTTTACGTGCGGGTATCGGAATGGTAGATGGCGTATTAAAATTAATTCCTGCTGCAAAAGTAGGTCATATTGGTCTTTACCGTGATCCGGAAACATTAAAGCCAGTAGAATATTATGCAAAACTTCCAGCAGATGTTGAAGAACGTGACTTCATTATTGTTGACCCGATGCTAGCAACGGGTGGTTCAGCTGTAGAAGCGATTAATTCACTGAAAAAGCGCGGTGCTAAAAGCATTAAGTTTATGTGTCTGATCGCAGCTCCAGAAGGTGTGGAAGAAATTCAAAAAAATCACTCAGACGTAGATATTTACATCGCATCTCTAGATGAAAAATTAAATGATCATGGCTATATCGTACCAGGCTTAGGTGATGCCGGGGATCGTTTATTCGGAACAAAATAATAAATAAACGAGACGTCCGTAAGCAGTTGCGGGCGTTTTCTATTAATGCGGCAAGTATACTAAACATTTGAAGTTAAAATTAATTATAGATTAGACAAGGAGAAGAATAATGACGAAGAAGTTTAAAGTTATGACGATTTTTGGAACACGTCCGGAAGCAATTAAAATGGCACCTCTTGTGCTGGAATTGGAAAAACATCCGGAACAAATCGAATCGATTGTTACTGTAACGGCCCAGCACCGTCAAATGCTTGACCAAGTGCTGGAAACTTTTGAAATTACACCGGACTATGATTTAAATATTATGAAAGACCGTCAAACACTGGTAGATGTTGCGACGAATGCACTTTTAGGGCTAGATCGAGTAATGAAGGAAGCGAAGCCTGATATCGTGTTAGTACATGGTGATACGGCGACAACGTTTGTTGGTAGTCTGGCTGCTTTCTACAATCAAATTGCAATTGGCCATGTTGAAGCAGGACTTCGTACAGGTCAAAAATATTCACCTTATCCTGAAGAGATGAACCGTCAGTTAACAGGTGTAATGGCAGACCTGCATTTTGCGCCAACTGAACAGTCTCGTGCCAATCTGTTAAAGGAAAACAAACCGGCAGAAGCAATTTTCGTAACGGGTAATACGGCAATTGATGCATTAAAAACAACAGTAAGTGACCATTACACACATCCGGTTATTGAAAAAATCGGTTCCGACCGCATGATTTTATTAACGGCACATCGTCGTGAAAATCTAGGTGAACCAATGCGTAATATGTTCCGTGCAATTATGCGTCTACTTAATGAGCACGAGGATGTTCAAGTAGTTTACCCTGTACACATGAATCCTGCAGTACGTGAAGTTGCCAATGAAATTTTAGGGGACAATCCGCGTGTTCATTTAATTGAACCATTGGAAGTTTTTGATTTCCATAATTTCGCTGCCCGTTCTTACATGATTTTAACAGATTCCGGCGGTGTTCAAGAAGAAGCGCCATCATTAGGGAAGCCGGTACTGGTTTTACGTGATACAACAGAGCGTCCTGAAGGGATTGCGGCAGGTACACTGAAACTTGCGGGAACAGATGAAGAAGTAATTTACAAAATGGCTAAAGAATTATTAGTCAATGACGAAGCTTATGAAGCAATGGCACATGCATCGAATCCTTATGGAGATGGATTTGCTTCCGAACGTATTGTGGAAGCATTAATGCAATTTGCTCAAAAGCAGTTAGTGGATGAAATTATCGAAAAAGCAGAGACTCGATAATCCAAATTCTTACTGAAATTTACTTTAAAATGAAATTGACAACAGGAGATAGCATTTTACTCCTGTTGTCAAGTATTAAATTCGACATTATTGCCGAAAAATTTTTTCTTGGATACAAAAAATGTATCGACACGGAAAAAACGCATGAAATAGCGAATTTTAGCGTTAGTGAAAAAATGCAAAAAATATTTATGCATAACTATACACAAATTTGTCAACAATTTGACAAGGAATGTATCTATGTGAAGTTTTTCACCATTACTAATTGACATCAAAAACCCCCTATTGTATGCTTACAAAGGGTAAGAATGATAAGAGTTTCGCCTAGTCAAAAGACGTTGAAACGCTTGTTATATCAAGTTTCTACTAGATTGACAGTTGAAACGAAACTCGTCAATTTGCAACGTTCTATGCGCCTGGATGAAGTCCGTGAAGATTAAGAGACACTTAGAAGTATGAAATGAATGTTCACAATAGGATTTTCCTGAAGTGGAATTATTTACTACTTGTAACGGCCTCTAATTTTGTAGTGCATTTACTACGTTTTAAATTCATTTAATGGTCGATGAACACTTTCTTTACTCGAAAAAAGTTTCAGGAGATTAACTGCCAATGCTAAATTTGCATCACGTTTTTGCAATGCAGAAGAAAGCGTTCTTTTTTTTGCTTGCTGTTTGTACGTTAGGCTGGGGATTTTCGCCATATGATTCTATATTTGCTGGTATAGCCCTAGGTGCGTTCTTTGGTACGTATAATTTTTGGATTTTACTTCGACGTATGGAAAAATTTGACCGTTCCATTAGTGAAGGGACAAAAGTAGCATCTATCGGTACAGCGCTTCGCTTTGGATCAGGTGTTGCCGCAGTCGCAATCGCAATATCGTTGCCACAATATTTTCACTTAATAAGCACGGTCATTGGGCTGATGATTCCGTACATCTTTTTAGTAGTAGAAAGAGTAGTACATCATATAAAAAGCCACTAAGGTGCATTTGAAAGAGAGGTGAATGCAAAAATGGATCATACAGCTCCAGAGCTAGATTTGGATTTAGGCTTTATGACGCTTACTTTCAACTTATCTACAGTACTAACTCTCTTAGTAGCTGCAGTCATCGTATTTATTATCGCGTTTGTATCAACACGTACACTTGCGTTAAAACCGACTGGTATGCAGAACTTCATGGAATGGGTTATGGATTTCGTGAAAAATATTATTAAGAGTAACATGGACTGGAAAACTGGTGGGCGCTTCCACATTCTAGGGATTACATTAATTATGTTCATTGCAGTGTCCAACTTACTTGGTTTACCAATGGGTGGTATTCTGTACGGCCATGATTTATGGTGGAAATCACCAACAGCCGATCCAGTTGTTACAATGACATTAGCTTCGATGGTTCTAGTTTTAACACAGTATTACGGCGTAAAAATGCAAGGTACTGGCGGTTATGCTAAAACATTCTTCCAACCAATGTCGTTTATGTTCCCGTTAAAAGTTATTGAAGAGTTTGCGAATACGTTAACTCTAGGTCTACGTCTTTACGGTAACATTTATGCCGGCGAGATTTTACTAACGTTACTAACTGGTTTAGCAGTTTCAAGTGCGTTTGGTTTCTTCGGTGCAATCGTACCAATGATGGCGTGGATGGGATTCTCGATTTTCATCGGATTTATCCAAGCTTTCATTTTCACAATGTTAACGATGGTATACATGGCTCACAAAGTGAGTACAGACCATTAATTATAAGTTCCCGCATTCAATGTAGTGCGGTAATTTGAACCAAAAAAAATTACAACATCCAAGGAGGATATTATCAAATGGTAGGTTCAGTAGGTTTATTAGCAGCAGCAATCGCAATCGGTTTAGCAGCACTAGGTGCAGGTATTGGTAACGGTTTAATCGTTTCAAAAACAGTAGAAGGTATCGCTCGTCAACCAGAAGCACGTGGCGCACTTCAAACTACAATGTTCATCGGGGTTGCATTAGTAGAAGCATTACCGATCATCGCAGTAGTAATCGCATTCATCGTAATGAACCAATAGTCTTCATAAAAAGATTATTAAAATCCAGTGGCGAAGTAGACTTCATTTGAAACCCTTCGCCATTCGTTTTGTGTAAATAAGATATACCCTATTTTATTTAATATTAAATACGAACAAAAAGTATGACAAAATATAGATTTTATTCAAGCTCTTGAAGGGAGTGAAACAATCGTGTTTTTAGACTATCTTGTACTAGGTGCAGGCGCTACTGGCATTAACTTAGGTGATGCTATTGCGACGTTAGTGATTTTCTTAGGTTTAATGGCACTTCTTAAAAAGTTCGCTTGGGGTCCTTTAATGGGTATCATGCGCGAGCGTGAAGAGTTAGTTGCAAGCGGTATCGATGCAGCTGAAAAAGCTAAAAAAGAAACACAAGCACTATTAGAAGAACAAAAGAGCCTTCTTAAAGAAGCTCGCACTGAGGCGCAATCAATTATTGAGAACGCTAAAAAGCAAGGCGAAGCAACTCGCGAAGAAATCGTGGTAACTGCACGCGCTGAAGCGAACCGTCTAAAAGAATCTGCTGTTCGTGATATCGAAGCAGAAAGAGAAAAAGCAATCGCTGCTGTACGTGAAGAAGTAGTTTCATTATCAGTACTTGCTGCGTCTAAAGTTCTTGGGAAAGAAATTTCTGAAGCAGACAATAGCGCACTAATTAAAGAAACGATTGCGAAGGCAGGCGAAGCGAAATGAGTCAATCGACTGTAGCAAATCGCTATGCTCAAGCAATTTACGAATTAGCATTAAGCAAAAACCTTCTTGCTGAAGTAGGTGCAGATTTACGTGAGATCAAAACAGTAGTAACTACAAACGAAGAGTTTATGGCATTACTTACTGCTCCGAAAATCTCTACTGACCGTAAGAAAGAGCTTATCGCTCAAATTTTAACGGGTGCACAGCCAATCGTTGTTAATATGGTTCAATTCCTAATCGAAAAGAAACGTCTTAACGAATTAACAGCTGTTGCAGACCAGTATCAAGCATTATCAGCTGCCGCTCAAGGCACTGCAGATGCTAAAGTATACTCTACGCGTGAATTAACTGATGGCGAACGTGCAGAAATTTCTGCTGCTTTCGGCAAGTTAGTCGGCAAAGGGCAACTTAACATTACAAACATTATCGATGCGTCATTAATTGGTGGCGTACGCGTTCAAATCGGCAACTACATTTTCGACAGCACTGTAGCGTCTAAGCTAGAGGACTTAAAACGAGTATTAGTTGGCTAAATCTTAAGAAATGTGAGAGGTGAACATACATGGGCATCAAAGCTGAAGAAATCAGCAGTCTGATTAAACAGCAGATTGAAGGTTATCAATCGGAATTAAAAGTAAGCGAAGTAGGTACAGTTATCACTGTTGGTGACGGTATCGCTCGTGCTCATGGCCTCGACAACGCCATGGCTGGAGAGCTTTTAGAGTTCTCAAACGGTGTTATGGGTATGGCACAAAACCTAGAAGAAGGTAACGTTGGTATCGTAATTTTAGGAGACTACCTAGGCATCAAAGAAGGCGATGAGGTTCGTCGTACAGGTCGTATTATGGAAGTACCAGTTGGTGAAGAACTAATTGGCCGTGTTGTAAACCCACTTGGTATGCCAGTGGATGGATTAGGTCCAATCAACACAACAAAATCTCGTCCAATCGAAAGTCCAGCTTTCGGTGTAATGGCACGTAAATCAGTACATGAGCCATTACAAACAGGTATCAAAGCGATCGACGCTTTAGTACCAATCGGTCGTGGTCAACGTGAGTTAATCATCGGTGACCGTCAAGTTGGTAAAACATCTGTAGCGATCGATACTATCTTAAACCAACAAGGCGAAGATATGATCTGTATCTACGTTGCAATTGGTCAAAAAGAATCAACTGTACGTAACGTAGTTGAAACTTTACGTAAACACGGTGCTTTAGATTACACAATCGTTGTAACTGCTTCTGCATCACAACCAGCTCCATTACTATACCTTGCTCCTTTCGCAGGTGTATCTATGGCAGAAGAATTCATGTTAGATGGTAAGCACGTATTAATCGTGTATGATGACTTAACTAAACAAGCATCAGCATACCGTGAACTTTCACTTCTTCTACGCCGTCCTCCAGGTCGTGAAGCTTACCCTGGTGACGTATTCTACTTACACAGCCGTCTACTTGAGCGTGCTGCGAAGTTAAACGAAACATACAAAAACGGTTCGATTACAGCGCTTCCATTCGTAGAAACGCAAGCGGGCGATATCTCTGCATATATCCCAACAAACGTAATCTCAATCACAGATGGTCAAATCTTCTTACAATCTGACTTATTCAACTCTGGTGTACGTCCAGCGATCAACGCCGGTTTATCAGTATCACGTGTAGGTGGTTCTGCTCAAATCAAAGCGATGAAAAAAGTAGCTGGTACATTACGTCTTGACTTAGCAGCATTCCGTGAGTTAGAGTCATTCGCTCAGTTCGGTTCTGACTTAGACGCAATCACACTTGCTAAATTAGAGCGTGGTAAACGTACTGTTGAAGTTTTAAAACAAGACTTAAACAAACCACTTAAAGTTGAAAAACAAGTTGCGATCCTTTATGCATTAACTAAAGGTCACTTAGATGATATTCCAGTACAAGACATCGTTCGTTTCGAAAACGAATTCTTAAGCTGGTTAGATACAAACCACACAAATGTTTTAGATCATGTTCGTACAACTAAAGAACTTGCTCCAGACGCAGAGTATGTTGAAGCAATTAATGCGTTCAAAAAGACTTTCGCTAAATCTGAGTAAGAATTGAACGGTTTTTCACGCACATTACTGTAGCGTGAAAAACTGGACAACTCTTTTTTAATAAGAGCTTGATAAAAATCTAAAGGTGGTGAAATACCAGTGGTAAACTTACGCGAAATTAAAGGTCGTATTAACTCTACAAAGTCAACGAAACAAATTACGAAAGCGATGCAGATGGTTTCTTCTTCAAAGTTACGTCGTGCAGAGCAAAATGCTAAGTCTTACGTTCCATACATGGAAAAAATCCAGGACGTAGTAGGCGCAATCGCAACAGGTACAAAAGACAGCGGACATCCAATGTTAACTACTCGCCCTGTTAAGAAAACAGCTTACTTAGTCATCGGTTCTGACCGTGGTTTAGCAGGTGCTTACAACTCAAGCATCTTACGTGAAGTACAAAGCACTATTGATAAACGTCACAAGTCGAAAGATGAGTACGTTGTTTTAGTAGTAGGTCGTGTTGTTCGTGATTACTTTGTAAAGCGTGGACACAATGTTATCGCAGATGTCGTTGCTCTACCTGACCAACCATCATTTGCCGATATTAAAGAAATCGCTCGTAATGCTGTTGGTATGTTCATTGATGGTACGTATGATGAACTTTATATGTACTACAATCACTTCGTATCTGCAATTCAAAACGAAGTGACTGTGAAAAAAGTTCTTCCTTTAACTGATATTGCACCTTCTTCAAGCAATGCTTCTTATGAGTTTGAGCCATCAGGCGAAGCGATTTTAGAAGTATTACTTCCACAATATGCGGAAAGCTTAATTTACGGCGCTTTATTAGACGGAAAAGCGAGTGAACATTCAGCGCGTATGACAGCAATGAAAAACGCTACAGACAATGCAAACGATCTTATTGCAGACCTTTCTCTACAATACAACCGTGCACGTCAAGCGGCGATTACACAAGAAATTACAGAAATCGTTGGTGGAGCTGCAGCCTTAGAATAGGCGCGCTCATCAACGTCGTATAAGAATACGATAGGAGGGTACAAAGTAATGAACAAAGGACACGTTCTTCAAGTAATGGGTCCAGTAGTAGACGTAAAGTTTGCTAATGGTCAATTACCAGACATTTATAACGCATTAACAGTTACAATTGAACGTCCTAACGAAGCACCGACTACTCTTGCATTAGAAGTAGCGCTTCACTTAGGTGACGATTCTGTTCGTACAATTGCCATGTCATCTACTGATGGTTTACAACGTGGAGCAGAAGTAACAAACTCAGGAGCACCAATCTCAGTACCAGTTGGTGAAGCTACATTAGGTCGCGTATTTAACGTACTTGGTGAAGTTATCGACTTAGGTGAAGAAATTCCTGCTGATGTTCGTCGTGATTCTATTCACCGCGAAGCTCCAACATTCGATCAATTATCAACTACTGTAGAAATCCTTGAAACAGGTATCAAAGTAGTAGACTTATTAGCACCATACATCAAAGGTGGTAAAATCGGTCTATTCGGTGGTGCCGGTGTAGGTAAAACAGTATTAATCCAAGAATTAATCAACAACATCGCACAAGAGCACGCAGGTATTTCTGTATTCGCGGGTGTAGGTGAGCGTACTCGTGAGGGTAACGACTTATTCTTCGAAATGACAGATTCAGGCGTAATCAAACAAACTGCGATGGTATTCGGTCAAATGAATGAGCCACCTGGAGCACGTATGCGCGTAGCTTTAACTGGTTTAACAATGGCTGAGTTTTTCCGTGATGAGCAAGGTGCAGACGTACTTTTATTCATCGACAACATTTTCCGTTTCACACAAGCAGGTTCTGAGGTTTCTGCCCTATTAGGTCGTATGCCTTCAGCGGTAGGTTACCAACCAACACTTGCTACAGAAATGGGTAAATTACAAGAACGTATCACATCTACTACAAAAGGTTCTGTAACTTCGATCCAAGCGATTTATGTACCAGCCGATGACTATACTGACCCGGCTCCGGCTACAACTTTCGCCCACTTAGATGCAACAACTAACCTTGAGCGTAAATTATCTGAGATGGGTATCTATCCAGCGGTAGACCCACTAGCTTCGACTTCTCGTGCATTATCACCAGAAATCGTTGGACCAGAACACTATGCAATCGCAACTGGTGTTCAACGTACAATCCAACGTTACCGTGAGTTACAAGATATCATTGCTATCTTAGGTATGGATGAGTTATCTGATGAAGATAAACAAACTGTAGAACGTGCTCGTCGTATCCAGTTCTTCTTATCTCAAAACTTCCACGTAGCGGAGCAATTCACTGGTCAAAAAGGTTCTTATGTACCTGTTAAAGAAACTGTTCGTTCATTCAAGGAAATCCTTGATGGCAAATGGGATCACTTACCAGAAGATGCTTTCCGTCTAGTAGGTTCTATTGATGAAGTAGTAGCGAAAGCTAAAGAAATGGGCGTACAAGTCTAATTAGCTGACGAGGAGGAAAAAATATGAAGACAGTTACAGTCAATATTGTCACTCCCGACGGCTCAGTATACGATTCAGAAGTAACGATGGTAATCGCTAAAACGACTTCAGGTGAAATTGGTGTCTTAGCTGGCCATATTCCTATGGTTGCTCCACTTACAATTGGTTCTGTGAAGCTTAAAAAAGCAGACGGCACTACAGATGTCGCAGCGGTTAGCGGTGGTTTCATTGAAGTTCGCCCTGAAAAAATCTCGATTTTAGCTCCTTCTGCAGAAGTTGCTTCTTCGATCGATGTTGCCCGTGCTAAAGAAGCTTTAGCTCGTGCTGAAGGTCGCCTTCAAAAGAAACAAGATGACATCGATTTCCAACGCGCGGAATTATCTTTAAAACGTGCGATGAATCGTATCAATGTTCATGAGGGTAATATCTAATGTTTAACAAGCGGGCAGATTCTTTCTGCCTGCTTTTTTTATAGTCATGAAAAAAACACAGGAAGTTAAACTGGCTGAAACACAAATCGCCAATATTTGAGGTAAGGTGTTTAAAAGGAGCGGGGAAAATGGATTTATATGTCGAGGCTGGCCAACAAGCAATCGTTAATGTATTAGCATATATTATATTTATAGGAATTGCCCTTTATGCATTACAAGGACTAAGAATCGAACAATTATTTAAAAAAGGGAAAACTTTTCAAATTCAGCTCTTTTATATTTTGACGAGTATTGTTATTGGTTCAATTGTAGCGGATTTCTTTTTAAACTTTTTAAGATGGTCGCAAACGATTCCCTATATTTTTAGTTAGTACAGGAAATAGCTGCGGTTTTATTTCTTGTAAAGGGGAATAAATGTTTGTTTTCCACTACAAGAAATAAAAATTTCCTAGGAAATATTACAGGTTTGCAAAGTTACATGTTTTGGGTAGTTATTAAAGGAAGATACTTTTATGTGAAAATTTGTCTATTCACACTAAATAGTTACGCTGCGTATTATAATTTAATAGCCTTTTTAAACAAATTAGCTTAAAATAGTAATTTGGGTGCTTGAATTGCCGCCCTAATAAATGTAGTATATTTTTGTGTGTAAATTGAGTCAAATGAAGTTTAAAATAATTTAAGTTTAATTGAACTTATTCCTTTATTATATGAGAATTGAATTCGGAGGGACGAATTGTGGAGAGAATTATTGTTACTGGAGGTCAGACACTAAAAGGCACAGTACGCGTTGAAGGCGCAAAAAATGCTGTATTACCGATTTTGGCTGCTTCTCTATTAGCTTCTAAAGATAAAAATATGATTAAAGATGTACCAAACTTAGCAGATGTGGGTACGATTGGTGAAGTGTTAAAAAGTTTAAACGCGATTGTCGAATACGATGTCGAGAAAAACGAAATGATGATTGATGCCTCTATGAAGCTATCTAGTGAAGCTCAATTTGAGTTTGTAAGTAAAATGCGTGCTTCCATTTTAGTAATGGGTTCATTATTGGCACGTAATGGCTATGCACGCGTAGCATTACCAGGCGGCTGTGCAATTGGATCTCGTCCAATCGAACTTCATTTAAAAGGCTTCGAAGCTATGGGTGCAGAGATTTCCTTTGGACATGGTTATGTCGAAGCTAAAGTAAAAGGTGAACTAAAAGGCGCAGAAATCTATTTAGACTTCCCAAGTGTTGGGGCTACTGAAAACATTATGACAGCAGCATCTTTAGCAAAAGGGACGACGATTATTGAAAATGCAGCGAAAGAGCCTGAAATAGTTGATTTGGCAAACTTTATTAACGCTATGGGCGGCCGTGTAATTGGTGCCGGTACTGATACGATCCGTATCGAAGGCGTTAAAGAATTAAAAGGTTGCGAACATTATATTATTCCAGACCGTATTGAAGCCGGAACATTTATGGTAGCGGCAGCGATTACTCGTGGAGATGTTTTAATCGAAAACGCCGTACCAGAGCATATGACAGCACTAACTGCAAAAATGCGTGAAATGGGCGTAGAAGTTATCGAAGAAGATGAAGGTATCCGTGTGCGCGCAAATGACCCGTTAAAAGCGGTTGATATTAAAACGATGCCACACCCAGGTTTCCCGACAGATATGCAATCACAAATGATGGCATTAATGTTAACGGCAAACGGAACAAGTATCATCACAGAAACAGTTTTCGAAAACCGTTTCATGCATGTTGAAGAATTCCGTCGCATGAATGCTGATGCAAAGATCGAAGGGCGTTCTGTATTCATTGAAGGCGGCAAAAAACTTCAAGGTGCCGAAGTATCAGCAACAGATTTACGTGCAGCAGCTGCACTGATCTTAACTGGCCTAGTATCTGAAGGCGTAACACGTGTTACAAAGTTACACCATTTAGACCGCGGTTATGTTGATTTCCACAAAAAACTAGCTTCTTTAGGTGCAATGATTGAACGCATCGACTTAGAAGAAGAAGTATTACAAGAAATCGTTGTGACAGTTTAAAAACTAGATTCATATAAACATATAAAGTATTCAGAAAGTGAGATTTACGCTTTCTGAGTGCTTTTTTGTTTTTGGGGATTACAATCGGACGATAATGTAGAATGATCCATGGAGAAAGTGGAACATAGCGCTGCAAAAGGAGAACGAAGCACTCTATAAGTAGAAAGTTCCGCAAGTAATGGAGAACAATCCACCTCAAAAGTAGAACCCACAGCTAGTAAAGTAGAATAACCCCATTCAAAAGTAGAGTCCTTTTATATCTCACACTGTAGAACTACTTCCAAATTCGGCTCCGCAAAAAATAGAAATTCTCTCTCCGAATTGAACTCATATTCTTCCTGTGTGTTCATATACTGTCTCATGAAAAAAATTATCATTTTCTTTATCATTGGCGTCCTATTGTTTTTAGTCCCATTCACTTTAAAATCTAAAAAACAAAACTCCATTATTGAACAAACTGAATCTACTTCTTGTCCTTTATTTATTAAAGTGAATAATACTGATGTTCCAATTGAAGATTATTTAATTGGTGTAATTGCAGGGGAAATGCCGGCAAGTTTCCATATGGAAGCTTTAAAAGCTCAGGCGATTGCCTCCCGAACTTATGTATTGAAGCAGACCAATTACGGAAAAAAGCCGATTCTCACAACGACAGCCCATCAAGTTTACAATGATCAGCAATTACGAGAAGAAAAATGGAAAACTACCTTTGCCGAAAATGAAGAAAAAATAACAGAGGCCGTCAAACAAACCGCCAACCAAATTCTTACCTACAATGATGAACTGATTACAGCCATGTTTCATGCATCATCCTTTCAATATACCGAGTCCGCGGAAAACTACAGCGGAAATCCGATTCCCTACTTAACAGCAACCACTTCGCCTGAACAATTAAACCAAGAACAGACTACCTATACATTTGAAGAGATCAATAAAAAACTTAAACAGAATTTCTCGAAGGCTCAGCTTCAAAACGCAAAGCTGCAGCGAAATGACACAAACCGCATCGAGCAAATTACAATTAATAAAAAAACATGGTCTGGCAGAGAACTGCGCACACTTTTAAACTTGCGCTCAACGAATTTCACATGGGAACCGTCAGCAACCGGTATAACGATTAAAACTTATGGATACGGGCATGGAGTAGGTATGAGCCAGCACGGCGCAAATACGATGGCACAGGGGGGAATAACGGCGGAAGATATCCTTTCTCATTACTATCCATCGACAACAATAAAATCGATAAATTATTGTAAAAAATAATGTTTAACTTTCCAATTTCTTGTACACACTTCCATTTGAGGTGATGAATATGAGAGAAGTTAAACAAAAGCCTTCTCAGAAACCAGTTATGCAAAGACGGTGGTTTTGGCCGGCTGTATACGGTGGTATGGCAGTAATGATTGTGGCAGTTATTTTTAGTTTTAATGCATTGTACGAAAGTCAGAACGAGCAGGAATTGATGGAAGAAGTTTCTGCACCGGCCGATCAGTCGATTGTTCCAACAACAGCGACTGTTACGGAATCTTTGAAGTATCCATTCAAAGAAGAATACTTAAATGAAGTAACGATTTTACAGGATTTTTATGACGTATCAAAAGATGAAGCGACACGAGAAAACTCATTGCTTGTATTTAATCAAGTGTTCACGACATCTACAGGCGTCTCTATCGCAATTAACAGCGAGCCTTTTGAAGTTGTTGCTGCAATGAGTGGTGAAGTGACAGAAGTAAAAATGGATGCATTTACAGGTAACAGCATTACAATTACACATCCAAATGGTATGCAAACACGTTATAACTCCGTGGCAGATATTCTTGTAAAACAAGGTGATCAAGTTACACAAGGCGATCAGCTAGCTACTTCACAAGAAAATGAATGGAATCCAAACATTGGCGTTCATTTACACTTTGAAGTAATGGAAGATGGTGTACTGGTGGATCCGAACAAATATTTATCCTTTTGATTATTTAGCGAAATGGATGAATTCGGATATATTTTTAGTAAGTTAACAACGAATCCTGCAATCTACTTCGAATAATTAAGAGCCTACTCACATAAGGTGAAATATTAAGAAGCAAGGCTCTTTAGATTAGACGTAGAGAGGGAGAGGACGTGCACGAACATATTCGGCAACGCTGCGTTCGTTTGGGTGAACTGTTGGTAGAGACAGGTGAAACCGTGCGTGCACTCGCGAAAATGACGGGATTCTCTAAAAGTACTGTACACAAAGATTTGACAGAGCGGCTAAAACAAGTGAATGAACCACTTGCGCTACAAGTACAACAAGTTTTAACCTATAACAAATCGATTCGCCATTTACGCGGTGGTGAAGCAACACGTAAAAAGTGGATTACAAAGCAACAAGAAAAAAGCATTTAGTCTGTTTTTATAACAACTAAATGCTTTTTTTAGTGCTTTTCACTTTATATTTTTACCATTTTAAACCATTATAAAGGAAAATCCTTCCCACAATATTGATGTAATTCAACACTGTATATGATAAAATAACTAAGATAGACATATATAGAATCGTATGCATGTTCAAATGGGCGGAAGGAGAATAAAGAAACATGTTTTCTAAAGATATTGGGATTGATTTAGGTACTGCAAATGTGCTGATTCATTTAAAGGGCAAAGGAATTGTTCTGAATGAGCCTTCTGTAGTAGCGATCGATAAAAAGACAAATAAAGTACTGGCAGTCGGTGAAGAGGCACGTCAAATGGTGGGACGTACACCGGGTAATATTATCGCAATTCGTCCATTAAAAGATGGTGTAATTGCAGATTTCGATGTAACAGAAGCGATGTTAAAACATTTTATCAATAAATTGGACGTTAAAGGTTTCTTATCAAAGCCGCGTATTTTAATCTGCTGTCCGACAAATATTACTTCGGTTGAGCAAAAAGCAATTCGTGAAGCAGCTGAAAAATCAGGCGGTAAAAAAGTCTATTTAGAAGAAGAGCCAAAAGTGGCAGCAATCGGCGCAGGTATGGATATTTTCCAGCCAAGCGGTAATATGGTCGTTGATATCGGTGGAGGTACAACGGATGTAGCAGTATTATCGATGGGTGATATCGTAACGAGCGAATCGATTAAAGTTGCCGGAGATGTATTCGATAATGATATATTGCAATACATAAAGAAAGAATACAAGCTGTTGATCGGCGAACGTACAGCAGAAAACATTAAAACGACAATCGGTACAGTATTCCCAGGAGGACGCGATGATGAGATGGAAATCCGCGGTCGTGATATGGTTACGGGCTTACCGAGAACAATTGAAATCAATTCAGAAGAGATTGAGCATGCATTGCGTGAATCGGTTAGTATGATTGTACAGGCAGCAAAAGATGTCCTGGAAAAAACACCACCTGAATTATCGGCCGACATTATCGATCGGGGCGTTATTTTAACAGGCGGCGGCGCATTACTTCATGGCATCGATCAGCTGTTAATCGAAGAGCTGAAAGTACCTGTATTTGTTGCAGAAAACCCAATGGACTGTGTGGCAGTTGGAACTGGAATTATGCTGGACAATATCGATCGCGCGGTAAATAAATAAATTATATTACTTATAATTATCAGTTTTTGGTCGATAAATGATAAATACAGCATAATTAGAGGTGAATTGAGTGTTTAAAGGTTTTTATACAGTAGCTACAGGAATGGTTGCACAACAACGCAAAACCGAAATTTTAACGAATAATATGGCCAATGCCAATACACCAGGTTTTAAATCAGACCAAACGACAATCCGTTCTTTTCCGGATATGTTGATGTCGGCAGTAAATTCGACAACAATTCCGACTGAAAACGGATTTACATTAAAAAATCTTAATCCGGTTGGCGCGGTGAATGCAGGTGTTTATTTACAGGAAACGATGCCAAACCAAGCACAGGGTCAGATTTATTCAACTGGTTTAAATACAGATATCGCACTGATCAACAGTTCGATGCCAATTGACGAAACATCGGGAAATTCAGGGCAAATTTTCTTCCGCTTAGAAAATGAATCCGGAACAGAAAGCTATACACGTAACGGGAATTTCACGCTGGACGGGCAGGGGAACTTGGTAAACCCTCAAGGACTATTCGTATTGGACGCGAACGGTGAACGTCTGCAATTTGATAACGACAATATTCGCATCAGTTCAGACGGGGCGATTTTTGACGAAAATGATGTACAGGTCGGAACATTAGGTGTCGCATTTTCTGAAAACCCGGACGTACTTGTGAAGCGCGATAATGGATTGTTTAATACATTGGATGGCGCCGATCTACCGTCAGCCTATGGACAGGAAAATGTCCAGTTTTCGATGCAGCAGCAATATTTAGAAGGCTCCAACGTAGATGCCTCTAAAGCAATGACAGATCTGTTAACGGCATACCGCGCATTTGAAGCAAATCAAAAAGTACTGCAGGCATACGATAAGAGTATGGAAAAAGCAGTTAATGAAATTGGACGAGTTAATTAATAAGGAATAGCGATTATTTTCATTAACTGTCGAATTTTTGTATAATTAAGGAGGTGCGGGAAATGTTACGTACAATGGTAAGTGCGACGAATACATTATCTCAAATACAGCATCAGTTGGACACAATCAGTACAAATATCGCAAATAGCAATACTACAGGCTATAAAGCACAGCAGGCAAATTTTACGGAAATGCTGTATCAGCAATTTAATAATGACGAATTAGACCGCACTGTCCGTGATACACCAGTAGGCATTCGTTACGGTGCCGGTGCACAGATCGGATTAATCCAATCGAATCAGGCACAAGGCTCACTGCAGGAAACAAACCGCGATTTAGACTTTGCCTTAACAAAAAAGAACCAATACTTTAATGTGTTAATGCAAAATGATGAAGGCGACGTGCGAACTGCATACACGCGTAACGGTAGCTTTTATGTAACACAGACTGAGCCTGGCATCCTTTCACTCGTGAATAGTGACGGATATCAAGTAGCAGATGCAAATGGACAGCCAATTACATTCCCGGATAATGTAACAGGCTTTACGATGGATTCGGATGGTTCATTGGTGGCAAACTATGAAAATGGTACACCGCTAAAGTTCCAGCTTGGGATTTCTGAACTGCAAAAACCAAACGTAATGGAAAAACTGCAAGGCGGGACATATATTGGGTTGCCGGAAAATCTGGATGCACTCGGCTTCACGCAAGCGCAAGTACTGACAGATCTGCAAGGTGCCAATCGTCAAGTGGGTATTCAAAAAGGTGCACTTGAGATGTCGAATGTAGATGTATCTAAAGAGATGACAAATTTAATTCAAGCACAGCGTTCATATCAATTTAATACACGTGCGATTACAATTGCAGACCAAATGCTTGGGTTAATTAACGGTATTCGCTAAACGTGCGACATTGTTAAGGAGAAGTTTTATGACAAATGATTTCGAAACACAGACGGAGCAAAAAGAGCCTGCAGCCAAAAAGACGAGACGACGCGTAAAGAATGTTTCGGAGCCAACGACGACAGATCAGCCTGTCGGTAAGGTCCGGCTTCGACTGATTCCTATCTGGCTACGAATAATAATCGTAATTCTATTATTTTTAGTAGCGGTAATTTTAGGACTCGTTATTGGTTACAGCGTTTTAGGGGACGGCGCAGCATCCGATGTTTTAAAGTGGGAAACATGGCAGCATCTTCTCGATATTATAAATGGTAAGGAGTAGAGGGATTGTCGGGAAGCCATTTCCGAGCAATCCCTTTACAGTGATTAAGCAAAAAAAGTTTAGTTTACTAAATTGGATTGGAGCAACAGTCTGCTGAAATTCCAGGCTCTTTCTCCAATATTTGCAGCGCTTTACCAAAACATACATAAAAATAAATGAATATCTACATAATATTAAAGAGGAAACAAGGGGGATTTTTTTAATGTTAAACGCAGAGCAAATTCAAAATATATTACCGCATCGCTATCCATTTCTATTAGTTGATCGCATTCTTGAAATCGAAGAAGGAAAGCGCGCACTTGGATTGAAAAATGTATCGATCAACGAAGAATTCTTTAATGGACATTTTCCTGGCTATCCAGTAATGCCGGGTGTCCTCATTGTCGAGGCACTTGCGCAAGTTGGCGGTGTTGCCTTATTAAACGCACCGGAATATAAAGGACGTCTAGTATTTTTAACAGGGATTGATAGTTGCCGTTTCAAGCGTCAAGTCGTACCGGGCGATCAGTTGAAGCTTGAAGTGGAATTTTTGAAATTGCGCGGACAAATGGGGAAAGGCCACGGTACTGCGACAGTAGATGGCGAGCTAGTTTGTGAGTGCGAGATTTTATTTGCAATTGGCCCTGTTCAGCCAAAATAAGGCGATTTGCAATTGAAACTCAAAGGTTATAAAATATAAAGGTTAAAGGAAATCTTTAACTTCTTTAAGCAGAAGTCTCCCAATGAGATAAGATAGGTGTGGGACGATTGCCAGTGTTCACCTTTTATGGGTTTTCATTTGCCTGTAAACAATGAGCGAAGTTTGGCTTTAAACGTAGGAGGTTTTAAAATAGATGTATAAACAACTGTCTTCAGGCGTAAAAATTAGTATTACACGATCAATATCGACGTCGTTTGAAGCTTATTTAGCAAGCATTGGTTGGGATGAAGAAAAATTTTCAATGGAAGACTATATGGCAAGCTGGCAAAAGTATTTTAAAGAAAATGCCGCTTGGATTGATAAAGTGCCGGCAGACATTTTACTGAGTCCTGAATTTCATGAAGAAATTGCTAAGAAAATGGATGAAGTCATTGCTAAAATTTTAAGCGAAGAGCCAACAGAAAAGCAAAAGCAGGAAATTGCGGAATTACAGAAACAATTAGGTACAAATTACAAATTTGACTGTAAAGCCGAAGCTGCTTATGTTGAACAGCTCTTAAAAGATAAATTGAAATAAACCCTATTTTTTTCTAGGATAGATCCTTCTTTTCCCGGGCACTATATGTACGATCACTCGAAGTGATTGACTCATGATTGCATATGGGAAAGGAGGGAATTTTTTATGCGAAAATCAGCACTACTTGTCGCACTTTCGCTTGGTTCACTGTTATTTCTCTCAGCGTGTAATACAAATGACAACGCAGGGGATGACAATCTAGGGAACGATGTCGAAAACGGTGTTAACGATGTAATGGACGACACACGTGACGTTATCGACGACACGGTAGATACAGTCGATCCAGACGGCCAAAGTGGTCAAAATGGCAACAACGGGAATGTAAATGAGGGCACGATTCAAGACTCAAATGTCCCGGATGGTTCAAGCGGTCCGAATGGTGACAATGGCGCAACAGCACCAGGCGCTCCTTCAGTAAACCAAGAAGATATCATTGAAGACCGTGCAGACCGAAAAGATAAAGACAAAGTGGATAATCACTAGTCGAATGAAGAAATCAGTGTTCACTTATGGTGGGCACTGGTTTTTTTGTTTTAGTTGACGGGCGGGGTGCTGGGATCGGGGGGATATTCGCCACTTTTAAGCTGTTATTCGTCAATTCTGATAGGGTAATCGCCAATTCTGGTAGGATAATCGTCAATATAAAATTTTTATATCCAATTTGATTTCGTTAATCGCCAATTATCGCAAGCGTTTTCTTTTCCACTCAGAAATATCTTCAGGAATAATATAATACGTACCTTTTTTCGTACCATGGCGCTTCAAACCAAGTCGCACTAAAATTTTAGAAGCAGATTGTAAACTGTGGATTCCAAAAAAATCACGGAACTGTCGGTTAGAAATTTTATCACCCATCAAGACTCGATAATGATAAAGGGTTTCGAAGATGGCATTCCGACTTTTGGCACCACAAACCTTGCATGTAAAAGTTCCATAATGATAATTCATAACAATTTCATAATCACACTGTCTACAAAGGGCACCTTTCCTTACTCGATTCAAACTGATAGAACGTCGAGGGGGGAGCACCTGATAAAGTTGATTCAATTTGGCAACAATCAGACTCATATTTGCATTCGAATTTGCAGTATTACGATATAGGTTTTCAATAAAGTTTGGGACGCCACTAATGTGAAAAATGGGGAACTTCTCCAATGATTCATCTAAAATAGCGTGCTGGTTTGCGATTACAACAGCAAAATACACTGGGATTGTGATCTGCCATTTTCGCAAACATTGTTCCAAAAATAGCTGATGGCGGTAAACTTGATCAAGGGGGTTACGGAAGTTTTCACGTTTTTCGTTGTGGATGCGGTAAAATTCATGCTGTGCGGGTTTGTAAAATAAAACACCGGACAGCAGTTTTACTTCAAAAATTACGATAAATAATGGCGTCACTAAAATAGCGTCTATCTGATGGGAAAAGCCATTATCATTCATGCATTCAAAATTATAGAAGATATGATGGTCAGTTTTGAAGTAATAATCGGATAGAGCTTGCTTCAATCTGTTTTCACCGGCAAAACCAGCCTCCAAGCGTTGAAACTCTTGCTGGATTACACTAGCTTCCATATCATCAGGCAGTATCCTTTTAGCTAATACTTCTATATAAAGATGATGCTTCGACTTCTGCATTACTTCACCTCCACCTAGAATATACGATGCAAGGTGAGGAAAGACAAATGCTCTCAAAAAGATAATTTTAGAAAGAAGGCGAAATCAAATTACCCCATTCAAATTAATTTACATACTAAAAAACTACTTACCGCCCTCTTCATTATTTTTCTGTAATGAAGGGCGATTGCGCATCCCTTGGTCAAATGCCTCAAGTAATTCATCATTTCTCAAGCCATCTTCAAGAAGCTGTGCCAATAATAGCTCGGCATACTTTTTACGCTGAGCTTTTAAACGCCCTTTGATAAGTACCGAAATTTTATCGCCTACTTTTGTAATCGAATGTACGACAACGGCAAATGGAGCAGGCTCATTGTCCGGCAGTGAGATGATGGCACGAGCATCCAGCACTTCTCCGGAAGTAACAAAGCTTTGAAAGAAATCGTAATATGTATCTGCTGTAAACAATTCTAAAATCCACATTTTATGGCTGTTTTCCTGATTGATAATAATACCGTCTATTAAAGAAATTTCTTTGACTTCATCGTTTAGTAATAAATCAAAAGCAAGCATTTTAAAGGTTTTCACTTCTAAATCCCTCCTCAATTTTCTTATGTAAAAGTATAACATACAAAAAATGTGAAACTGCCAATTTAAGCAAATTGTAATATTATCTACAAGTCCATTTACATCAGCATTCTCATTAAAATGAATGAAAAACCCTATAGGCGAAAAAGTATTTTTGAAGCAATATTTTGCGCGGAAAACTCAAATTCGTGTTTTGCCAAAAAAGCAGGGTTCGACTATGCTTTAGTTAATTTCCGAAAGAAGGGAGGTCAATGAATGAATCATGTTGGGCTTGTAGGACGAACGACGAAAGATTTGGAGCTCAGGCACTTATCTGAAGGAAGGGTTCTGGCATACTTTAGCATTGCTACTAACCGTCCTTTCAAAAACAGTGAAGGGAAGGTTGATGCGGACTTCGTGCAATGTGTCGCATGGGGGAGGACCGCTGAATTGATGGCAAAATACTGCGGGAAGGGCTCACTCGTCGGTATTAAAGGGCGCCTGCAGTCGAGGACATATGTAAATCGTGAAAACCAGAAAGTATACACGATGGAAGTCCAAACAGAGGAAGTGCAGTTTTATGCATTAAAAGCCCCTGGTGAAGCAGATAAACTCCAGACAGCGCCCCCGATTGCCGAAGATTTCGTGCTCCCAGAACAAGAAATCAAACTCGTCCACCAACCGTAAACTTTCCCGTCTCCAATAAAAACAAAAATTCTACAGGAGGTGAAACGCCTAAATCTGCTGTCTGACCGCGCAGTAGTAATCATTCTTTCTCACAATCCTATAATAACTGAATAAAGTAGTGAAGTAAGCATAAAAAAGAGTCTACTTCATGGCGTAAAAGTAGACTCTTTTCAAATTATTTTGTATTGGCCGTATCCAGAACGAGTAAATCCATCAGTTCTGTATCATCAAGTTCAGTCAGCCATTTACTTGATTGAATCAATTCTTCGGATAGGGCTGATTTCATTGCAATCATTTTATCGATTTTTTCTTCGATCGTACCAATCGTTACAAATTTATGCACCTGCACAAATTGTGTTTGTCCGATGCGGTATGCCCGGTCTGTCGCCTGATTTTCGACTGCCGGATTCCACCAGCGATCGGCATGGAGCACATGTGTAGCTGCAGTTAAGTTAAGACCTGTTCCGCCAGCTTTAAGCGACAGTAAAAATACAGGGAATTCGCCTGCCTGGAATTGGTCGACTAAATTGTCGCGCTGATTTTTCGGCATACTACCTGTTAAGAACGGAACCTCAACATTATAAAGCTCTGTTAAACAATGCTGAATTAAATTACCCATTCCGATATACTGTGTGAAAATTAAGCATTGTTCGCCATTATCGATAATTTCTTTTGTCATCTCAACAATGCGCTTCAGTTTGACAGAACGGGAAACCATTGCATTGGCCTCTTCAAAAGGTTCTTTTAAAAACAGGGCAGGGTGGTTACACAGCTGTTTTAATTTGTTCAGCATTTTTAAAATACGTCCCTTTTTCTCGAAGCCAGTGAGCTCTTCAAGAGTCGCTAAAGTATCCTGAATATAGCCTTCATAATGTGCCGCCTGCTCAGGAGTAAGAGCACAAAATTCAAGGGATTCCTGTTTGTCAGGCAAATTCAGCTGAAGCTCGGGATCGCGCTTTGAACGGCGTAGCAGGAACGGACGAATTTTCATACGTAAAACACGTTTATGGGATTCCGACTCTTCACGTTCGATTGGTGTAATAAAGTTTTCCGTAAATCTTGTGAAGCTTCCTAAATAGCCTTTATGGATAAAATCAAAAATGGCCCATAGCTCGGAAAGACGGTTTTCAACAGGTGTTCCTGTTAATGCAATATGATGCTCGCCTTTTAATTTCCGGATTGCACGGGATTGCAATGTTTGCATATTTTTTATGTTCTGCGCTTCATCTAAAGCGACCGTTGCCCAGTCGATAAGCTGTAAGTCATCTGCATCCTGAGTGACTGTACCGTATGTCGAAAGGATAACATGCGGACGCTGTGTTGCAATATAGCTCGTCAAGTCATCGCCTTTTAAACGACGGGGCCCGTAATGTGTATAAACTTCCAAGTCAGGAGCAAAACGTGCAAGTTCCTTTTGCCAGTTGCCGACAACAGATGTCGGGCACACAATTAATGTCGGTTTATCGATTTGCAGGACTGAAACGGTATGGAGCATATACGTAATTAGCTGAACAGTTTTACCAAGTCCCATATCATCTGCTAGACAGGCACCGAATTTCTGGTCACGCATGAAAACAAGCCATTCAAAGCCTTCCTGCTGGTACGGACGCAGCTCAGCATGAAGCTTGGCAGGTACCGCTACTTTCGGCAGCCCTTTTTTATTTTGTAGCTGCTCGATATACGTCTCCAAGGATTGCTGCATTTCAAAGGCAAATAACGGGTCATCGCGCTCGGCATCATCATCCAGATCATCTTCTATAGGTGCTGTTAACGTTTCAGGCAGTTCACGGAATAGTAAATCGCGTACTGTCCAATTTTCTTCTTTTGCCTGTTCCATCAGTTCGCGCATTTCATTGAGCCATTCTGCATCAATACGGAACCATTCCGTTCCAATACGCACAAATTCACGCTTTTCATCAACGAGTTTTTGGAAGGCTTCAGCGGAGATTTCCTCGCCATTCATCGAGAACTGCCATTTGAATGTCAAAATATCATCAAGTCCTGCAACACTGCGGGCTGACTGGTTATTGGCGCTGACACGTACACGCATTTTCGATTGGCGAAGCTCTTTCAGCCATGCCGGTAAAATTACATCAAAGCCTAAAGCCTGTAACTTAGTAAGCTCAAGGTGTAAAAATTCACGTACTTCCTGATCATTGAATTGTGTATGAATAAACTGCGCACTTTCAGCATTTAATTGAATTAAATCAACTATTTGTTTTTGCAGCTCTTCAATGTCATTAGCTATCGCACTCCATTTTTTCGGCAGTGCATCCAATATCGGCAATTTCAGTTTTGATGAAGCAGGAGTCCAATGTTTTGCGGCATTCGGACTGATCAGCACCGTTTCCAACAACCAGTTCTCCTCATTTTCTTCTGGTTCACTTAAACGCAGTGCCACCTTTACACCATCAAATACATGGGAAGTTTGCATCGGCCAGCCGCCATTTTGGAAAAACGGAATGAGTGCAAGCGTATCTTCTTTAGATAGTCCAGCATCCATCAGTTTTTGTTCAACTGCATGCTGTAATAGATCATTGGCAAATGAAAAGCCTTCTTCTGTTACATTTGCCTGCTGCCAAAGCTTTGGGTCATTCCATAGCGGCAAAGTCGTTTGGATTGTTTGAAAGTGATTCACGGTTTCGTCATCATATGCAGCGAAATCCAAAAACGGATGACGGTTTGCAGGTGACAGAACATCCAGTAAATGAGATGCCGATATGATTAAATCACGCTCTTCCAATGAACTGTGCAGCCCGTAAAAGCTTTGCTCAAATTTGAAAAAGAAAGAAGGAATCCAATTGGCTGTCGGTAAAATTAAATCATTTTTATTGTACGCAGTAGCGCGGAAGTAACCGGGACGCAGCTCGGAAAGCTTTATTCGAAAGACTTGTAGAAAGGGTAGCTTCGTATTAAATAAATATTGCATTGTATCGTTGCGCAGTTAACGCAATGTCACCTCCTATTAGCAAAATACATAATCTAGATGAGTAAATTGCTTTTATTTATCTCTTCTTGCAGTGCACGCAAACGTTTGTATTGCTGCTGCACGGCTTCAATATATGCTGTAAAATAGTCGAGCTTTCCGGCTTTTTTGGAAGCCGATTTCATGGCACGCCAAATGCGGACTGCCTGTTTGTAATTTTGCCGTGATTTCTGCTGAATTTCTTCCATCGCATAGAAATGGTATAGAGGAAGCGCAGTTTCAGGTGACTGTGCAACAACATCCTTTAAACCGCATTGATCTAAATAAGGAATCGATGAAGGATATAGCTGATGCAGTGCTATCCACTCGTCCAAACGATTTTGGCGCAGCAAATAGTTTGAAAATGACTCAATCCCGTAACGCCCAAAAGAAGAGTACAGAGCGAGTTCCTCACTATCGCTCAGTTGAATTTGACCATACAGTTGATCGAGCTTACGTGTAAACTTCTGGCGACGTATCGGCAATAAGTTATCCTGCACAAATGTCTGTAAAAAAGGAAGGGCCTTTCTTAAAATAACGGTCGCCTCATCAACAAAGTTTTTCTGTAAGGCATATTGGGCTATTTCGATAAACCCTTCCACATTTTCTTCATTCATCATTTCGACTGCTTGTTCCAATTGTGACGGTGAACTTAATAAAATATAAAAAATGGATTTTACTACATTCAATTCGATGTCTGTGTTGCTATCAACACTTTGTTCCAAAAGGGCCAGTTCATTCTTTAAGCGTTTTGGTTCATTAAATAGCTTTGTCCAAAATTGCAAATACAATGACAGGCGGAATGCTGTTGCACCTTTTTCGATAAAAAGAATCTCATGAACATTCTTTTGAATCGCATCAAAAAATGGTTCTGTTGCAAATAGTCTTGTAGTTTTACTTAATGCATCAATCGATCGCTGAATGCGGCTTAGCGTATTCTCCAAAAAGAACTGAACATAATGATGACTCAGATCTGTTTTCGTTTTGGCTGCATGTAACAGGAAATGCTTTGAAACAGCGATATCCATAAACAAGTTGAACAGTTCCTGCCATTCCTGCTCATAAGGGCGATGGCGCTGCAGTTTCGTACGGATATTTTCTATTAAACCGGATAACGTATAGGGCTCCAGTGGCTGCGGACCTTTCATTGAATAATTAAGTACTTCGTCAGCCATCATCTGCCAATTTTCCGGACTGCGCTCTGATGCCAGCGACTGAAGCGGAACGGATCTTTTAGAACGCCAAATAGAAAGCCATTGCTGCAGTGAAATAAAATACTGCGACAGTTTTAAAATAACCGCAAGCTGATGTCGGCACAGCTCCTTTTTAGGGCAGCTGCAGCTAATCTGCCGTTCCGGAAAATTAATCGTCACTTCCGCAGTATTGACATCCTGGATCTGGCAAACGAGTATTTGACTGAATCTTGAATAGTGCGGCGGCTTGATTGCCTGATTACGGACAGAGAACATGGCGCGTGTTACTAATTCTGCATCTTCATTTGCTGAAGGGAGAAGCTGTTCTTCAAAGGATTGTAATGTATGTTGTATAAAATCTTTATGTGCATGGGCAATCTCAGAAAAAGATAAACTCAAAACGGATTTTCCCCCTAATAGTTAATTACATTGGAAATTTTAACTCCCATCACATGAAGGGAGAAAAAAAGTCGTTCCTTCCATTATAATACGAATCCGATCAAATCGGTAATATGAAGAGACATTGTATAAATTTTTTAAGCGAATAGCAATTTTTAAAAGGTTTGAAATGTGGAAACTGTGGGGAAACTATAAGCAACAGAGAAAATGATTTAATATTCAAGAACAACTGAATGATTTCATCCATATGATAAATGAAATTAGGTCTTATGACTCGGATAAATGCCAACAAAAATAAGTGAAGGAGGAATTCCCATGATTCAAGTACAATTTATGAAGCCTTTTTATACAAAAATGACGGGCACGAAATTACGCTTAGTCTTTGCTTATCAATACTTTTCCATTACAAAAGATGAGGAAGTCTTTCATTTCATCCCGATTGAAGGGAAAGAAATGATCATTGATTTAAACTCGCTGCAAGTTGAAAACTTATCGGAAGTTTTTGTATTCCAGCGCGGCAATCGTTTCGTACGTCTTCCGCTGTATCAGCTTTTACTCGTTTCAAATGTACATGAATATTTAATGCCGATTATTGAAAATGTATCAACAAATGTAACACCGATGAAAAATGAAACGTCACCGGTATTCGACGAGGAAGTGGAAGGGATTGTGCGGGCTTTAGAAGAAAGCAACTTATCCCGTCTGATCGATGAAGCGCTCGAATCACGTGATGAAGCCTTATTCCACAATTTAATTGCGGAGAAGGAACGATTAACTGGAGGCTATGCATCGTGATTGCCCATTTAAACTAAACCCTGTTAGCTGATTTTAGCTAATAGGGTTTTTGTTTATTACCAATCATTACTCACCAATTAGTATAACAATCCCTTTCAAAGGCAAAATAATAGGAAAGCTTTCAACAAACTGCTTGAAAAATAAAAACTATTTCACAGAGCGAGCAGAAAGTTGTATACTGTAATGCAGGACTAATTTTCAAGCATTTACAGGCAACCATTTGAACAACCATTCCGTCCTATAATAAAACGGAATTTTGAAACTGTATTAAATGAAGTTATTTAATTAATTGATAACGAATGCAGGCAAAATGCGTGAAACAAATTATACAATAATCAAACAATGAGATATAGCTTTTTTGAAAGTAAAAGGAGAAACGATCATGACAAAATCAATCTGTGTCGTTGGGTTAGGGTACATCGGTTTACCAACGGCAGTAATGTTCGCAAATCACGGCGTAAAGGTACATGGTGTTGATGTGAATCCGGCAGCTGTGAAAAGTATTCAGGAGAAACAATTACATATTGAGGAGAACGGCTTACAGGAGCGCCTGAACAAAGCGGTTGATGAAGGTTTTTTAACGGCATCTACAACACCTGTCGCTTCGGATGTGTATATTGTCGCGGTACCATCACCGATTAATCCGGATAATACAGCGAATTTAGAATATGTTCGTCAAGCAACAGCTTCAATCGTACCTTTCGTGAAAAAAGGCGATTTAGTTATTCTGGAATCAACAGTACCACCCAAAACAGTGGAAAATATAATGCTGCCTGAATTAGTGAAATCTGGTTTAGAAATCGGGACAGAACTATACGTAGCCCATTCTCCAGAGCGTGTTATTCCAGGGCGTATTTTCGAGGAACTTGTTAACAATGACCGTATTGTTGGCGGGATTTCACAAAAATCAGCAGAGCTTACAAAAGAACTTTACGAAACATTTGTAAAAGGTACAATCCATTTAACAGATGCAACAACAGCTGAATTAGTAAAAGTAATGGAAAACACATACCGTGACGTGAACATTGCATTTGCAAACGAATTAGCTAAAATGGCTGAGAAGTTAGATGTGAACATTTGGGAAGCAATTAAATTTGCGAACTATCACCCACGTGTAAACGTCCATTTCCCAGGACCGGGTGTAGGCGGTCACTGTATCGCAGTTGATCCTTGGTTCTTAGTTGAGCTAGGCGGGGAACAAGCCCAAATCATTCATTTGTCACGTAACACGAATGACTCAATGCCAAGCTTCACAGCACAAAAAACACAGGCGATTTTAAATAAAAACGGTATTGCAGGCGCAACAGTTGCTGCATTAGGTTTAGCGTTCAAAGGGAACGTGGATGATATGCGTGAAAGCCCATCGACAATCGTGATCGATGAGTTGGAGAAACTAGGCTTAACTGTCGTTTCACATGACCCGCATATTAAGCAAAACAAACACAAAACGCAAACTCAAAGCATGCAGGAAGCATTGGAGCAAGCGGATATTTTAGTATTTCTGACAGATCACAAAGAATTTAAAGAGCTGGATCCATCAACATTAAACGCGAAAAGCAAAATCGTATTCGATACGAAAAACTGCCTAAACCGTGAAGCATGGGAAAAAGCAGGCTTCCAGTTCCACTTACTTGGAGATGCGAAGAACTAATATTGTAAACTTGGCAGTGCGTTTAAACGTACTGCCTACTGTTTTTTTATAGATGGAAGAATTAGAAGGGAAGACCATATATGAAAGAAACCGTACTCGGTATTCAAGTGAATACTGAAAGCTATGATGAATTACTTCCAAAAGTATTTGATCAAATCGAGAAACAGCAAAAATCGTTAATCGTAGCTATTAACCCGGAAAAAATTATTAAAGCAAAAGAAGATCCGGCACTAAAGACACTTCTTAACAATGCGGAGTTCCAAATTCCGGATGGCATCGGAGTTATTTTAGCTTCAAAAATCCAGAAGGGTCAAATTACATCGCGTGTAACAGGTGTCGATATGATGCTTCGCTTATGTGAGGAAGCAGCGCAGCGTAAAAAGCCTATTTTCCTTTATGGCGGGAAGCCGGGAATTGCAGATCAGGCCGCTAAAAAATTACAAGAACTTTACCCATCCATCCAAATCGCCGGTACTCAGGACGGCTATGAAAAGGATAATCAAAAGGTCGTAGATAAAATTAATGAAGCGAAACCGGATTTACTGTTTGTTGCGATGGGGTCGCCAAAACAGGAAAACTGGATTAATGCGAATCGTGATCAGCTGCACCCAACAATTTATCAAGGTGTTGGTGGTTCATTTGACGTATTAGCAGGTAACGTGAAAAGAGCACCAGAAGCTTTCCAGAAAGTGGGGATGGAGTGGTTTTACCGTTTAATGAAGGAACCGCACCGTATAAAACGCCAAATTGCCTTGCCTTTATTCTTGTTGGAAGTAGCACGTGGAACGAAAAACAACAAGTAAAAGAAAAAAAATAGTGTAATCTTTGTAATATTTGATTGTTTATTTGTAATGTTAATGATACACTAAATTCAGTAGTGAGATTTCCTCTACGATATATATTAAATTTTAACTTTTCCCTGCAAGGAAAAACTCGGTTGGTAGCCCGAGAAAAAGGCTTTAGCATTTATATGCTAAAGCCTTTTTCTTTTTTTATTTTTGTCGAATTTTAGCGAACCGGTTCTATTAATTCGTACGATACATACATTAACTAGGTAGGGGAAATTTTGGTCATATAAATAATAATTATATTACAAAAGTAAAATATTAGTAATAATTGTAATACATAAATTCCATTTAAACCCTTGGTATTATTGCGTTATATATCCATTTATACTTCTTATTACTGTGTAATAAACCATTAATTACCACTAAAAATAGTTATATCTGAATAGCTTTGGAAATAAATTACCAAAGAAAAAGTTGTTTTTATGAGTATATGTGTGTCATAATTAAAGAAATTTGAAGTTATCTGAATATATTTACGGATTCATATCTTAGAAACTATAAAACAGGCTATTTCTGGATTTATTGGCAAAAAAAGATTGACATAGTAAATGTATACTACTAGAATTTATGTGTAGTTAGTTTTTCTGCACATATTTCGTGTGGGTAACTAAAATTATTATTTTCACTTATGAGGAGGAAATTTTTCAATGGCTAACCAACCAAAGAAATACAAAAAATTCGTAGCAACAGCTGCGACAGCTACATTAGTAGCATCTGCAATCGTACCAGTTGCATCTGCTGCATCACTATCTGATATCGCTGGTAACACACACGAAGGTGCGATCAACGCTTTAGTTGACGCTGGTGTTATCTCTGGTTATCCAGACGGTACTTTCAAACCTAACAAAGAATTAACTCGTTCTGACGTAGTTAAATTATTAGGTAAATACCTAGTATCACAAGGTCATTCAATTCCAGCAGACGCTACTTCAAACCCACGCTTTGCTGATTTATCTTCAAAAACAAACAAAGAGTTATTAGAGTATGCAGCAGTAGTTGCTGATGCTGGCGTATTCGCTGGTTCAAACGGTAAATTATTAGCTGGTGATGCAATCACTCGTGAAAACATGGCTATCGTCCTTGTACGTATGGTTAACACTTTAAATGATGTAAGCCTTGAAGAGTATGTTGCTACTCAAGACTTCACTCGTGAAGTAAAAGACATCAACACTGCTAAAGCAGAAGCTCGTACAGCTATCGATGTATTAGACTTCTACGATATCACTTCTGTTGCTAACTTCTTACCTAAGAACACAGTAACTCGTGGTCAATTCGCAACATTCTTAAACAATGTAATCAATGCTGACTTCTCTGGTGCTGCTGCAACAACAGGTACTGTTAAGGCAATTAACAATACTACTGTTGAAGTAACATTCGCTGATGCTATCGCTGATGTTAAAGACTTAACATTCAAAATTGAAGGTTTAGAAGTTAAAAATGCTGTAGTTAAGCAAACTGATTCTAAAACTGCTGTATTAACTACTGCTGTTCAAGAAGCTGGTAAAGAGTACACAGTAACTGTAAACGGTAATGCTGTAGGCAAGTTCACAGGTATTTCTGCTGTAATTCCAACAGGTATTTCAGTTGTAGAGCGTTCTCAACAAGGCGTTATTGGTCAACAAGTAACAGTTAAAGCTCAAGTTACTGTAGCTGATGGACAAACTAAAGCTGGTATTCCTGTAACATTTAACGTAACAGGTACTGGTTCATTAAATACGCCACAATTATTTGAAGCAACAACTGATGCTAACGGTGTAGCTACTTATACTTATACTCGTTATGCAAACACAACTGACGATGTTGTAGCTTATGCTACTGGTGACCGTACTAAGTTTTCAACTGGTAAAGTTTACTGGTCTAATGCTGCTCAATTAACAGTTAAAGATGTAACTACTGATACTACTTTAGTAAATGGTGCTAAGAAAGTTTACCAAATTGATTCTGCTAAAAATGCTGGTAAATATGTATTTGTAACATTTGCAGAAAACTTAAATGTTACTCCAGATAAATTAACAAAAAATGTAGTAGTTGAAGGTGTAAGTACTTACACAATTAAATCAGATGATTCTGTTGGAACAGACCTAGGTACTTCTAAATATCCTTATGAAGTAACAACTGGTGGAAAAGCTGTAACAGCAGTAAAACTTGATTCAAATGGTAAAGCTAATTTAGTATTGACTGGTTCAAGTGCATCTGCAACACCAATCGTATTTGAAGCACCATTAAAATCAATTACTTCATCAACACCTGGATCAGTAGTTACAGACTTCTCTGATGTAACTTATGATGCAACAGCTTTACAAGCAAAAGCTTCAACAGTTAAATTTGAACTTAAACACTCATTAGGCTTAACAATTGAAGCTCAAGGTGTTCAAGATGCAGCTCTTCGCAATTCAGATGGTATTGGTGGACGTGACTATGTAGTTACTTACACTGACAAAGATGGAAAAGTTGCTAACTCTGGAACAAAAGTTCTTGTAGGTATTCCAAAAGCTGGATTATCAAATGTATCAAACGTAGAAGTATATGATGAAAATGAAACGCGTTTAAATAGCGTAACTTCTGATTCAAAATATGTTTACTACAACGTAACTGTAGGCAAAGAAGGTAAAGCAACATTCACAGTAACATCTTCTAAGGAAAATGATTACATTGCACCAGTTGCATTTATTAACAACGGTACATCTGCTGGAATCTCTTTAGATGACAGTGATTTACAGACTACAGGTGCTATTACTTACTTCGTAACAAAAGTAGAATTTGCAGCGAAATTAAAATTAACAGATGGTTCTAAGGCAGCTAAATCATTTGTAGCTGGTAAAGAAACTGCACATTTCCAATATGTGTTAGTTGACCAAAATGGAAAAACTCGTAAAGCCGATGCTGATACAGAAGTATCATTTGAAGTATACGCTGGAACAGCTCCATTAACTATCGTTGGTCAAGGAACTGTACCAGCAGGTAGCTACAAAACTGTAAAAGCTAAAGTTAGCAAAGGATCTTCAACTGCAGAAATTAGAGTTAATGCAGCTGCACCGACTGAAGCGACAGTAACAGCTACAGGTTCAAAAGCAGGTATCGTATTAACTTCTACAGATCCAGCTTCTGTAACTGCTACATTCACTCAATTTGCTACTAATGCAATTACTGGTGTAACTGTAGTTGGCGGTCTAGATAAAACTGCTAACACATTAACATTAATTGATGATAAAAATAATGTATATGTGTACAGCTACGATGGAGCAACTTTACTTCAAAACAACTCTACAGTGTATGAAAATACATTTGAAACATTAGTTGAAGCAGGTGCTCGTTTAACAGTAAGTAAAGATGATGCAGGTAAATTAACATTCAATATTATTGATACAACTGTATCTTCAAAAACACTATCTGCTCAACAAAATGTTGACTATTTAATCAAGAAAGCAATCGTAGATAACGAAACAACTGTAACATTACCTTTGAACACTTCAGATTCAATTGTAATTGATACAACAGCTGATTTAGATATCAAAGTTGATATTGAAAAAGTTGCTAAGTTAGACATTGTTGCACCAAATGCTGAAAAAATTGATTTAGTAGCAAAAAATTCAGGTAATATTAACGGTGCATTAAATGTTAACGCTCCTAAAGCAACTGTAACTGTTGGTACAGGTGTAACTGTACTTGGTTCAACAAATATTATTGATGTTGATACTAATTCATTCATTAACGAAGGAACTTTAGTTGGTGATGTAACTATCAGTGATACTAATGGTGCTCGTTTCGTTAACAATGGAACAGTTTCTGGTACAGTAGAAGTTACTGGCAATGGTTCTGTAACACTAGATGGTACACAAGCATATGCAGTAAAAGTTTCTGGTGCAGCTCAAGTTGTTATTCCTAAGAACTCTGCAGTATCAGCAGTAACAGTAACTAATGCTGATGCAGATGTTACTAATAACACAGGTAAAGATATTGTTGAAAATAATACTGAAGTAAAACCTGTTACAGATGTTAAATTTGAAGATAAAGATAAAACTACAGGTACTATTAAAGGTGAATTAACATTTACTGCTTCTTCATCTGACAATATAGAGTCTTATTTATTTGAAACTGCTAATGATTCAAAAACAGTTGCTTCTAAAGATCTAACTAAAAAAGAAGGTAAATTAGTTTATACATTAACAGAAGCACAAAATGTTGCTAAAGAAATTACTGTAACTGCAGTTGCTAAAGATGGTAAAAAATCATCTGCTGTTAAAATTGAAATTAAGGATGATAAAACAGCTACTGAAGAAGCAGAAAAATTATCTGAAGCAACTGCAGAAGTTGCAGCAGAAAAAGCAAAAGTAGCAAATTCATACGAAGTTGCAGCTGGGGAATATAATGCATCTCAATTAGCAACAGCAGTTAAGGCTTTAGTAGAAAAAGATGTAGATCTTACTAAAGTAACAGTAACGGTAGCAGATGCAGTTACTGCTGGAGAAACTACTACTGCAGTAGTTACTATTACTTCTAAAGCTGTTGGAACAGTGAATGATACTAAATCTGTAACTGTAACAATTAAAGAAGCAACTCCTGCTGGACAATAAAACGAAACGTTACTTCATAAATTCATAACTTTATGAATGAAAGAAGTGGAACAAACCTCATGATAATGCCTAATAAGCCACTTACATGAGGTTTTGTTCTAACTGTTACTTCCATATAGTGGGTGAAATACCTACTCTTGCTAACAGTCGGAAGCAAGTGCCTAATCCTCCTGCATCCAGTGAGACTCTTAACCAGTTAAAGGGATGAAGTCAGGTGAAGTCGTACTCAAAGAATTGAGGCGGGGCTCTTTAAAAGATGGCTATGGCTAGGAGACGAATCCATGTTGATCCAGGATGAGTTAGTGAATACTATGTAGAAGCTAGGAGTTTAGTATTCATCCTTATTTGTGAAATCAAGTAATGGCGATTAGAATAATTGACTGTTAAACTAGTCGTTCTCATTCCTGAAAAGTGGGAGCCTAAGGTCATAAAAATAAGGGATAGAAGTAATGGAACGTTTGAAGTCTTGCTAGAAGAGGTGGGTTAGCACCAGTGAAGCTAGTAAGATGGCAGCGGGTTCATAGTAGTGTTGATCGCTAGCCGTTTGTATTGTGGTGGTGACATCACAAGAGGAAAAAACTAGCAGGAGCGAAGGAACCCAGTCAGTGGTAGAATTCTATGTAAAGCTTATTTCCCCAAAAATAACGCTTATTAATATAATAGGACCAATCATGTAATTTGATTGGTCCTATATATATAACTGCCTTGTAGGTATATTTCCGCGTGTAATATTACTTATATAGATTGAAATAGAATTATTTACTATTGATGGATCGCCGTATGCGCTGAAAGGCGCCTGTACGGTGAAGGCTCGAATCGAAAGCCATATAAATAAGATGGTATAAGACGAGAATAGCGCAGAAGAAGTACAAGCAAAACAAACTTTAAATCAAGAATTACAAACTACAAATATTGATACAACAGCTCCTGTGAAAGCTACTGGTAACTTCCTTGACATTACTACAAACAATAGAACTGTAGTAGATGGAACTATCACTGTAGATTTTGCTAAGGCACAAACTGAAAATGGTATTGTATCTCTATATAATGCTTTAACTATTACTGATGGAAATGTAAACGGTAAAGAAGCTAAAGCATATGCAATTGATAGATATGTAATGAATACATTTGCAAGATATATGGGTTCAATTGATACTAGTAAAGTGGAAAAAATCATTTTTGATGGTAAAGAATATACTTGGGATACAAATCAATCACCAGTTAGCAAGTGGTATAATGCAGATACATCATTGGTTTCTGCAGTAGTAGAAGCACAAAATACAGCTATTAGAAATGTAACATTCACAGTAGTTGATTCAAATGGATATTCTGTAGTAGGAACATTCAAAGCTAATAATGTTCCTGCAGTAGCAGATATTAGTTTCGAATAAGCACCGGGTGCACGAATAATTCTGCCAATTGTCTACAATTCCAGAATTGACGAAAGGCTCTACATGGCTTCGGCTATGTAGGGCTTTTCTTTTTGCCTTTTAGCCTGCGCTCATGTTTAGAGCTGTAATACCTTACTTTTGAAATGCCATGCACCTGATGCAGAAACAATTCTGATAATTGTTTATCATTCATGAAAATCCATGAAGTGATTTAGACGGGAGTCCTATGTGAAATCTTGCAGAGGGCTTCTTTTTTATTTTTAACAGAATTTTTGTGAAAATAAAATCTATTCATGAGTAACATCGTGATATATAATGTAAATGGGGAAATAAGTAAAGTGAACGATAATCTAACCGTTGACGGATCGCTGTGTGCGATGAAAGTCGCCTGCATGGTGAAGGCTCGATCGAATACCGAAAATTAGGTATAAGACGAGAATAGTAATCAAAATCCACCGACTTTAAGCATGGGTCAATTCAACAACACTGCTCAGCTTTTATTTACGGATAACGTAAAATGGAGAAGTGGTATTAAAGAGATATGGTATTATTATGCCACTTCTGAAGAAACGGCTGTGAAAATAAGGATTAAAAGATTTGATGTAAATGTAGGGGAAATTGTTCTATATCAGCCCGATGAGCAAGATGCAATATCAATTGATATTGATGAGATTCCAGTTATTTCACCTGAGCAAGTAATGGATCGTCCAATAGCCGTTTTCGAAGTTATTGCAGACGGATACAAAAATGCTTATGCTGCGGTGAATATACAATAAGCACGCTAGCTTTTAATACCATGTACTGGGTGCACGAGTAATTCTTATAATTGTCTACAATTCTAGAAGATCAATGAAGTGAGTTAGAAGGGAGTCCTATGTAAAATTTTGCATAGGACTTCTTTTTTATATTTCTATCAGAATTTTAAGGGAAATATATATCATGAGTAACATCGTGATATATAATATAAATGGGGAAATAAGTAAAAAAAACTGATTTAACTGCTGACGGATCGCCGTGTGTGGTGAAAGCCGCCTGCATGGTGAAGGCTTGCTATAAAGCGTGTAAAACGTATAAGGCGAGAATAGCATAACAATAGGTGCATCTATTTCAGTATTAGGTACATCGACAACAGTCCTACAAATAGGAGAAACAACAACTAGAACAGCTTCAACTACTGACAAAGGTATAAAAAATTGGTAATCAAGTAATATTGCAGTTGCTACAGTTGGTTCAGCTACAGGTGTAGTCACAGCAGTAGCGACGGTGAGATATACCAGTTAAGACGAGGCTCTGTTATATGCATTCTATCTAAATTAATAGGCAAGTCCTTCAAGTATCCAAACATATCTATAATTGAAACCTGTGGGTTAAACCATAAGTAATGAGATATTACCTCTTTTGTTTTGGTATATGGTAATATTTGTTGCATTGAATAGCTAATACTACATACCCCCAGCCATTCCTCAAAATACTGAGCTTGATGTTGGTCTTTTTGAAGCAAGTTAAGCGTTAGAGCAAACTCATTCAATTGAAGAGAGAAGAAATACTTTTGTTCATCATGCGTAATGCAACCTTGAATGTGGCAAGTACCATCTTCAAATGAGTTCTTAACTTCCGTTTCATTTATCCAATTTCGTGTCACCGCTGTAATAAGCTTCTTTAAATCTTCTAATGTATAAGGAGATAATTGATTGAATAAATCAGTTTGTATTTCTTTTAGCCACAAGGGTATCTTTTTATCTACGTAATCCTTATCGCAGGATAATAGAGCATTCATCAGAAGTGTAATAGATTCTTCTGATGGTTTAGATGATAGCTCAGTTGAATGATTGGTTATTGGCTGTGGTTCAGTTATTGCTTCAGCATCTGTTTCAACTTCCACCGGCTGCAAGTTTTCCTTGGTTCCACTATCTCGTAATTTTATTAGGGTATTCGATTTTAGTTTGAATAATTCTTCTATTCTATGCAAGAGATTGTCTGCACCCCCTTTGTGTCCTTGCTCAATTAGCGCTATATAAGTTAAGGATACACCTAATTTTAAAGAGAGTTCTTTTCGCGTAAGCCCTTGCTCTGTTCGTAGTTCTTTGATTTTACTACCCAATTGAACATAGAGTTTTTCGTGTTTCGTAGATTTTTCTCCATCTGTTAGTAATCCTTCTTTGCTATCTGCTACTATTGGTTTGGAAACTTTGAAATCTACAATTGTATTCCCCTTCTTAATTTGATTCATTATCATTCTCCTCTTTTAATTATTAGTCTCATTTATAACCAAATAGATTCAAATTTATACAGAAAAAGAATAAGAAAGAGGTTTTTTAGAATGATAGTTTTCAACTACTTCCTTCTTTTTTATCATAAGTCCAACTCTCCATTCAAAAAAAGGAGTTAATACTGACAAGTATAACTATAGGATCTATCTGGGTCCCTTAAATAACTCGTAAATTAATCGAGAAAGGACATCTATTAAAAAGATGTCCTACATTTTGTGTGACAAATAATTTGCCATTCATTAGAGCTCTTGTACGTTCACTTTTTGCTGACGAATTCGTTTTACAACTCTAAAATTGGTACTTAACTCACCATCAAACCAAGCAGCATTTCTTAACTCCTTCAACTTTTTATAGGCTGCTTTCTTCTCCTTAAATTCAGTCACATCTTTCCAATAGGCATCAAAAATTTCATAGTATTGCATCTGTATCACATAAACAAACATAACTAAACACTCCCTCAATTTGTTCTAAATTTATTATAGGAACATTTGTTCTATTTGTAACCGTGAAATATAAATTCCGTTACGCTAAATAATTCATACTTGATTAGATTGTTCTATAAATCAATGTGATTTAAAAGAACGCCATCTCATTCCTCTGAAAATTAGTATGAAATAAACACTGATTTTTGGGGTTTTTTAACTTTATTTCTTTACTCATTCTATAACCAGGCTTATTTAATAAAGAATCTTTTCAAAAGAATAATTACAAATAATTCCAAAGACACGTATAAGAATGGAAAAAACAGTTAACGATGGTAGTAAGTAAAGAGAAGGTAAAAAAGTAGAGGAAGGATGGTGACACATGGAATATCAGGAGGCAAAATACTGGGTTTGTACTCATGAAGCAATTCCAGTACAAACAAGAAAGATACTAAATGAATATTTGCTGAGTTTGAAGTTAGCGAACAAGGCGGAATCTACCATTTCAAGATACCGCACCTTCTTAGAACGGTTTTTCATTGAGTATGAAAATGAATTGGATATGCTCACCTCTGAAGAGGTATTGGAATGGGTGAACAATTATTCGGAAGGCAAAAAGAAATCAACGGTGATTATTGCGCTTTCTATTTTGACTTCATTTTTTAATTTTTGTCTCGCCGAAGACTATTTAGATAAAATGGTGATGAAAAAGCGATGGGGACCGAAAGCACCACAACCTTTACCCAAATTCTTGACAGAACAAGAGTATGCGAAGGTGAAATTGGCTGCGGAAATGTTGCCTCTTAGAGATCGGGCAATTGTTCTGTTTCTCTTCTCTTCTGGATGCCGCAGGTCTGAAGTTGCTCAGTTAGTAATCGAAGATATTGACTTAAAGCGACGGACTGCCGTTGTTCAAGGAAAAGGGAAAAAAATTAGGAAGGTTCACTTCTCAGAGGAGTGTGCGCTCATTTTAAAAGAATACTTAGGTACGAGGTCTAGTGATATAAAAGAACCGTTATTTATGACAAAATACGGACTGCCGCTTCAACAAAGCGGTATCTATAAAATTACAACGAAACTTGGAAGATTAGCAGGCTTAAAGCAAACATTGCATCCGCACTGTTGCCGGCATACCTTTGCGACGAACATGTTAGCCAAGGGAGCAGAATTAGAATTTATTGCCGATGAATTGGGACATACCAACTTAAATACAACGCGTGTTTATGCACAAATTCCAACGGAGGAAATGCTATTAGCTTATCAGAACAGAATGGGGTAGATAGGAATGAAGATAGAAATACTACAGGCTTTCTTTAATGATCACCAGACGCGATTTAGCCCTGAAACCATTCGAGGTTACCGCATTGCACTTACTCAGTTTTTTCTCTTTTGTGAGAAAGATTTTGACGAGGTAAAAGCGACGGACATCCGAGCTTGGTTAGCACATTTGGAAGAAAAGGAGTTAAAGCCACGGTCCATTCATCTGAAGTTGGCTGCATTGAAATCATTTTATAACTATTGTATGGAAGAAAGTAAAGTAATTAAGAATCCGACGCTGACAATCCATACACCAAAAATCGATGATTCGCTTCCTTATTATCTTTCGAGAAGAGAAGTTGCATTGCTACAGGAATTAACTCGTCAGGAACCACGAGACCGAGCAATCGTGGAGACGTTATATGCGACGGGTGTTCGCATAAGTGAACTATTGCAAATTAAGTTGGAGGATGTGAAATGGGATTCACGGCAAATTTGGATACGAAAAGGAAAAGGAAATAAGGAACGGTTTGTCCTCTTTACCCATGATTGTGCAGAACGCTTAAGAACCTATTTGGAAAAAAGAGAAAAAGAGAGTGTGTACTTGATTTCGAATCACCGAGGGGGCCCATTAAGCCGTGTGTTTGTGGAACAACAATTTCGACACTTTTCTGAAGAGCTAGGATTTAAGGTGAGACCACATACGATGCGCCATACGTTTGCAGCACATTTGGCTGAAAAAAACATGCCACAAAGTTATATTCAGGAGTTGCTGGGACATGTAAATATTAATAGTACTCGGATCTACACGCGTCTAATGGAACATGCACGTAAAAAGAAATATGACCAATATCAATAATAAGGGAATGAGGAATCTGCATTGGAAAAATATTGGGAGTTAACAGAAGTACTACCGAACGAAATGAATCAAGCAGCCGTGAATGACTATTTACTAAGTTTGAAATTGGGGAATTATAGTCAGGGTACTATCGTGCTCTATCGTCAGTTTTTAGGCCGATTTTTTAGTGAGTGTCCAGAATCATTTGCATCGCTTTCATCTGAAGCCATTCTGAATTGGTTTCAACAACATGAAAGCCAGGTGAAGGATATAACGTATAAATTACGTCTAAGTGTGTTGTCATCCTTTTATACGTTTTGTGTACGGGAAGAGAAAATCGAGAAGTCACCGATTAAAACGCGTTGGTTCCCTCGATTGCCACAACCCATACCGAAATATTTAGAGAAAGGTGAAATCGCCAAAATGCGTCGACAGTCAGAGGAAACGACATATAGAAATCAAGCGATTGTTGAGTTTTTATTAACGTCTGGCTGTCGGGTAGCTGAACTGGTTGGATTAAATCGAGACCATATTAATCTCGAAATGCGTACGGCCCATGTTGTAGGAAAAGGGAAGAAAATACGAGAAGTCCATTTTTCCGAAAAATGTGCTCTCTTTATAGAGCGGTACCTGGCTTCCCAAAAGAAGCCGGGTGAAGCCTTATTTGTAAGTTCGAATGGGAAACGACTCGGGATACGAAGTATCCAAATTATTATTCAGGACATTGGGGAAGAAGCCCAACTGAAAACGCAATTACACCCCCACCGGTTACGTCACACGTTTGCGACAGAATTACTAAGTAAGGGGGCGGAATTATCCTTCATTGCAGATGAATTAGGACATACAAATATTGCAACGACACAAATTTATGCGCGACTGCCTCAAGAAAAAATCGTTTCGCTGTACCGGAAATATATGGGATAAGGGAGAATGGACAATGGAAAAAATGACATCCGAAAAGTGCCTTCAACAATTTATACTGGAATACCAAGGGCGACTCGATGTAAATACACTCGCGCTTTATCAACGAGCGGTCACGCAAATGCTCGCCTATTGCAACCAATCGTTTTATACTATTACTGTACAGGATATTCGTAGTTGGATGCTGCAGTTAGAAAAAGAAAAGTTGAAACCGAGCACCATTTCAACGAAGTTATTTGGCCTTCGTCTCTTTTTTGACTACTGTGTGGACGAAGAACTCATCAGCAGTAATCCCCTCCAATCCATTCAGTTCCCTAAAATTGAGGAGAAACTTCCCCGATATCTTCGAAAGGAACAATTACTGGAGTTAAGGCAGCTGGTTCGTGAGAATCAAATGGAACGGGCAATCGTCGAGCTTTTATATACTTCAGGAGTTCGGATCAGTGAATTCACGGCCATTCAGCAAGGAGATATTGATTGGGAGGAGCGAACAATCCATATTCCAAAAGGGAAACGGAAAAAAGCGCGTATTGTATTATTTACGCGAGAATGTGCAGAATATCTACAGGCGTATCTACAGGGACGGTCCGATTCACGTCCGGAATTATTTTTAAATGCAAAGGGTGCACCGCTTAGCGTACGGACCATTCAAATGCGGTTTCAAAAGTATGCGAAGGATCTTGGCATTTCTTTGACTCCCCATACATTACGACATACGTTTGCTGCCCATTTAGCGATTAAAGGCATGCCTTTGATGTGCATTCAATCTCTCTTGGGACACGAGAATCTACAACAAAGCCAGCTCTATGCACGGTTATATAATGAAGCGCGAAAGCTTCAATATGATACGTGGATGTGAGCTGATAGAAAAGGGGACTATTTCGTAAAATTATTATTAACTATACTAACTCCCCTATTATATAAACGTCCGAATCCTTGATACCAAAGGGATTGGGGCTTTTTTTATTGATTGAGTTGGGTATGAAAAAGGCAATTAACAATACTACTGTTGAAGTAACATTTGCTGATACAGTAACTGATGTATCTGAATTAAACTTCGCTATCGAAGGTTTAACAATCTCTAACAAAGTTGTGAAACAAACAGATGCTAAAACTGTAGTATTAACTACTGCTGCTCAAACAGCTGGTAAAGAGTATACAGTAACTGTAAACGGTGCTTCAGTTGGTAAATTCACAGGTATTTCTGCTGTAATTCCAACAGGTATTTCATTAGTTGAACGTTCTCAACAAGGTGTTCTTGGTCAAGAAGTAACAGTAAAAGCTCAAGTTACTGTAGCTGAAGGTCAATCAAAAGCAGGTATTCCTGTAACATTTAACGTAACAGGTACTGGTTCTTTAAATACACCTCAATTATTTGAAGCAACAACTGATGCAAACGGTGTAGCTACTTATACTTATACTCGTTATGCTAACACTTCTGACGATGTTGTAGCTTATGCAACTGGTGATCGTACGAAGTTCCAAGCTGGTAAAGTATACTGGGCAGCAGCTAAACAATTAACAATTAAAGACGTTACTGAAAAAACTACTATTACTAACGGTGCTAACAAAGTATACGAAATCAACTCTGCTAACTTCAAAGGCGGATATGTATTCGTAGCATTCCAAGGTAACTTAAATGTTGCTCCTGATAAAGTTGCTAAAGGTGTAACTGTAGAAGGTAATACTGTACACACTGTTGGCACAAACGGTGTATTAGGACAATTAAATGCTTCTGGTACTCCAGTAGGTTTAGCATCAAATAAATATCCATACCTATCTACTTTAGGAAATCAGCAAGTAATTGCTGTAAAATTAGATGCAAATGGTAAAGCTAACTTAGTGTTAACAGGTGCTAATGCTTCTGCTGTTCCAGTGGTATATGAAGGTACATTAACTAATGCGCCATCAAATGTTACAGCAAGCTTATCAAATTTATCACACTATAATGCTTCATATAATCCTTTAGCGGTTCAAGCTGTAGGTTCAGAAGTTAAATTTGAACGCGCAGTAAACTATGGTTTAACTTTAAAAGCTGAAGGTGTTCAAAATGCAGCTATTTCAAATAGTAATGGTACAGGTGGACGTGACTATGTAGTTTCTTACACTAAAGAAGACGGTAAACCAGTTGCTGCTGGTTCAACAGTTTATGTTGCAATTCCAACTGTAGGTCTTTCATCTGGTACAAACTTTGTATTATTAAATGAAGACGAAGTTGCTGTACCACGCCAAGCAACATCATCACCTGGTTATCATGTATATGCTTTAACTACTGATAAAGATGGTAAAGTAACATTTACAGTAACAAATAACACTAAAGAAGATTATGTACAACCAATCGTATTCATTAACGATAGTAAATCAACTACATCATTCTTCGATAGCAGTGATACTCAAGCAACAGATGCTATTACTTACTTCACAGATGAAGTAACTTATGCTGCAGGTTTACGTTTATTAAATGATTCAAGCAAAAAACAAGAATCATTCTCAGTTTCTCGTGAAGCTGCTAACTTTACTTATTCTTTAGTTGACCAAAATGGTAAAGTACGTAAAGCTAACAAATCAACTCAAGTAACATTCAATGTTACTACTGGTGAAGGTGCTGTAACTGTTGATGGTACAACATTTGTGGATGCACATGCTACAAAACAAATCACAAAAACATTAAATGCTAATCAGTCTTCAATTAATGTTCGTGTGGTGGCATCATCTCCAACATCTGTATCTGTATATGCTACTTCATCTCAATCTGGTGAAACATTCTTACCAACTGAGACTTTAACTGCTGGATTTACAACTTATGCTTCAGTTACAGGAATTACTGGTTACACGAATGCTTCATTATTAGATAAAACTAATAAAACATTTGATTTAATTGCAGCAGACGGTAAAGTATACAATTATGAATACGATGCAACAAACATTCGTCAAAACAACAGCACAGTTGATGTTGCAACGTTTGAAGCTGAACTTTCTAAAGGTGCACGAGTAACTGTAGCTAAAGATGCTGCTGGTAATATTTATTACAACATTGTTGAAACAAATGTAACGGTTCCAGTACAAGCAACAATTAATAAGTTAATTGCTGATGGTGTAACTACTATTAACAATGCTGCAATTACAGCTGCTGGTGGTACTGCTCCAACTGCAACAGATGATATTACAATTAATAGCCCTGCAACTACATTAACTGTTAACTTAACTACGGCTAAACATTTAACAGTAAATGCAGCTAATGCAACTACGGTTGATATCAGCGGTAACTATACGGATTTAACAGTAAATGCTAACTTAGCTCACGTTACTTATACAGGAACTTCTACTGTATCAGGAACTACTACTATTAATGCAGCTTCATCATCTTCATTCGTAGTTGATACTGCTGCAACAGTTAATAATGTAGTAATTAACGATACAGATGGCGTTAAGTTTACTAATAACGGTACTGTAAATGGTACAATTACAGTTGCAACTTCATCTCCTGTTGTAATTGATGGTACGGGTACTCCAGCAGAAGTAAACGTTACTTCAAATACAGCAAACATTGTAGCTCCAAATGGCACTACAATTACTGCAGTTAACCCTGCTGGTGTAACTGCTAAAGACTCTGCAGGGAATGATTTAACTGTAGATGATAAAGCAGTAGTTGGTGCAGAAGCTGCAGTAAAAGCAGAAGCTGAAAAAATTACATCTGTAGAAGTTGTAAATAATCAAGTTGTATTACCAACAGTTGCAAATGGATACACAGTTGCAATTAAATCTTCTTCAGATGAAGCAGTTATCTCAAAAGCTGGTAAAGTAACTCCTAAATGGGAAGATACAACTGTTGAATTAGTATTAACGGTTTCATCTGCAGATAAAAAATATACAGCTGATACAGTTAAGATTGAAAAGGTAGTAGATGGTACAGCTGAAGTTATAACTCTTGATGAAGAAGTTGAAAAAGTGTTATCAAACTTTGTATTAGATAGTACTGGTGCTCGCCAAGTTCCAACTGATTTAGCAACTATCCAGAATGCATTAAAAGATCGTTTAGTAGAATTACAAGCACTTAAATTCTCTGATGAAGATGCAGCTGGTCGTGACCTAGAAAAATTAAAAACACTTACTACTAGTGACATCAAAATTTATACTGAAAACATTAAAATTGATGGCGATAAAGTATTAGTTAACGGTCCATTATTCTCAGAGGCAGCATTTATTGTTGCTAAGGGTGGTAAAACTGCCAACTACGGTACTCCATTTAACATTACTTTAGTTAAAAAAGGTACAAATTACGATGGTACAGAAAAAGTTGCTGATGCTGATAAAATTGCTACAATCGAAATTTCTGCAGATGGTACAGCAACAATTAAGTAATTAGACCTTCCGCATAAGCAATTTTGATAATTACAGAATTGACGAAAGGCTCTACATGGCTTCGGCTGTGTAGGGCTTTTCTTTTTGCCCTTCCGCCTACGCTCATGTTCAAAGCCGTAATAACTTACTTTTAAAATATTTAATATTACTATGAAGTAATAAAAAGATGCCTTTCATTCCGAGTGGGGAGTGAAGGGCATTTTCTATTTTGAGGAGGAATAACAAATGGAAGAGAAGCAAAAGAAAGTACCTGCAAAAAGAATTCAGTTGGTGGATGTAGTGTTAGAGAGAAAGGGATCGCAGTTGTTTTCAGGAAGACGTATTCGATCGCCAGAGGATGCAGCAAACATCATTCATGATTTCATTGGAGACAGCGACAGAGAGAAGTTTGTGGTACTGGGGTTGAACAGTTCAAAAATTTAATCAAATATGGGTAATCTCAATAAGTAGTGGACTGCCCATTCTTTTTCATACTGAATAGATTGTTTGTTCAATTATTTAGTATTACTTCATTCGGTATATTTATTTTCAGTAATAGAATAGTGGAAAATTTCAATATCTGAATCAATGAAACCTCTTCGTTTCGCTCCATGTAGTGTATGATACATATTCTCTCTACCAACAGGGTTGTCCGTATGAAGATATATTTTGTTTGCCCGTAACCCTTTTTCACAAATATATTTTACTAAGTCATAACCTGTTGGCAGTAGATTACCTTGTAGATCTTCACCTAAATCATGATCAAGAGAAAGTATATCTACTTCGTTATTTTCAAGTAAGTGAATTGCTTGTTGATACGTTCTTGCCACGACAAAACCAATAGGACAATCTCTTAAATCATCCACATATACGTTAATCATCATATGAATTCCTTTCCGTACTGACTAAAGTTACTAATATTTTATAGTATATATTGATTCTGACCTATATAAAAATAAAAGCAGAAATAGTCCTTTAACTAATTCTGCAAAAAGCTATTATAATGGTAACATTCTATTTGTCATGTTGTTAGTTAAAAGTTTGCTCTGCCTTCACTAAATTACTTCTTGGATATACCAGTTAAGACGAGGCTCTTTTATTTGTATTTTATCAATATTAATAGGCAAGTTTTATAAGTATCTGAACATACCAGCAATGGAAACCTGCGGATTAAACCATAAGTAATGAGATATTTCATCTTCGGTTTTGGCATATGGTAATGTTTGTTGCATTGAATAGCTAATACTACATACTCCCAGCCACTCCTCAAAATATTGAGCTTGGTGTTGGTCTTTTTGAAGCAAGTTAAGCGTTAGAGCAAACTCATTTAATTGAAGAGAGAAGAAATACTTTTGTTCATCCTGCGTAATACAACCTTGGATGTGGCAAGTACCATTTTCAAATGTATTCTTCTTTTCTGCTTCATTTATCCAATTTCGTGTCACCGCTGTAATAAGTTTCTTTAAATCTTCTAATGTATAAGGAGATAATTGATTGAACAAATCAGTTTGTATTTCTTTTAGCCACAAGGGTATCTTTTCATCTACGTAATCCTTATCGCAGGATAATAGAGCATTCATTAAAAGTTGAATAGAATCTTTTGATGGTATAGAAGATTGCTCACTTGAAGCATTCATTAATGGCTTTGGTTTAGTTGTTGCTTAAGCACCTGTTTCAACTTCCACCTGTTGCAAGTTTTCCATGTTTCCTCTATCACGTTTAACCGTTGTAACCGTCAAGCTAATATGGTTCTTACGCACTTTTGGTGAAAGAAATAATCTTTGTTTTTGGGGTATAATATTAAAAGGACTGATTTCCATGTTAATTCCTTGGCATGCACCTGAAAATAATTGTCTCTGCAAATGATACAAACTAGTGATAAAGCTATACTACTCTACCTGCAACATACGAAACCCTATGCATTTTGTCCGTCTTGCAGTACAAAAAGTAAGTATTTGCATAGCTACTACCCCCGATTTTTACTTGATCTTTCATCTGGGACACAGCACATCAACATTCACTTAAAATCTCGTAAATGGTTTTGCGAAGAATCCTTTTGCCCCAAAAAATTTACTGTTATTTAAAAGTTATACATAAACTCGTACTACTTCACCAAAAGCCCGTAAGAACCAGTTTATTTTAGCGGTTACATCGCTTTTCTTATTTAAACAATATTTCTTATATTAATAAAATTATTAAATAAAAAATTCAGCTATAACATTATAAAATCATAAGAGAAATTATCGTAATTATTATATAGATAAAATTAATTAATCTGTTTTTCGTTATAATAATTAAGAAAATTCTAAATAATGCAAAAATATTCTTGAAATTTACTATTCTTGCAATTACAATTAGCAATAAGGAAAGCGCTTAACTAAATTTACATAGGAGGTTTCTATAGGTGGAATTAAAATGGGGAATTTTAAGTGCAGCCAATATTGCATTTGAACAAGTTGTACCTGCTATCAAAAAAAGTCCGACATCCAAAGTAACAGCCATTGCCTCTAAATCAATAACTAAAGTAGAACGTTTTCAAATTCAGACAGCTTATGATTCGTATGAAGAGCTATTAGCAGATGAAAAACTGGATTCAATCTACATCCCATTACCAAATGAGTTACATGCCAAATATGTTGTAAAAGCTTTGGAGGCAGGTAAACATGTATTGGTGGAGAAACCTTTAGCTGTAAATCTTGAACAAGTAGAGGAAGTAATCGCTGCCCAACATGAAACAGAAAAAGTTGTTTTAGAAGCTTTTATGTACCAGCATCATGCGCAGCATAATATTGTTAAGGCATTTATAGACAAAGGAGAGCTCGGGGATATAAAGCATATCAAGGCACATTTTTCATGGCAGATTGAAGATGAAAATGATATTCGCTTAAAGGCTAATTTAGGCGGGGGTGCTTTGAATGATGTTGGTTGTTATTGTATGCATGTAATTACACAAATTTTAAAGTTTCAGCCTAGTCATATCCACTATATTAAAACTGAAGGACAAGATGTGGACTTGACGGGTGTATGCACGATGGTTGACCAATATGGAGTGACGGCTACTTTTGTTTGTTCTATGAATATGCCATTTTATGATATGTATGAAATCATAGGTACAAAAGGCAGCATACGGGTAGAACACAGTTTTAGACCTGATTTATCCTACGACAAAAAAGGTCATATTACGATTTATGATGAGAATCGTAAAATAATAGAAGAACATAAAATTGAAGATGACCAGTATTTACGTCAAATAGAAGAATTTGAACGATGTATAAATAATCCGGACGTTGCTAAACAATATTTGGAATCATCCATTCAAAATATGAAGTATATACAAAAAGCACATGAATCATTAAATAACCGAATACTTACTGGACTGGGGGAATGAAGGAAATGATTTCTGTAGCATTAATCGGGCTAGGGAGGTTAGGGATTAGTCATGTAGGAAATTTACTGAAAATTAGAAATTTTAACTTAGGAATTGTCTGTGATAATAAGTTGGAAATCGCTCAAGAGGTTGCTATGAAATATGGGATACCTCAATATACAGAGCGCCCTGAAGATATTTTTGAAGATGAAAGTATACAAGCCGTAGTTATCGTTTCATCTACTACAACTCACTTTGAATTAGTAACAGGTGCTTTAAAAGCAGGTAAAGCTGTCTTTGTTGAGAAACCGCTTACCCTCGATTTAGAGGAATCTTTAAAGATAGAACAAGTACTGGTTGAAACTAATGGATTTTGCCAGATCGGCTTCATGAGACGCTTTGATTTTGACTATATGGAGGCAAAGCGAGCAATAAATGAAGGAGCGATTGGTCAGCCAATTTATTTTAAAAGTATAAGCCGTGATCCATATGCACCACCTCTATCCTTTATAGAGCGCAGTGGAGGAATCTTTATTGATTTGATGATACATGACATTGATCTAGCACACTATTTGATGGGGACAACCGTTTCAGAGATTGCTGCTTTTGGCAGTATTATAAAATACCCGGAGTTCAGTCAGGTGGGAGATGTGGATCAGGCATTGGCTTTCCTAAAATTTGAAAACGGTTACATTGGAGATTTAGAAGGAAGTCGTAATGCATTCTATGGCTATGATGTAAGAACAGAAGTAATCGGCACAGAAGGGACACTCTTAATCGGCAGTAACCGGAAGTCCAATGTTCAAATTTTGACAGACAGCGGAAACCGACATGAAATTATTCCTGTGTTCCAGGAACGCTTTACCTCTGCTTATGTCAATGAGTTAAGCGCTTTCGCAAATGCGATCGAACAAGGACTACCTTCATTGGCAACTGTGAGTGATAGTATTCGGGCATTGAAAGTAGCTCATGCTGCGACCCAGTCTTTTAAACAGAATGGCGTGCTCATTCCAACAAATGCTTAAGGGAGTGACAGGATGATACAACCATTATTAGAAGTGAAAAAACTATTCAAAAGCTTTTCGAGTAATCATGTTTTAAAAGGGGTCGATTTTAATGTAAGACCTGCAGAAGTACATGTATTACTTGGTGAAAATGGCGCGGGAAAATCAACGTTGATTAAAATCTTAACAGGGGCCTATTCATTGGATAAGGGTGAAATTTACTGGGAAGGACAACCTGTAAAAATTAACACACCTATTGAAGCAATGGAAATCGGGATAGCAACGATTTATCAGGAATTAAATGTTATTGAGGAACTAACAGTCTATGAAAATATTTTCTTGGGACGAGAATTAAAAAATAGTAGGTTCAGCTTGCTTAACCGGAAACAGATGATTGAAAAGGCAAAAGAATTATTAGTTCGACTCGGTCAAAATCCTCTTTTAGCAACTGAAACATTAGGCAATTTAGGAATGGGTCAGCAGCAACTTGTCGAAATTGCGAAGGCGCTTATTCTGGAGGCCAAACTCATTATTATGGACGAACCGACATCCAGTTTAAGTGGTCGGGAAGTCGAACAGCTCTATAAAATTGTTGATCAGTTGAGAAATGAAGGGATTGCTATTATCTTTATTTCCCACCGTTTGGAAGAAATTCAGCGTTTGGGAGACCGGATTACGATTTTAAGGGATGGTAACTCCATCGACACGGTAGAAGTGGCTACTACTACACCTGATGAATGGATTGAGCTGATGGTAGGGCGTTCATTGGATGAAAAGTTCCCTAAGAAAGATTTTGAACGCGGAGAAGTTGGCTTCAGTTTAAGGGACTTTGTTGTGGAAGCAGGTCAAGAACCGATTAATCTGGATGTTCACTATGGTGAAATTGTCGGGATTTCGGGGTTAGTCGGAGCGGGCCGGACTGAGTTGGCGAGGGCTATATTTAGTGCAGATAAACGAGTTTCCGGAAAAATATTGATTAACGGAAAAGAAAAGAAAATTAAAAATCCACGGCAGGCAATTGATGCGGGAATCGCCTTTATTACAGAAGATAGAAAGTCGGAGGGACTGTTGCTTGATTTGCCGCTTGATCTAAATGTCTGTCTCGCAAATATGAAGAAGTTTACTGGCAGGTCAAGATTATTGGATTTAAAGGCAATGAAAGAACAGGCAAACAACTACATTCAGGATTTACAGGTAAGACCAAATAACATTGAGTTGAATGCCCGACATTTCAGTGGAGGGAACCAGCAGAAAGTTGTGATTGCCAAATGGCTTTGTACAAATGCCGATGTATTTATCTTTGATGAACCAACAAGGGGGATTGATGTAGGGGCAAAGGTTGAAGTATATCGTCTGATGAATACATTGGTTGATGAAGGTAAGGTTGTAATCATGATTTCGTCAGATTTACCGGAAATCCTCGGTATGTGTGACCGTGTACTAGTAATGAATACCGGAAGAATTACAGCGGATTTACCAATCGCAGAAGCTACGCAAGAACAAATAATGAAAGCGGCTACAATTGGCTTATAAAGGGGGAAACTGTAATGGAAAAACTAACGGAAATAGGCGGGGAAATTAGTGTTGAGGCCGAGAAAAGCAGATTTAATTATAAAGGTTTATTGGGGAAGTTTGGATCTTTACTAGCGCTTATTCTATTAATGATTGTCCTAACAACGTTGTCGGATAAATTTTTAACAGTAAATAACTTAATGAATATTGCAAGACAGTCAACTGTAAATGCATTACTTGCACTAGGAATGCTGCTGCCAATTTTAACGGCAGGAATTGATTTATCTGTCGGCTCTATTTTGGCTATTTCGATTATGTCGATGGGGTTAGTTTCGGTCACGATGGGGATGCATCCTATTTTAGGGATTCTAGTTTGTTTACTTGTCGGTGCCGGGTTCGGACTATTAAATGGTGTGTTGTTAACGAAGCTGCGTCTGCCACACCCGTTTATCTCAACGTTGGGAACGATGAATATTGCTAGAGGACTAGCATTAATTATTACTGGTGCAGCTCCAATTGCAGGTTTCCCATTTTTAATTCAATACTTTGGAAGTGAATATGTGGGGCCAATTCCAGTAAGTTTCGTAGTAGTAATCATATTCTATTGTCTGTTCCATGTGTTTTTAACGAGATCACAAACCGGACGCTACATTTATGCAATTGGCGGCAATAAGGAAGCGGCGAGACTTTCAGGAATTAATGTCGACCGAGTGCTAATTATTGTTTATACATTAAGCGGATTAATGGCTGGATTAGCTGGATTAATGATGGTAGGACGTGTTAATTCTGCCTTTCCTTTAGCTGGATCGGGCTATGAATTGGATGCTATTGCTGCTGTAATTATTGGTGGAGCAAGTTTCTTCGGCGGTGTTGGAACAGTATGGGGCACTTTAGTAGGGGTGTTTATCATTGCCGTATTACGGAATGGTTTGAATTTACTGAATGTTTCTGCAGATTTCCAAATGGCCGTTATTGGTATTGTAATCATTGCTGCCGTATTTGTTGATGTACTTCGTCAACGTAAATCAAAATCATCTTAAAAAAGGGAGTGCTATTATGAAGAAATTCAGTTGGTTATTACTTATCGTATTGGTTGTCGGTGTCCTTACAGCTTGTGGGTCAGATGAATCGTCAGGTGAAGTAAAAGGGGCTTCAGGTTCAAGTTCTGATGCCAGTGTAGCAGTAGTTTTGAAAACATTATCAAGTCCCTATTGGAAATATGTTGAAGCTGGTGCGAAAAAAGCTGGTCAGGAATTGGGTGTGGATGTAACTGTTGTTGGTCCATCTTCTGAAGCAGAAGTATTGGAACAAGTAAATATGCTGGAAGACCAAATTAGTCAAAATCCAAGTGCCATTTTATTATCTCCAACGCAGCCAGATACAATTATTAATGTAGTAAAAGATGCGTCAAGAAATGATATTCCAGTGTTATTAATTGATACAGATGCTGATTTTGAGGGTAAAGTTACATTTATCGGAACAGATAATTATACGGCAGGTTTTGAAGGTGGAACTGCATTGGCAGCATTGCTGAAAGAAGGAGATAAAGTAGCATTGATTTCAGGTGCATTAGGAAATCCTTCCACAGATGATCGCATTAAAGGTGCTAAAGAGGCATTACAAAAAGCTGGTATGGAGATTGTTGCAGAGCAACCTGCAAACTCTGATAAATCAGAAGCAATGTCCGTAATGGAAAATATTCTCGAAAAACATGGTGATATTAAAGCTGTATTTTCAGCAAATGATGATATGGCATTAGGCGTTTTACGTGCGGTACAAGCAAAAAAATTAGATGTCAAGATCTTTGGTACCGATGGAACGGAAGAAGCGGTACAATCGATATTAGATGGCGGCTTAACAGGTACAGTCGCTCAAAGTCCGTACAATATGGGATATGAAGGAGTATCCAATGCAATAAAAGCAATCAACGGTGAAAAGGTTGAGGAGCGTATTGATTCAGGGATTGAAATTGTAATAGCAGATTCAGCCCAGGAATTTATGGACTTCTTAAAATCAATTTCAAAGTAAGAAAAGGGTGTGTTGGCTATGGGAAGTACAATTTATGACGTAGCAAAAGAGGCGGGTGTTTCAATCGCCACTGTTTCTAAAGTAGTAAATGGTACCGGCCGGATTAGTGAGAAAACAATTAAGCATGTGAATGAAGTGATGAGAAAGCTGAATTACCAGCCTAGTACAATTGCTTCTGCTTTAACTAGCAAGAGAACTTACACATTAGGCATCATCGTGCCAAATATAGCCAATCCGTTCTTTGGAGAAGTTACACGAATTATTGAAAAGTATGCACATGAGTCTGGTTATACAATGATGGTTTGCAGTACGTACAATGATGTTGAACTTGAAATACAGAATATTCAACTTTTACTGCGACAACAAGTAGACGGTATGATTATTGCAACAGAGCAGATTTCCAATGAAGTATTGATGGAATTAAATATAAGAAATGTACCAATAGTAAAGTTTTCAGCTTTTAACGATTCTGAAAAAATGCTAAGTATTTCAACAGACAATTATAAAGGCGGTCAAAAAGCAGCAGCTTATTTATATGAAAATGGACACCGTAATATTTGGATTATAGGTGAAAAGAGCAGACATAGTGAGCAACAAAGGATAGCCGGTTTTAGAGCTTATTTTGCTCAAATGGGACATGAATTGGACGATTCCGTAATTTATCATTCAGATACAGAATATGAAGATGCAATTGAAATGGTAAAGCAGCTATTAAAGCAGGATAATCTTCCTTCGGCAATATTTGTGACAACGGATATTGTAGCAGTGATCTTAATGAACATTGCACAGCAAATGGGCATTCGTGTTCCTGAGGATCTCTCGGTTATCGGCTTTGATAATACAATTTTTGCGCAGCTTTATCACCCGCAGCTGACTACCATCGCTCAACCAGTCAACGCAATGGGGCGGTTAGCGGTTGAATCCTTAATAGACATAATTGAAGAAAAGATTACATCACCATTTCAGTTAACTTATTTTGAACCTAAATTAATTGAACGTGCTACGGTGAAAAAACTGGAGGTTAAAACAGTATGATAACAGTGGGAGTTATTGGAGCGGGTAGAATAGGGCAGTTGCATGTTAACAATTTAAAGCGTATTCCCGGTATCCGAATAAAGGCAATTGCCGACGTTCAGAAAGACTTGATTAGTCAGTGGGCAAAAACTAATGAGATTGATGTAATCACGGATAATCCATTAGATATTATCAATGATTCAGAGATAGATGCAGTTTTGATCTGCAGCCCAACTTCTACACATGCCGATCTGATTAAACAAGCAGCATTGGCAAAAAAACATATTTTTTGTGAAAAGCCGATTAGCTTCTCCGCACAGGAAACAAAGGAAGCTTTGCAGATAGTGGAAGAGCAAGGGGTTATATTACAAGTAGGGTTTAATCGACGTTTTGATCAGAACTTTAGAACAGTAAGAGAAAAAGTTGAACGAGGAGAAATCGGTCGAGTGCATACTTTAAGAATTACTTCTCGTGATCCCCATCCGCCACCGATTGATTATATTAAGACATCTGGTGGACTGTTTATGGATATGATGATCCATGACTTCGATATGGCACGTTACATTGTGCAATCTGAGATTGTGGAAGTATTTGTTAAAGGAACTACTTTAATAGATGAACAAATTGCAGAATACGGTGATATTGATACTGCAATGGTGCTGTTGACATTTGAAAATGGCGCAATTGGCATAATTGAAAATAGTCGTAAATCTGCCTATGGATACGATCAGCGCTTAGAAGTTTTTGGGGCGGATGGAGCACTTAATGTGGAAAATAACCGTCCAAATAATGTAACTAAGCTGACGGCAAATGGGATTGAAGCGGAAAAACCATACCATTTCTTTTTGGAACGTTATTCACAAGCCTATATTGATGAAATGCTGGAATTTTACAGAACAATTATGATGGGGCTTCCCGTCGTTTGTAGTGGAGAGGATGGGTATGCAGCCGAACTTATTGCAGAGGCTTGCAAAGAGTCTTTACAATTTAGGAAAGCGGTTTCCTTGAGAGGAAGTGAAGAACATGTTACCAATAAATAAAACAACAGATCTCGTGGCAATCGGTCGGGCATGCATAGATCTGAATGCCAATGAGATTCATAGACCGATGGAGCAGACAATGACATTTACAAAATATGTAGGCGGTTCACCGGCTAATATTGCTATTGGATTAGCAAGATTAGGAATGAAAGTTGGTTTTATAGGTAAATTAGCCAATGATCAAATGGGACGCTTCATCCATCAGTATTTTATTGAAGAAGGCATTGATACTACAGGTATTGTGACCGATCATACAGGTGCTGTAACCGGCCTTGCTTTTACAGAAATAATTAGTCCTAGTGAGTGCAGTATTTTAATGTACCGTGACAATGTGGCAGATTTACTTTTAAATTCATCAGAGATAAATGAAGAGCTAATTGCGCAAAGTAAGTGGTTACTTGTATCGGGTACAGCGTTAGCAAAAAGCCCTTCGCGTGAGGCGGTCTTTGTAGCACTAGATTATGCGAAAAAATATGATACGAAAGTCGTCTTTGATTTAGATTACCGCTCATATACTTGGGAGTCTGATAGAGAAACGGCTGTCTATTATAATTTAGTAGCTGAAAAGTGTCATTTAATCATAGGGACACGTGAAGAATTCGATATGATGGAAGCTTTATTACAGGAAAGTCATGAGGATGAAGTGACAGCACAGAAGTGGTTTGATTATAGTGCGGATGTTGTCATTATTAAGCATGGCGGTAAAGGCTCTATTGCTTATAGCAAAGACGGAGAGAAAGTGCAAAGTGGGATTTATGAGACCGCTGTATTAAAGACATTTGGGGCAGGAGATTCTTATGCCTCGGCGTTTCTGTATCAGTATTTACAAGGTGGTTCGTTAGAGGACAGCATGAAATATGGAAGTGCTTCAGCATCGATTGTAATCTCAAAACATAGCTGCTCTGATGCAATGCCAACATTAGAAGAATTGGAAAGTAAAATTATGCAAGGAACGTATATTAAATAAAACTAGGGGGCATTTACATGCAAATTTCACAGAATATTCAACAAATTGGTAACTATATTAACGGTGAGTGGGTTGCGCCAAAAAGTGATCAGTACGAAGATGTATTCAATCCAGCTACAGGAGAAGTAATTGCCCGTGTAGCGCTTTCTTCAAAAGAGGATGTCGAACTGGCTGTTTCAACAGCAGAAATTGCATATGAAAACTGGTCAAGAACACCAGTACCAAAACGTGCGCGTGTACTATTCAAATATCAGCAATTATTAGTGGATAACTGGGAAGAATTAGCGAAGCTAGTAACATTGGAAAACGGTAAGTCGTATTCTGAAGCTTACGGTGAAGTACAGCGTGGAATTGAATGTGTCGAGTTTGCTGCTGGAGCCCCAACATTAATGATGGGATCACAATTACCGGATATCGCTTCTAATATTGAATCAGGTATGTACCGCTATCCAATTGGGGTTGTCGGCGGAATTACGCCTTTCAATTTCCCGATGATGGTTCCTTGCTGGATGTTTCCGTTAGCGATTGCTTGCGGTAATACATTTGTTTTAAAACCTTCGGAGCGTACACCATTATTAGCAAGCCGCTTAGCTGAACTATTAAAAGAAGCCGGATTACCGGACGGTGTGTTCTCCATTTTAAACGGTGCGCATGATGTAGTGAACGGTTTACTGGAACATAAATCAGTAAAAGCGATTTCATTCGTAGGATCTCAGCCTGTTGCTGAATATGTATACAAAACTGGAGCTGCAAACTTAAAACGCGTGCAAGCTTTGGCAGGAGCTAAGAATCACTCCGTAGTATTAAAGGATGCAAATCTGGATTTCGCAGCAAATGAAATTACAAATGCTGCATTCGGTTCTGCAGGGGAACGTTGTATGGCAGCAGCGGTTGTTGCGGTAGAAGAAAGTATTGCGGATGAATTTGTAGCGAAATTAAAAGAAAAAGCAGATGCTATTAAAATTGGAAACGGGATTGAAGACGGTGTGTTTTTAGGACCGATTATTCGTGAGCAGGCTAAAGAGCGTACACTTGGATTTATTGAATCAGGTATCGCTCAAGGTGCAACAGTTGTCAGAGATGGACGCGAAGACAAAGAAGCGGCAGGAGAAGGTTACTTCTTGGGACCAACAATTTTTGATCATGTTGGACAAGAGATGGACATTTGGAAAGAAGAAATCTTTGCCCCAGTATTATCGATTGTTCGAGTAAAAGACCTGGCTCATGCAATTGAAGTAGCGAATGGGAGTACATTAGCCAATGGAGCTTGCTTATATACAAATAGTGCATTAGCTATTCGTGAGTTCCGTGAAAAAATCGATGCAGGGATGTTAGGAATCAATGTAGGTGTACCTGCACCAATGGCATTCTTCCCGTTCTCTGGATATAAAAATTCATTCTATGGAGACTTACATGCGAATGGTAAAGACGGCGTAGAATTTTATACACGTAAAAAGATGGTGACAGCAAGATTTATAGATTAATGAGGTGAAGATAAATGGAAACAATTCGTTTAACTACTGCACAAGCGGTCGTCAAATTTTTGAACGCACAGTATATTTCTTTTGAACAAAAAGAGCAACGTTTCGTACATGGTATTTTCACGATTTTTGGACACGGTAATGTGCTTGGCTTAGGTCAGGCACTTGCTGAAGATCCGGGAGAACTGGTAGTTTACCAAGGTCGTAATGAACAGGGCATGGCACATGTTGCAACAGGATTTGCAAAGCAGGCATTACGTAAACAGATAATGGCATGTACTTCATCTGTTGGTCCGGGAGCGGCTAACATGGTGACAGCTGCAGCAACAGCGACAGCAAACCAAATTCCGTTATTACTTTTACCGGGTGATGTCTTTGCAACAAGACAGCCAGATCCGGTCCTGCAGCAAATTGAACAGACATACGATTTATCGATTTCAACAAATGATGCATTTCGTGCTGTAAGTAAATACTGGGATCGGGTTACACGTCCCGAGCAGCTGATGTCGGCAATGATTAATGCGTTTCGAGTATTGACATCGGTTGAAGATACAGGGGCAGTAACGATTTGTTTACCGCAAGATGTGCAAGCAGAAGCATGGGATTTTCCGGCGAGCTTCTTTGAAAAGCGGGTTCACGTAATTGACCAGCGCATACCAGCGCAACATCAATTGGAGCAAATCGCTGAAATGATCCGTCAAAGCAAAAAACCGCTAATCATTGCTGGAGGCGGTGTCCGGTATGCAGAGGCTGGTAACGAATTATTGGCTTTTGCAAAGGCGCATCAAATCCCGGTAGCTGAAACACAGGCTGGAAAAAGTGCCATTGTCTCATCGGAACGTTTGAATGTTGGTGGAATCGGCGTTACAGGGAACAGTGTAGCCAATACCCTTGCAAAAGAAGCGGATTTAATTATAGGAATCGGTACACGCTTTACCGATTTTACAACGGGCTCTAAATCACTAGTAGGTCAAACACCACTCATTGCGATTAATGCTTCACCATTCCATGCGCAAAAACTGGATGCAATTCCGGTCATTGCGGATGCGAAACTGGCGATCAAGAAGCTCGGGCAATTGTTGGAAGGATATACCGCCCAGCATGAGCAGCTTGATATTTATAAAGGGCAATGGGAGCAAGAACTGCAGCGTTTAAAAAATCAGACGTATCAGATTGGTGGACAGCTAGAGATTGCTGGTCAGTTGGATGAACAGGTACCGGATTATATCGACACACTGCAGACAACTATGACGCAGACGAGTGCTTTTATGCTGATCAATGAAAAAGTAGAGAAAGACGCGATTGTCGTGGGCGCAGCTGGTAGTTTACCTGGGGACATGCAACGTTTATGGAAAACAAATGCCCCAAATACGTATCATATGGAATACGGCTATTCTTGTATGGGATATGAAGTGGCTGCAGCACTTGGTGCGAAAATTTCCAGCCCTGAACAGGAAGTATATGCAATGGTTGGAGATGGCAGTTTTCAAATGTTGCATTCAGAGTTTGTAACCTCCCTGCAGGAACAGAAAAAAATCAATATTTTACTGTTTGATAATGCCGGGTTTGGCTGTATTAACAATCTGCAAATGGGTAATGGTATGCCGAGCTATAAAACAGAGTTTCGCTACCGTGAAGGAAATGATCATCAAGGGTCTGTTATGGCGATTGATTATGCAAAAATTGCAGAAGGCTATGGGGCTAAAACGTTTACGGTACACACGTTGGAACAGCTGGAGAGTGCAATAGCAGAAAGCAGAAAAAGCAATGTCAGCACACTGATTGATATAAAAGTGCTGCCTAAAACAATGTCCGATGGTTATGACGCTTGGTGGCATGTTGGAGTAGCTGAAGTAACAAAGTCGGAAAGTATTCAGCAAGCCTACGAAAATAATGCGCAACAGAAATTGATGGCAAGAAGTTACTAGGAGGGTAGTAGATGATTGAATTGGGTATTGCGCCAATTGGTTGGACAAATGATGATTTACCTGAGCTGGGCGGCCATATTACATTTGAACAATGTATCAGCGAAATGTCGTTGGCCGGATTTAAGGGTTGTGAAGTCGGCAATAAATTTCCGCGTGACCCGGAAGAATTGCGGCATTATTTAATACCACGAAATTTGCAAGTTGCGGCCGCTTGGTTTAGCAGCTATTTAACAACAAAGCCGTATGAAGATTCGGCACAGGCATTTATTGAACACCGAGACTTTTTGCATGCGATGGGAGCCAAAGTAATTGTTGTATCTGAGCAGGGTAATAGCATTCAGGGAAATCCATCGATTGCAGTCACTGCAAACCAGCCTGTATTTACAGAAAAAGAGTGGAACTTATTGATAGATGGATTGGAGAAGCTCGGAGATTTAGCTGCAGAGAAAGGCATGAAAATTGCCTATCATCCCCACATGGGCACAGGTATTCAGACAAACAGGGATATAGCACGCTTAATGGATCATTCAGATTCTCAAAAGGTATCGCTACTTTATGATTGCGGCCATTTATATTTTGCACGCGAGGACATTTATGAAGTATTGAACAAATATATGGACCGAATTGTGCACATCCATTTAAAAGATGTACGTGAAGAAATACTGGTACAGGTGGAACAGCAGGAACTAAGTTTCCTGGAGGCAGTAAAAGCAGGGGTCTTCACAATCCCCGGGGATGGAAAGATAAATTTTACCCCAATCTTCGAATTGATCAAGCAAAGTGATTATTCAGGATGGATAATTGTGGAGGCGGAGCAAGACCCGGCTAAGGCGAATCCCCTGATCTATGCTAAAAATGCAAGACAGTTTATCCATGAACACGCAGGATGGTAGGTGAAGAATAGATGACACTTGTAACAGTAAAAGAGCTGACAGACAAGGCTTATCAAAATGGCTATGCAATTGGCGCATTTAGTGTTGCCTCTACAGAAATGATTAATGGTGCCATTCAGGCGGCAGAGCGTACTAATGCCCCAATTATTCTACAAATTGCAGAAGTACGGTTAAAGCAAACTCCTCTCCATATTATAGGGCCAGCCATGGTACAAGCAGCCAAAGAAGCAGCTGTACCGATAGCTGTACACCTTGATCATGGATTAACTGAACCTGTTATAAAGCAGGCATTGGAGTTAGGGTTTACTTCCGTAATGTTTGACGGCTCCATGTTTCCTATTGAAGAGAATATCGCCAAGTCACAAAAAATTTCTCGAATGGCACGCCAATATTCAGCGTCATTTGAAGCGGAGATTGGAAAAGTGGGCGGTTCAGAAGATGGTTCGGAAGATATTGAAGCACAATTAACGGCTTTGCATGAAGCGAAGCTGTTTCTGAACCAAGTAGATGTAGATGTATTGGCTGTTGCAATCGGCAATAGTCACGGCTTTTATAAAAGTACTACACAAATTCGTTTTGATCATTTGGAAATATTGCAACAGGCTTTGCAGTATCCGTTTGTACTACATGGTGGTTCAGGATTGACGGAGCAAGATTTTCATGTAGCAATTGAACAAGGCGTTGCTAAAATTAATGTAGCCACATCCACATTTCATGCAGCTTTACAAAAAGTAAAGGAACTTGAACCAATGCAAGACTATTACGAGCTACATAATGCTTTAATAGATGGTTCTGCAGAAAATGTGGAAAAGCATATCCATATGTTCAGAAGTGCCGGGAGGGTTCAGTATGTATAAAAAATTAACACAGGATTTTGGATACATCGCCTTAACGGAAAGGTCCAATCCAGATTCCTTGATGGATATTGGAATTTACCATTTAAAAGCGGGGGAATCGGTCACATTGCAGGATGAATTATGCGAGATGGCTGTATTGCCCTTAGAAGCACATGTTGAACTTCAGTGGGAAACGCAACAAATAATTGTAAAACGACAAAGTTTATTTGATGAAGAACCTCATTGTCTTCATGTGAGTAAAGGTACTCTTGTAATTGTGAATGCTATTGAAGACAGTCAAGTACTTGTACAAAAAACTGATAATCCATCGAAGTTTGATTCCTACCTCTATAAACCTGAGGAATGCCAGAGCGAGGATGCTGGAGCAGATGTCTGGAATAACACAGCATTCCGAACAATTCGAACAATTTTTGATTACACAAACGCGCCATACTCTAATCTTGTCATAGGTGAAGTAATTTCACATCCTGGAAAATGGTCCAGCTATCCGCCACATGTACATCAGCAACCAGAAGTCTATTATTATCGCTTTGACCGGCCTCAAGGATTTGGTTGTGCGATGGTCGGTGAAGAGGCCTACAGAATTGAAGATCATAGTTTTATTACCATACCAGGTAACTTAGACCATCCTCAATCGACAGCACCAGGCTATGCAATGTATTTTTGTTGGATGATTCGTCATTTAGAGAATAAACCATGGACAGAAAGAATTTTCGTAGATGAGCATAAATGGTTATTGGAAGAACAACCATCAATCTGGCCTAATAAAAAATAAAATAAAAAAGTAAGGTCCAGATCATCTTAAAAAAATCTGGAGCTTATTTTTTATAGACGTTTTTAAACTGTCACCAATGGACAGCTCTCATCAGCAGCCCACTCATTTAACGACCCATCATAAACTGCCACATTCTCTTGTCCTAATTTATTGAGCAATAATGCGTTCCATGTTGCAGCAATTCCGCCACCGCAATAAGTAATTACCTTTTTATTTGGATCTAGTGCACCTAATTTTTCAAACGTAGCGCGTAATGTAGCATCATCGTTCAGTAAACGTGTTTCCGGATTTGAATGAGATCCGAAAAAGGCATGCTTGCTTCCTGGAATATGGCCAGGGCGCGGGTATGTTGTTGTTTCACCTCGGAAGTCTGCTTCTGACAAACTGTTGATCAATACAATATTTTCATCCTCTAAAGCTGCTTTTACCTCTTCTTTTGATACGATCAGATGCTCACGGCGTTCTCCTGGAAATGGCGCAGGTTCATAGTTGGAGATTCCTGATTCAGTTGGACGTCCATCAAGCTTCCACTTGCGGAATCCGCCGTCGAGTACAGCTACATTATCAAAGCCTTCATATTTTAACTGCCAGCGTAAACGTGCTGACCAGTCGGATGCTAATATATCAACGTTTACTAATGGGCCGCGGTCATAAATAACTACATACGTTTCTTCGGTAATTCCTAAAGGTTCCACAGCTTTCAGGAATTGCTCTCGTGTTGCAATTGTAAATGGTGCCTTTCCTTCAGGATTAGTGAAGTCTTTCAGTAAATCAGCATAAGCCGCTCCCGGAATATGTTCTTCTTTATATGCCTCAAAGCCGGACCATAGTTCTGGAAATCCTTCACCTTCAGGAATTTTTAAGAATGTTGATGCATCGATTAAACGTAAGTTCGGGTCATTCAGTCGTGCCTGTAACCACTCACCATCCACTACATATGGAATATTTCTCATCATTATCAAGCTCCTTCTGTATTATTCTTACTGAATTACTCTGTATAAAATTTACTTTAGCACAAATTATTAGTGAGTTCTATTTACTGCTTTGGTAAATTGATAAAACTAACATAAGGTAGATGAGCTAGCTCTGATAGTAGTGATACTAGAAATTTAATGGGATAAGTAGAATTATCGATAGACGAAGCAGATATTATTGATGAGAAATAAGACCCTAATTAATATAATAGGAGAAATTACTCTATTAGATATTTCTGAAATTTAATAAAATTAAAATATTGGATAAATATAACTTTCATATTCAACTATTAAGCGAAAAATAAGTATTCCTTTATAATAGAAATTTTTGAAAGTTAGTAAAAATCTATTTAATCTCCCAAGGCAAATCCGCTAATTAAATAAAGAAGGGTTTGCTTTTTTTTGAGATATAAAAATTTATAAGGAGCTAAACAAATGAAAAATAGTGGATTCCATTTCGTTTCCAAAATTGCTTTGTCATTTTTACTTGTAATTTCGATGATATTGCCTCACTTTGCAGTTGCGAAGGCAGAGACAACAGGTGCTATTGGGGTTGGAGATGCGATCAGTCAGTTTAATCCTACTTCAGTTATACCTGGTGTAACAGTAGAGGGTTATATAGTAGGGTTTGTGAAAAGCGAAACTTCTGTTCTAAAAGAAGCAGAAACTGATACGAATATTGCCATAGCGGATACGCCAGAAGAAACAGACTTAGCAAAAATGCTTTACATTCAATTACCAAGTTCACCCGCTTCAATTAGAGCTGAATTTGGATTGAAATCGAATCCTGGCAACCTTGGCAAAAAAGTAGTAATTACAGGTTCGCTGGAAAAATACTTTGGTAACCATGCAGGTTTAAAATCACCTATTACGCTCATTCAATTTGTTGATGATACATCCAATCCAGAAGAACCAACACAGGTAGCTACTGTAAAAGCTTCCCCAATAGCCGGAGAAGTTTATGAAGGAACAAAAGTAACTTTGTCAACGGCTACAACAGATGCAACGATTTATTACACAACAGATGGTACTGAACCGACAACAGAAAGTATGGTTTATGATGCATCAACAGATATTGTAATCAATGAACCAACAACGATTAAAGCATTTGCAACAGCAGCAGACTTGGACGATAGCGAAGTTGCTACATTTGCTTATACAATCAAAACAGCACCAACAGCCATCTCTATTGAAGAAGCACGCAATAAAGCTATCGGCGATGAAGTAATCGTTTCAGGTATTGTCACAGCAAAACTGGAAACAGCGACAGCACATATCCAGGATGAAACGGGTGCAGCGATTGCAATTTACCCTGCGGACAGTCTTACAGCAAATGTAGGAGAGCTTGTTACGGTTCAAGGGAAAGTTGATGAATACAGCGGGCTTAAACAGCTAACGAAGATTTCTCTTATTAGTAAATCAGCTGCGACATTACCAGAGCCTCAAGTTGTAACAAGTGAAGGTATTTCAGAAAGTAATGAATCGCGATTAGTAACTTTAAAAGATGTAGCGATTACTGGTTCGGGACAAAACTTTACAGGTTCAGATGTAGCCGGTACATTTGCAATTTATGATAAATTAAGAGATTCAGGTTTAGTAAGTGGAAAAACGTACGGAGAAATTACAGGGATTGTTGGTCAGTTTACTAACCATCAGCTTCTTCCAATCCGTATTATTGAAGATACAACCAAAGTACAGGATATTCAAGCTTCACATTCAGGCTACGTAACAGCCGGCACAAGTGTAACACTATCTACACTTACTGAAGGTGCGAAAATTTATTACACAGTGGATGGTTCACTACCTACTACAGCAAGTACAGTATATACGGAACCTATTACAATCAATGACCGGATGACGATTAAAGCTATTGGCGTTAAAGAAGGCTTAACGGGCAGTGCGGTTGCAACATTCGTTTATGAAATCATTAATCTGGAAAATGCGACGATCAGTGAAATTCAAGGAGCAAGTCATACTTCGCCTTATACAGGATTACAAGTGAATGATGTTGATGGAATTGTTACATTTGTAATTGATGGTTCGAATTTCATTATGCAGGAAAATACACCGTTTGATGGAGTTAAATCAACTGCGATTAAAGTGAACAAGTCTTCGCATGGTGTGATGGTAGGAGACGCAGTGAAAGTAACGGGTACTGTAAATGAGGCTGGTGGCAACACGCGTTTGAAAGATACGCAAATTGCTGCTAATAAGGTTGAAAAAACAGGTACAGCTGCGATTCCTGAAACACTAGTTATCGGTGAAGATTTAATCCCACCGAATAAAATTATTGATAATGACAGTTTTGCGATTTTTGACCCGCAAGAAGACGGAATCGACTTCTGGGAGTCAATCGAATATATGCTTGTATCATTCCCGGATGCAAGAGTAGTAGGACCAATGTATAACAATGATTCACCAATCGTCGTACCTAGTACAACAAACAATACATTTAATGCTAATGGCGGTCTAAATATTGCTGCCGATGATTACAATCCAGAAAAGATTATGCTTGAAGGCGTATCAGGGAAAAACTATGAATCAGGCGATCGCTTTAATGATGCGCTGATCGGGTTTGTAGAAAATTTCTCAGATGGCTATAGACTGAATACGAATAAAGTTTTCCCGGAAGTAACAAAGGCGAATATTCAGCAGGAAGTAACACATCTTGAACCGGTAGCGGATAAGCTGAACTTTGCATCTTACAATATCGAAAACTTTTCGAATAACACGGACAATACATCTGACGAAAAAGCAGCAAAAATCGCTTCGACATTTGTACACAACATGAAGTCACCGGATATTATTACATTAGTAGAAGTACAGGATAATGACGGACAAACAGATTCAGGGAATGCTGATGCATCAGAAAGCTACTTACGATTAATTAATGAGATTCAACTAGCGGGTGGTCCTCAGTATGACTGGGTTGATGTTATGCCGATTAATAATACAAGTGGTGGTGCGCCAGGCGGAAATATCCGTGTAGGGTACTTGTACAACCCGGAACGAGTTTCACTTGTTGACGGGACAAGAGGAACAGGTACTCAGGCGAATGAATGGACAGAAGAAGGCAGTCTTGCATTGAATCCAGGTTTTGTGAATCCTTCAAAGTTTGAAGATACACGTAAACCGATTGCGGCAGAATTTGAATTCCAGGAAGAACGCATTGTCGTTATCGGGGCACATCTAAATTCTAAAGGCGGAGACGATTCGTTATGGGGTCTAACACAGCCACCGGTTTTAGGTTCTGAAAAAGAGCGTATTGAGCTTGCACAAGTCATCAATGACTTTATCGATGAAGGACTTGCCAAAAATCCGGACGTAAACATTGTCGTAGCTGGTGATATGAATGACTTTGAATTCACACCGGCTCTTGAAACATTAAAAGGTGACGTTTTAACGAATATGGTGGACAAAGCACCTGTGGAAGACCGTTTCAGTTACTACTTCCAAGGGAACAACCAAGTACTGGACCATATTTTAGTTTCCAACAATCTTGCGGAAGTAACGGAAATTGATATGATTCATATTAATGCGAACTTTACTGAAGCGCAGGGCCGTGCATCTGACCACGATCCGGTATTAGTTCAGATTGATTTGAAATCTGATAAAGAAGAAACACCGGAGCCGATCGTGCCGGAAAATGTGTACAATTATAAAAACTATAAAACAGGCAAGCTGATTATGAACCGTCCAAGTATCTCACTTACATTAGGTGAAAATACTACTATTAAAAATGGTATTGCGGTATTCAGTGAATATGCGGAATTCCACGGAACAGGGTTTGCAGATAAAACGGTGACGATCAGTCCGAAAAAAGGAAATGCAATTATTGATTTTAAAGGAACAAAAATCAGTAAGATCATTATTGAAGGCAACAATGTAAAAGAAATACGTAATCTTCCATCCGATGCGAACATTACGTATACAAAAGGGGCAACACCGGATTCAATTGAGTTCAAATAATTTTTAGATAGGAGCATCGCCAAATCTGATAATTGATTTGGTGGTGCTTTTTTACTGGGTGAAATCCCAAATTCCTAACAGGATTGTCATAAATATGTTCCATAAACTGCTATCTGATTAGTGCTGCTATGTTATAATACTAGCAATTATATTAAATCAAATATATCTGCCTATATTTGGAATGGGAGATTGTAATGTTTTCGCTACGGAATTTCATTAAATTAAAATATTTATTCATATCAGTCATTGCCCTTGCCTTTGTACTCTCAACGCTTATCAGTGTTTACAGCAGCTACAAAGGGAATATGAAGTTAATGCAAGAACAGACACTGGAAAATAATCGGGTATACGCACTGAAATTAGCGGAAACAGTCGATAAATTTATTATTAATTCATCAAACACGATGCATTATAGCGCAGCAGAGCTTGCCTATGACTTTGAAAATAGAAATAAATTGCAGGAAGTAGCAAACCGTCTTTATTTACAAGGGGATACATTCAGCTCTGTTCTCATTGTTGATGCGGAAGGCAATATTATGGTGAATGCACCGGAATCTCTTGGTGAAGCTGGAAAGAAGGTTCTCTCCATAAAGGGACTGGAAAATTATAATAAGCATGAACCTTTTATCTCGGATCCATATGTTTCGCCGACAGGACGTAAAGTAATCGTCATTTCAATGCCTATTTATGATGGAATTGGCGAATTTAAAGGGGTTTTAAGCGGCACTATCTACCTTTATGATTCCAATATTTTTGAATCGATTTTAGGTGAGCACCCTTATGAAAATGGGTCTTATGTGTATGTTGTCGATTCGCAAGGGAAAATTATTTATCATCCGAATAAAGCAAGATTAGGAATGGATGCTTCCACTAGCGAGGTAGTTGTTCAATTATTAAAAGAAAAACACGGTGGGTTGATAGCAGTTAATGCATTTGACCAGCCGATGCTCGCAGGTTATAGCCAAAGTGAAGCGACACGGTGGGGGATTATTGTCCAAACACCGTATGATGAAGCACTTAGTATGGTAGGGCAACAAGTGGTAAGTGTATTTAAAATCGGTTTACCTTTCATTATATTTTCTACAATTGTCGTATTTTTATTGGCCAGCCATATTGTTCGTCCCCTTGAAAAAATAGCGGAAATCTCGGAAAACAGTGTGAAAGATCAAGAGATGAAAAAGCTGAAGGGAATCCGGGCATGGTATTACGAAGTGTATAAAATACAAGAAGCACTCATCCATAGTTTTTCGGTTTTACATGGTAAAGTGAATACACTGAAAGAAGAAACATCAATAGATTCACTAACTAAGCTATTGAACCGCCATACTTTTGAAAAGAGAGTTAAAGTGTTTTCAGATCAGCAAAAAAACTATACGCTCGTCATGTTGGACGTGGACTGGTTTAAAGCTATTAATGATACGTACGGGCATATTGCAGGAGATGAAGTACTGCAAGCTTTAGCAAGCAAATTAAAAGAATCGCTACAAGAAGATGATTTGGCATGTCGTTACGGGGGAGAAGAATTTATTCTTGTCTTTACAGAAACAACGATTGAAGAGGCTTATGAACGTGTTGAATCGCTTCGGGCAAGTGTTCAGCAAATTATCAGTCCTGAAGGGAAACCTCTAACATTTTCGGCTGGTATTGCAAATTATCCGCTACATGGTGATGAACTAAAAGACATTATTGCAAAAGCGGATGAAGCTTTATATCAAGCAAAAGAAAATGGACGTAACCGCGTGGAAATAACAAATGCATAATCTGATACCAATTCTATTTTTATAATGATGAATTACTGGTTACTCTACATGGCGTTTGCTGTGTGGAGTTTTTTTATATTATAGGAATTAATAATCTGTATAGAAGAGTGGTAAAAATTATTCAAATTTATAAAGGGGGTTCCAGTTAATTGATAAATCACTAAAGAATGGTATGCTAAATTAAATAAAGTATTATAAGCAACTTATTGTGTTCTAGTTATTTTTATGCTGCTTAGGTATAATTTTTTATCAAAGTGGACAATGTTTCAAGTTAATAAATATTTATTCTTTAGGAGAATTGAATGACCTCTTTTAAAAAAATAATGAAATTAAAATACTTAATAGTCGCAGTGATATCCCTTGCCTTTTTTCTCTCTGTCATAGTAAGTACATACAGTAGCTATCAAGGGAACGTAAAATTTATGGAACAACAGGCATTGGAAAATAACCGGGTCTATGCTTTGAAATTATCTGAAACTATTGACCAATTTATCGGCGATACTAAACGGGTTATGCGTTATAGTGCGGCGGAAATTGGTGAAGACTTTAATAATATGGAAAACTTGCAACGAGAGGTTAACCGACTTTATTCACAGGAAAACACATTCAGTTCTGTCGTTGTTGTAGATGCGGATGCGAACATTCTAGTCAACGCACCGCAAGATCTTGGTCTGGCAGGCAGTAAAGTAACATCAAAAGAAGGGCTGGAAGTGTTAAAGAACCGTACTGCATATATTACCAATCCTTATATGTCCCCGACCGGACGTGAAATCATACTGCTTTCCATGCCCGTCTATGATAACGAGGGCATCTTTAAAGGGGTTTTGAACGGAACGATTTATTTGCATGAGTCAGATGTTTTTGCAATGATTTTAGGTCGACACCCATATGAAAATGGTTCTTATGTATATGTTGTCGATACAAATGGAAAAATTATTTACCACCCGGATAAAACACGGCTAGGGGAAAATGCTTCACAAAATGAAGTCGTAAAAGATTTGCTGGAGGAAAAGAGCGGAGCAAAGGAGATTGTTAATTCACTTGATCAGCCAATGCTTGCAGGGTATAGCACCACGGAAAGAACACGTTGGGGAATTGTCGTGCAAACACCATATGATGAAGCAATAAATGGCGTTGGAAAACAAGTATCGGATGTTTTTACACGAGGTTTGCCTTTTATTGTCCTCTCCATTATTTTTGTCTTTGTACTTGCAACACGTATCGTAAGACCACTTCAAAGTATGGCGGAAATAGCAGGGAACAGTGCTCAGGAGCAGGAAATGAACAAGCTCAAAGACATCCGTGCATGGTATTTTGAAGTATTTAAAATCCGCGAAGCCCTTATTCAAAGTTTTTCAATTTTACATGGACAAGTAAATACACTTAAAAAGGAATCCTCGACAGATCCGTTAACAAAGCTGTTAAATCGCCGAACTTTCGATAAAATCATTCACTTATGGACCGAACAGCAAAAACCATATACATTAGTCATTTTAGATGTAGATTACTTTAAGAAAGTCAATGATTCCTATGGTCACATGATAGGCGACGAAGTATTGCAATTTATAGCCATTAAATTAAAAGAAGTTGTTGGTAAGGAAGATGTAGCTTGCCGTTATGGCGGGGAGGAATTTATACTCCTGCTATCCGAAGAGACGGTAGGTAATGCATATAACCGGTTAGAAGCTTTCCGCGAAGAAATTTCCCGAATTATTAGTCCAACGGGGAAAGTCATTACATTCTCAGCCGGAATTGCAAATTATCCGCTGCATGGGGATCAGCCAAAAATCATATTGGAAAAAGCGGACGCAGCACTATATGAAGCGAAAAAGAACGGGCGGAACCGTGTGGAAGTAGCAAATGCATAACTTAAAAATCCAGTCTCTCCTTATAATTAGGAAGGACTGGATTTATTAGTTTAATAGAAATTAATCGTAAAGTAAGGACTCTTTTTGCTGCTGTACTCCAAGCCTACAATGGCATTTTTATAGGCAGGCTGTAATAAATTGTCCCGGTGCCCTTTACTGTTCATAAAGCCTTCATGGGCATAAATCACATTGTAGTGACCGTACGAAATATTTTCTCCCCAAGTACTAAGGTCGGATTTACTCATCCCACCGCTGATCATGCGGTCATATGGTGTTGTACCAGTAAGACCTGTATGAGAGAAATAGTTGTTATCGATCATATCTTTACTATGTTTACGTGCAATTGCTGCCCATTGCGGTGAATGTGTAAGTGGAGCAACACCTTCTGCAGCGCGTGCCTGATTCATCAGCTCGACCATCAATTGTTCGGAATGCTTTTGCGTATCCGATATATCACCGTAATAGCCATCTTTATTTATTTCATAGTCTTTATGAACATAAAGGATTGAGCGAATAACATTCTTTTTATGAATGTCATAGAAAAATGTCACATAATAGTCGTCTATTAAATAGAAATTATATTCGTTGGAAGAAGGCGTATTATAGATTACATTACCACGACGCACATTTGCATTTTTCGTGCCGTACTTCGCCTTTACATCGCTTGCATTATTATTTCCAATTTGCAGGTCTTGTGCAGCGAAGAAACTTTTTCCTTGTTTAGTCATGTATCGTGCAACTATCTTTTCGTTGTCGACACCTTCTAATTCAAAGTCCAGATTTTTGCCTGTTTGCTTCCATGCAAAGTCATATTCACTATTGTATGTTGCAGTTGCATCCGGTTTTTCGGCAGGTGGAGGAGTTGGCTCGCTGATTACTTCACCTGTCGTTTTATAACTGAGTGCCCGATACAGGAATGTGGCCATTTGTGCACTTGTCACATTGTTATTCGGTAAAAACTGATTGTTTTCATTGCCGGTCGTAATACCATGGCTTGCTAAAATGTTTACATAGTCATAGTACCAGCTCGATTTTGACACGTCTTTAAAGTTAACCGTCGTACCGCCGTTTAATTTCAGGCTTTCTACTAATATTTTTGATAGATGTGAGCGTTTTACTGGCTGATCCGGATTGAAATTGCCGTATTCATCTCCATCGAAAATACCTGATTCATATGCCCAAGTAATCTCTTGTGCAAAAGGAGTCGAACTCGTTACATCTTTAAACTTCCCGTCGTAAGAACGTTCTTTTGGAATGGCAAGGGCCGAATCGCTTGAAAGAACTTTTTGGAGAATTTTCGATGCCTCTGCACGTGATACAGGTTTGCTGAAATTAAATTGATTGCCGGATTTATAATCATACACATTTAAGTTATTTAAATAGTGGATGGCTTCTGTATGGGAGTTGCTGCTGTTTTCAACATCGTAAAAAGTCTTTTTTGCAAAGACGTCATCACCCGCCACAAACAATGCGGAAGCAAACAAAGTAGAAGCTATGAAACTTTTTGTTATTCTTTTTTTCATTCATCACGACTCCTTTTTATATAATTCTATTTTCCGTAACTATTATTTTTTTGTCTTTACCCATATGGAAAAGCACTAAAACACGGAGTATGTATATATAATAAAACGGCGGGAAGTAGAGCATGTTCCCGCCGTTTTATATTTTATTTAATTAAATACCATAAAGCATCTTTCCATGTCGCATCAACATAAGTCCATTCGAACGTCCGTAATGGATATGGTCGGAATGTAGGGGCGAACAGATTTTTTTCATCACCGTCTATGAATATTTGCTGTGGTGCGATTGGTGCTGTAAATACTGCCGTATCCTCTAAATCCTCGTCCTTCTTAGCAGCATCCTCTTTTTTGGAATCTTCCAGCTCAACTGTTCGGATGCGCGGTTCAGTGACTACAGTATCTTCAAGTGCTTCCTCTTCAATAGTTTCCTCAATCGGTTCGCCGTACATGAACTCTTCTTGTCTAATTTCAGCTTTATGCTTGAACAGTAGGTCAACTGGTTCTAATCTAGTTTTCCCATCTTCCCCGACTGTATAAATAAGGTTTACAGAATTGTCTTGTTCATATTTTACAAGCCAATCTTCATTTACTTGGAAGCTGTCATTTGCTTCAAACGTCGTAATTGACGCATCTGCAAGTATACCAATCGGTGTTTCTGTTAATTGATCAATTGGTTCGATACTAACTTCATAAACCGTATCGTCCGGCTTTACTTTATCGTTCTTTTTCATTTCATTGAACGCAATGGAATCACGTGCTGGTATTTGCTGTTTTTCCAGTACATCTCCATCAATGACCAGTTCGTCCTCTTTGCCTTCATTCAATAGAACCGAAGCCTTTTGACCGATTTCGATTTCCTTCCAGTCTTCATGTTCTACATAGGCAACGAATTTCTTTTCAAGTGATTGAATTTGGAAAATAATCGAATCGCCTTCAAGAACAATATCCTTAACAATTCCGTCCACCGGTGTAGTTAAAGAATTATTGTTATTTAACTGGGAAATCATACTGTCCAAAATGCTGATTTGACGCTCTGTTTCCGCAATGGATCGTTGAATAATGGCAATACCTTCAGCTGTTGGTGTATTTTGTTCAATACCAAGCTCCAGTGTTAAATTAATGTTCCAGTTTTCGTTGTCGCCAAGTGTTGTTGAATCGGTCGCAGTACTCGGTGAGGAATTACTGCTTTCGTACTGTAAATCCGAAACGATTCTTTCCAATTCCGATAGCTCGTTTTCATAAGCATCACGGTCCGTCTCAAGACGTGTAATTTCACGTTCAGCCTCTTCAGGTTTATAAATGGCCAGCTCCGTTAAGACGCTGACACTTTGTCCTTGTGTAACAAGAACTTCGCTGATCGATTGTACAGGGGCTGCGATGAAATGCTCCTGCTTGGCTGCCACCACTGCATCGGTTTCCAATATCTTTTCATGATAATCCGCTACGGCAAACTGCACATTATTAATATAGTAGTTTTTCATAATAATATCGTTGTCTTTTAATAGTAAATAACCATTCACCAAAACAAAAACTAAGGCAACAGCACTAAAAATCTTTACTCTTTTCGTCATACGCATTACAGACCAAGCCACCCTTCGATCCAAGTTAAAACAGGAAGAATGCTATATAACGCAACAAGCGATGCCAATACGATTTGAACAAGTATTAACTTAAACAGCAACGCTTTCGGCCGATCTGTCCAATTCGATAAAAATATGTATTGAATCCATACCGCAATGATCGATGCGACCGTCAATTGGTTCAGGAAGAACAATAAATAGTCATGATAATAGACGTACGCCATCATAGGTGCCAGTGAAAACATCGTGAACTGTGTAGAATATCCTGCTATTGCAAAAATTATTACCGTCAGCAGTTTTTCAAGGACAATGAAAAAGATCACATATAGCTGTATTTTTCGAATCCAGCCATAATCGATATTTGTCAATAAATGAATCAAATATGTAATGACATAATAATGAATGATAAAAAATAAAATTCCTGCCAGAATCGCGCCGATTAATGACATCAATCTGGCGAAACTATATAAATCCCCTTCACCATTTACAAGCAATGCAGTTAAATCCGTTGTATTCATCCCCCAGAAGTTACGGACGATAAAGAACAGTAGTGTAAAACCAAAAATAGCCAGCAAAACTTTCCGATACCCTATAAGTCTTTGATCTTCGCTACGTTCAATATTATGTATGAGTTGCGATGGGTTTGAAAGATGATGCCAAAACTTGTACTCGAACATAAATTCACCTCAATATTTTTATTAACATATTCTTATTACCCTTATTTAGAGTAAATAACACATATATTAACAGTGTAATAGAAAATATAATTTTATTATAAACCTTATCGCAAATTAAGTGTAAAAAGTATGTAAATTATGAGGAATAGTCTAGGTTAAGCGAGAGAGAAGTGTGACTTTTAGTTAAATCGGATGGGAAATATAGGCATATTACATTTTGAAATAGTCTTAAGGGGTTAGTAGGCTATGAATTTAACAAGGAAAAACTAAATCAAATTACTTCTCGAAATATTTTAGTTTGAACACGACTAGGGCTGACATCCTTTGATGGACCGACTGCTCGGATATTTTTATGGAAGAAGAAAGGAGATTGTTGAAAAAAGCTATGCAGACTTAGATACCTTTGCCGGTATTGCCCGGACGGGAGAGCATTATTATAGAAGAAAGTGAAGCTGTCTCCGATATTGGAGACGGCTTTTTAGTGTTGTGACAGTTCAAAGAATCTTAAATATACTGGAACTCCGATGCTATATTTCCCAATAATATACTTTTAAGGAAGTCATAAAAGTACCATTTTTATACCATTTTATATAATTCAGAAAACATAAAAATTATATTTATAAACTAATTATTACCATGTCAATTAATTATTACCAAATAATATTATTTAAAGTTCTGACAATAGAAACATTGGTATTACTAGTATTAGGGAGTTTACTTTATATTTCCTAAAATAACATTGACAGAAAAATACCTTACTTATATACTTGTAATTGTTATCGTAATATACGAGACAACATTTATTGAAATGATAAAAAAATGTTTTTATTGGAGGAAATCATTCTATGGCTAACCAACCTAAGAAATATACTAAATTCGTAGCAGCTGCTGCTACAGCTACTCTTGTAGCATCTGCAATCGTTCCTGTAGCTTCTGCTGCTGGCTTTTCTGACGTAGCAGACACAAACTCACATGCGGTTAATATTAACGCATTAGCTGAAGCTGGCATCATCGGAGGATATCCAGATGGCACTTTCAAACCAAACCAAGAATTAACTCGTGGTCAAGTTGTTAAAATGTTAGGTAAATGGGTAGAAGCTCAAGGTTTCGAAATCCCAGCTGACTATGCAACTAAAGCTCGTTTCACTGACTTAGCTGCAGACGCTAAAGACCAAGAATTAGTAAAATATGCTGCATTAGTATTCGACACTGGCGTTTTCGCTGGTTCTAACGGTGCATTAAACGCTGGTGGCAAAATCACTCGCGAAAACATGGCTCTTGTATTAGACCGCGCTTTCAAAGCAATCAACGATACTACATTAGTAGAAGTTGCTGCTGAAATCGAAGACATTACAGTTGCTGACTTAAACACAGCTAAATCTGAAGCTCGTGAAGCTATCCAAGCATTACGTAACTTAGGTATTTCAGGCGTTGAAAACTTCATGCCTAAAAACTCTGTAACTCGTGCTCAATTTGCAACATTCTTAAACAAAACAATCAACACTGAAGCTGCTGAATTAACAGTTAAAGAAGCAGTAGCTGTAGACGCTAACACTGTAGAAGTAACTTTATCTAACGATACTAAACACACAGTAAAATTAGAAACAGCTTTAGAAGCTAACAAAGAAACAGAAGTAACTTTCACAATTGATGGAAAAGAGTACTCTGCTAAAGTAACATTTGTTTTAGCTGTTAAAACTGCTGAAGTAGTTGACGCTTTAAACTTAAACGTAACTTTAACTGATGGTACTAAACACGCTGTGAAATTAACAAAAGCTTTAGAGCCAAACAAAGCTACTGAAGTAACTTTCACTATCGATAAAATTGAATATAAAGCAACTGTAACTTATGTTGTTGAAGATTTACTTTTAGAAGATGTTAAAGCAATCAACGAAACTGAATTACAATTCGTATTCAACCAAGAAGTATTAGAAGCTGGTGCTGAAAATGTAGCTAATTACACATTCACAGCGAAATCTCCTTCAAAACAAGGTCCTGTTAAGCCTGAATCTATTGAATTACAAGAAGACGGTAAAACTGTAATCGCACGTTTTGCAGCTGATGCATTAGTTGATGACACTACTTATGAAGTAGTTGCTAAAAACATTATTGCTGCTAAATTCAATAAATTAGTAGAGTTCGAAGGTACAGTATCTGTTAAAGCTGATACAACTGCTGCAACTCTTAAATCATTAGAGTATGCTGGTGGTAACAACATCACTGCAACGTTCTCTGAACCTGTAGCTATCCAAGGTGCTGTAGTACGTGTTGATGGCGTAAGCGTTCCTGTTTCAAAAGTAGCTGCTACAACTGTAGCTGGTGACTACACTTACACAATCAGTGTTGGTGCTGACTTAGCTAAATTAGGTACTCACAATGTAACTATCGTAGGTCTTAAGGACTTAGCTGGAAATGAGTCAACTACTTTAACTGGTACTTATACTGTTTCTAACGACACAGTAGCTCCTTCAGTAGAATCAGTAAAAGCTGTATCTGCTACTTCATTCGAAGTGAAGTTCTCAGAAGCTGTTAAATCATTAGGTACTACTAAAGTAACTAAAGGTAATACTGAGTTCAAAGTAGATTCTATTAAAGCGGTAGATGGAAAAGTAAATACTTACTTAGTAACTGTTGATCCAGTTAATGGCACTAACACATTATATGCTGACAAAGAGAAATCTGTAGCATTAAATGTAGAATTCAAAGGTTATACTGATAATGCTAATTTATTAGGTGAAGCTACAACTAAAACTGTAACTTTATCTTTAGATGCTGATGCTCCAGCGTTATTAACTACTTCAGTAAATACAGTAACTGCTTCTGAAGGTAACTTAGTGTTTGCAGTTGAAATGACTGAAGATATTAAAGAAACTACTAATTCTAAAGTAAAAGTGATCACTCCAGCAGGTGTTGAATTACCAACGACTGTGAAAGCAGTTAAAGGTATTAAAGGTGACACAAGTGCATTAGAAATCACTGTTGCTGGTGCTACTTTAGAGCAAGGTGCTTATACATTGGTATTTGATACTGATGCTGTTAAAGATGTACAAGGATTAGGTAACGCTAAGTTCCAAACAGCTGTATCTTCTAAATCTGTTGATACATTTGTAGAATTAGTACCAAATGCAATCGAAGTTGCTACTGGTAATGTTATTAAAGTAACTTTCCCAGAAAAAATGACTGATTCTGCATTAGAATTAGCTAACTACAAATTAGATAATGCAGCTTTACCTGCAGGTACTAAAGCTGTATTCACTAATACTGATAAAACAGCTTTAGAATTACGCTTACCATCTACTTTCACTGTAGTTGCTGATGCTGACTATAAATTTGAAGTAGTAAAAACTTTAACAACTAAAGCTGGAGAATATGTAGTTGCTGATGATTCGGTAACTAAGCTAGATAAAGCTGAAAATGCTTCAACTTACTTAAAATTACAAGATAATGTTGCTCCAACATTAGAATCTGCTGAATTTGAATTAACTGCTAAAACTGATGTTACAACTGACCAAATCAAATTAACATTCTCTGAAAATGTTGCAATTAAATCAGATGAAGCTACTATTGCTTCAGCAGTAAACGACTTAGTAGTTGATGTTGCTGGTAATAAAATTCAAGTAAAGAAATTAGTAGTAAGCGGTAAAGAAGTAATCGTAACTTTAGGTTCTGCTTTAAACATCGCTCAAGCTACAACTATCGAAATCCTTCCAGAAGGTGAAGATAACGTAGCTATCGCTATCACAGACGCTTCTGCTGCAACTAACAAAGTTGTTGCTAAGAAAGTAACAGTAACAAAATAATTTTTGAATGATTTTTCCCTTAAACCTCTTTTAAGAGAGGTTTAAGGGGGTTTTTAATTTAAGTGATTGCATAACCCCAAAAGGTTCATGCAATCACTTTTTTTATTGCCAGAAAATTTGTAAATTACCATAATATTCTATACAATATTCCCTATGGAGGGATGAACATGCATTTTTTTAACCAGTTAAAAGTGAATGGGTGTTTGCTGGAAGTGCAAGGGTATTTTCAGTCGAAGATGAATGTCCTGGAAATTCAGTGTAAAGAGGTATTGCCGATGTTTAGAAATTGGAAATATGAAGAAGTGCTTGTTGAAGAATTTGCTTTAATTGATAATGATCTAACGGTTTATTCAGATAGCTCTCCTTTGGTTATAGCAGAAGTTTGTCATAATCAAATAAAGTTATTACATATATAAAACTATCATCTTAAATTGGGGGAGTTACATATGAAAGTTCATACTAAATTTCTAGCATCTGCAACAGCAGCTGTTCTAGCAGCAACGGCAGTTGTTCCGGTAGCTAGCGCCGCATCATTTTCTGATATAAAAGGAAGCGGTCATGAAAATGCAATTACAATCTTATCAGAACAAGGCATTATCGGGGGGTATCCGGATGGCACGTTTAAGCCGAATCAAAATTTGACGCGTTCAGATGTTGTAAAGCTGTTAGGAAAATATTTAGTTTCATTAGGTCATGAAGTTCCGAAAGATTATAAAACGGAAATGCGTTTTACAGATTTAACGGCGAAATCTCAGGATGAGTTGTTGCAGTACGCGGCATTAGTAAAAGATGTCGGGGTTTTCCAAGGAAGTAACGGGGCACTTATGCACCGTGACCAGTTGCGTCGCGATCAGATGGCGACTGTTTTAATGCGCGCATTTAAAGTTATCAATGATTTCGATTATGTGGAAACAATGAAAGAAACGGATTATAAATCAAATATTAGTGATTTGAACAGAACGACTAAGGAGCATCAGGAATCTATTGAAACACTGGCTTACTATGCGGTGACAAAGCAAAAAACTTTCAATCCTAAAGATCCGACTAAGCGTGGTCAATTTGCAACATTCCTTTATAATATGCTGCAAATTGAAGTACCTAAGCCTGAACCGGAAAAGCCGGTTTTAACAGTAAAAAAAGTGGAAGTTCAAGCAGCTGATAAACTGCGTGTTACGCTTTCGGATGATAAAGCGTATATTGTGACATTAAAAACACCGTTAGTCGAAAATGTGGAAACTGAAGTTACTTTTGATGTTAACGAACAAACGTTTACAACAAAAGTGAAATTTGAAGTACCGGATTTGAAAATTTCTTCTATTACCAACCCAAACGGCGGGCAGGTTGCAATTACATTCAATCAGCCTGTAAAGCTGGGGGCAGAACTAAATACAGCGGCAATTAATAAATTGGTTGCGGTTACAGGTGTTGATCGTCTTGGACAAGTACAGTTGTCAAAAGGGCAGTTAAGTGAAGATAAACGAACATTGACGGTGACAATCAATGCTACAGCCGGGCTTGAAGGACGCTACCGTGTCGTAGTTGACGGCATTGAATCGGCAACATCAAAAAAGCTTGTTAAATACGATGATATCACGACATTCGTTCCTGATAAAACATCGCCGGGAGTTTTGAAAGTAGAAAATGTATCAGCTACTAAAGTAAAAGTGATATTTACAGAACCAATTACAAATCCGATTGGGGTAACTCAATTTAAACTTGCAGATGGTTCGGTTGTTTCAGGAGTTCAAGGGACGATTGAAAAAAATGCGACAGAAGTTATTTACGACCTATCAGCAGCTACAGCAAAAGGACAACTTTTAGCACCAGGTACAGCAATAGCCGTTACTTTTGGAACAATCATCGATATTTCAAATAATCTTTCTTCGCCAAACCCATTAACGACATATATTACAAAAGGGAATAAGGATGGGGTTGTACCAACATTAACGAATGTTACCCAACTTGGCGCGAAAAAGTTCAAGTTAACATTCTCTGAGGAAATTCGAACAATTGCACCGGCAGATATTACGATTGCCCAAAATACTTATTCACCGGGAATTACGAGTATTGTGAAAGATAAAGACGATGCCAATTCTTATATTGTTACGACGAGCGGTTCGTTAAATGGCTATACTACAATATCGACGACGCCTGGGCGTTATATTACCGATGTTTCCGGAGAAGTGAATGTATTTTCAACAGCGTACAATTTTGTAGCGGATACGACAATTCCATCTGTTGTGAGTACAAATGTTGTAAAAGATAAAGGAATCGAGTATTTGGAGTTTACGTTTGACCGAAATGTAGAAGCAGCGGCGTTTGCACAGGTGACGCTGGCGGGTAGTTATATTTTAAACGGATATACTTATCCGTTAGCGAATAATTTGGTCGGACAAGTCGTAAAATCAACAACGAACGACAAAACGATCCGCGTTCTTCTAAGTAGTTTATCTAGTTCTGGTATGACTGGGGGCACTACTGCAGGATACACATATTCAGTCGGTGCTACATTTACAGGAGTGACGAGTGAGTACGGACAAGCGGTGAATCCGGCTTATCAAGTAAACTTTACACGCGGTTCTGATATTGCACAAAATGAAGAGAAGTTATCTGTATTAAGTGTGGAAACTTCGTATAATGCTAGACAGGGTACTGTTATTGATAATAAAACAATTGTTGTTACATTCTCTACAAATGTGGACGGTATTACAGCATCAAACCTGCAAAACTATACATTGGACGGTTTGACAATACAGCAAGCAGTTGTTAGACACAATGAACCTTACAAAGTATATTTAACGATTAAGGAAGACATTGCCCAATCACGGGGTACGAATTTAACGATCAGCAATTTACGTGCATTAAATTCAATTGTAACGATGGAACCTAAAACAGAACTGGTCTTTTTAAACGAAAATATCTCACCGCAATATATGTATCACAATATTACTGGTACGGATACGATTACCCTTTCGTTTAATGAAGCGGTTAAAAATGCATTGAATCATTCGTTTGAAGTAAAAGTTGGTGATTTAGCTGTGCCGATTTCACAAATTTATACAACTACGAATGAACAAGTGGCGATCCGGTTAGCGCAGCCGTTGAAATCAAACCAAGTTGTTACTATAACACAAACAGCTACTTCAACAGTTAGTGATTATGCAAATAATAAACTAGTATTATCACCGATTCAATTTACTGTTCCTACGAATATAAATTACTAATATCTGGAGCATATCTATTTCGATAGATATGCTCTTTTTTATATTTATAATACTTTTTAGTCATTTTAACCAAATTATGTTTATATTCAAATAATTCGTGGAATTGCATAGGTTGTAGGCAAGTTTGGAAATGAGCAACATATTTAATTGTTTTACAAACTAGGAGGTTAATAAAGATGCAGAAAAAGTACAAGAAGTTTTTGACGACGGCGGCTACTGCAACATTGGTAGCATCAGCAATTGTTCCGGCAGCAAGTGCGGCAAGTTTTTCGGATACAGCGGGAAATACTCACGAATTGGCAATTGAATCACTCGTTAGCCAAGGTATCATTTCAGGATATCCGGATGGCACATTTAAACCTAATCGTACATTGACGCGATCGGATGTTGTAAAATTATTAGGGAAATACTTAGTATCTCAAGGTTATAAAATACCTTCAGATTATAAAACAAATATGCGCTTTTCAGACTTGCGCAGCACTTCACAGGACGAACTACTGCAATATGCGGCACTAGTAAAAGACAACGGTGTATTTAACGGAAGTAACGGAAACCTGTTACCTGCAGACCCGATTACACGTGAAAATATGGCGGTTGTTTTAGTGCGCGCTTATACAAATATTAAAAACTTTGACTTCCTTGGACATGTTTTGAATCAGAATTTCAATGAGGATGTCATCGATTATAATAGAGCAAAGGCTGAAGCGCGGTCTGCGATTAGAGTTTTAGATTACTATAATGTAACGGGCGTTCCTAACTTCAATCCGAAAGGGAACACAACACGCGGTCAGTTCTCTTCATTCCTGTATAAAATGCTTCAAATATCAGTGCCGGGCGAAGGGTTAAAAGCGATTGAAGTTGTTGATGCATCGACGTTGAAAGTCACGCTTACGGACAATACGGAACATACGGTGAAATTGGATACACCTTTGGAAGCCGGGAAGGAAACGCCTGTTAAGTTTACGATTAACGGTAAAGAGTATTCAACTTCTGTCACATATAATGTTGCATTAACAGTCAAAACAGCCGAAGCTACTGCGGCAAATAAATTGAAAGTTACATTAAGCGACAACTCCGAGCATGAAGTTACTTTAGAGAATAATCTTCCTGAAAATGAGGAAACAACAGTTGAATTTAAAATTGACGGTAAAGATTATTCAGCAAAAGTAACGTATGTCGTAACGGAAGTGAAAGTCGCATCTGTGAAAGCGCTTAATGCGGGACAAATTGAAGTGAAATTCAATCAAAGAGTAGACTTGCCTGCGAGTTTAACATCTGCACAATTGGCAAACTATGTGACAGTTTCGGGTGTGGACAATAATGGCGTCACACTTTCAAGAGGACAGTTAAGCGAAGATGGCCGTACTTTGACAATCTCTACAAACGGGGCTGCAGCTTTATCAGGACGCTATCTTGTAAAAGTAAATAATGTGAAGAATGCAGCGGGAACAACAGTTACTCCATATGATGATGTAGTCAATTTCGGTACAGATACTGTGGCACCGACATTAATCAGTACAGTGAACCGAGATGCGAAAACAGTTCGCGTTACATTTTCTGAACCTTTACGTGCATTTAGTAACAGCAGTATTACATTCAGACTAGCAAATGGCACGAATGTAACTGGCATTACCGGTGAAATTGCAGCGGGTGCTACTTATGCAGACTTTGATTTATCAAATGCGATGGTAAATGGTCAACCATTAGCGGCAAATACTGCAGTTACTGCAACCTTTGCAGGACTGCGCGATATTGCAGGAAATTTCAGTACACCAAACCCGTTAACGACAAGCTTTGCGATGGGTGGGGCTGATGGAGTAAAACCAACGTTAACAAGTATTTCACAAACTGGTCCGAAAACATTCAGACTGACATTCTCTGAACGAATTCAAAAACCGGCAATCGGTGATCTGGAGTTACGTTTAGGTAATTCGGCAAATGCAATTACGGCAATTGATGCAGTTCCGGGCGATGACCGTTCATTTATCATTACTGCTACAAATGATTTAACAGGTGTCTATAATATTGGTACAGCAGCAGGTAAAACAATTACCGATATTTCAGGGGAAACGAATACATTCATGACGACACATTCATTCACAATAGATACAGTTGCACCTGAAGTGACATCAACTTCTGTAACACGTGAAGGGAATTTCGAGTATTTAAATATTACGCTCAACAAACCAGTAGATTTAGTGAATGCTTCTCGTGTTACTGCTTCTGGTAACTATGTTAAAGGTGGCGTTACACATACATTTAATGGTACCGCAACGGCGTTAGAATATCGTGAAAACAGCAATCGTACTGTAGTCCGCGTGAAACTGGATGATTTACTAGGTACTGGGGACGCTGATAATGCAACGTACAATGTGACGTTATCATTCATAGAAGTGGATAGTGCATATGGTGTAAATACAGCAAATAAAGCAGTCACTTTCCAACGTACATCGGATTACTCTAATAATGAAAATGTACTGACTGCGCCAACTGTTACTACTTCAGTGGCGGATTCAACACTAACGAACAATCAAGTGCGATTGAAGTTCAATCATGTATTGGATGCACCTTCAGCATCTGTTGCTAGCAATTACTCGATCCCAAATGCCAGAATTACGAATGCTCAAGTTCCAAGTGATGCATTAGATACAGTTATTCTGACATTGGCGCCGAATGAAACAACAACAACTGGCCCACGTGAATTAACAATTAGAAATGTGAAAGCGAAAGATTCGGTTGCGGCTCAGCCAAACATAACGACTGAAGTCAATTTGAAGGAAAATATTCGTCCGGTCTTAAACTCCGCTGAATTTAAATCTGCTAACCAAATCGAATTTACTTTTAGCGAGAATGTAACCGGCCTTGATACAGATTCATTTGTAATTGTAAATGCTGCAGGTACAACGGTAGGCATTACATCAGTAGCAAAATCAACAACAGGCAATAAAGTAACGGTTACTTTAGCAGCGAATCAAACGGTAAATACATCTGTTACGATTACAGCAGGTGCAGGAATTGAAGATGTAGTTGATGAAGCAGGGAATGCAGTTGTTCATCCGTTCACTTTATCACCAACATTAACAACAAACTAATTTTGGAATTGGGTAGGGCATACATGTGGTGTTGCGTGTATGCCTTTTTTAGTTTTCTAATAAGAGAAGCTAATTTTCTAATAAACATGAAAAAGTTCTAATAAGTTGTCCATTTTCTAATAAAAAGTTACTTTCTTCTAATAAGTATGCTTCATCTTCAAATATCTCTGTTGAAAGTTCAAATAAGTGAGTCGGAACTTCTAATATAGATGCTAACTGTTCTAATAAAGTTTATAGAGCGACTTAATTAGCCTTATTATGGCTTAGATGTCGTTGAATTTCATTGCAAATATATCAAATTTCTAATATAAGTAATGGAAGTACTAATAAAGTGTATAAATCATCTAATATAATCAAAATTCTTTCTAATAAAATGACGTAAATTTAAAGAGAGGCCCTCTGTAAGTAATCATCTACATAAAAAGATAAACTATTGTATAATTATACTAACCAGTTTAAGAGGAAGGATTGAAATAAATGAATAAATATTTCTATGGCACAATTCTTATTGCAGCATTTGTCATTATTTCAAGTGTTATAGGAAGTAGCCATTCAGTACAGGCAGCTACAAATCCGTTTACCGATGTAAAAGAAACAAATTCCCATGCAAACGCAATCATTACTTTATATAATGAAGGGATAATTACAGGTGTAACGAGCAAAACTTACGAGCCGGGTAAATCGGCAACACGTGGGGATGCGGCATTATATTTAGCAAATGCATTAAACCTGCAAAATAGTACTGCGCCCAATCCAGGTTTTAAAGATGTTCCAACATCAAGCAAATATTACAAGGCTATCGCAGCATTAAATAAAGCAGGTGTTGTGAACGGCTATGGTGATGAATTCCGTCCGAACGCAACATTGACACGCTCTCAGTTGGCGAAGATGTTAACGATCGGCTTTGAGTTGGAGCAATCTACTACTGCAAAAACGAAATTTACCGATGTTAATAAGTTAACGGATACTGCAACAAAGAAATATATCCAAACATTAGTAGATTACGGGATTACGAAAGGTACGACAGCTACTACATTCAGCCCGAATATGAAATTAACGCGTGCCCAGCTAGCAACATTTTTATATAATGCGATCGAAGCAACTTCAGATGACTTTATCGTAATTGGAGTAGAATAGCTTTTTGTGCACTTGAGTCTTTTATAGGGCTCAAGTGTTTTCTTTTGAGATAAAGAGGTAAGTGGGATAGAAAAAGTAGAATATTTATCGAAAGAATTAGAAATTTTGTGCCTGAAAGTAGAAATTCAGTGTGAATATGTAGAAAATCCTCACCTAAAAGTAGAACCTTTTTTTCGAAATGTAGAACTATAAAGTGCAAAAGTAGAATCGCATTTCCACAGACGAGAATATCAAAATTTTAATAAAGAAATACCTACTAAAGGAAGCGAGAATTACCATCGCTTCACGACAAGTGGCGTGCTACACTTAATTTGAATATTACTATTCTATTAAAAGTTGTACATTGCAGTGAAATATATGGCGATATTCGGTATAATTTATACGTTATTGAAATAAAAGGAGGGAATCTGTCGAATGTTGAAAATAAGATCAGCACTGTTAGCCTCGCTATTATTTATATCCACAGCGCTACCAACCGCAACGTATGCAAATGTACAAGGCACAGTTGAAGCTGAAAATCCAACAGTACAAGATACAACCACTACTACGACTCAAACTACGGATCCCGGTAATAATCCGGTAGTTCAAGAGGAAACGGTTACAAATGAACAGGAAGCGGAATCTACTTCTGCCGACAAAAATGATGAACAGACAACAACACCTGCTCAGCCAGAAGAACCACAGACAGAAACATCTCCGGAAAACGAAGAATCAGTAGAGCAAGATTCTCCGGCAAATATCGAACAGCCTGCAACTGATGCAGAACAAAATGAAGTATCAGAACAACCCGCTAATCAGCCGCTATCAGGCGAGAAGTTAACGGTTAAGCAGAAACTTGCAGATGTACCGGATAGTTTTTGGGCAAAAAATGAAGTAATGCAGCTTGTGGAAATGGGCGTAATCGGTGGTTATCCGGATGCACAGTTCCGTCCAAACCTTAACATTAACCGTGGTCAGGCAGCAAACCTGTTTAAAGGTGCATTAAAGCTTCCGGATGGTAAATATCAGAACAAATTTTCAGATGTAAGTACGAAATCAAGCTTTTTACAAGGTGTGTTTTCTACATATGAAGCTGGTATTTTTGGTGGTAAACCAGACGGACGTTTCGGTGTAGCGGATGCGTTAACACGTGAACAAATGGCAACGACTTTAGTGCGTGCATTTGATTTGAAAGACACAGGTAAAGAACTGACATTTAAAGACTGGAATAAAATCAGTGAGTCACACCGCGAAAATGTTAAAATTTTAGCGCAGCACGGAATTACAACTGGGCGTGAAGACGGCACTTTTGACCCGAAAGCAACGGTTAACCGTGTGACGTTCTCGGTAATGCTTCACCGTGCCCTTGTCGCGACAAATCAAATTGCGAAAAGCGAATATAAAGTACAAGCAGCGGAAGTATCCAGTAATTTTAAAAACAATCGTGAAGAAATGAACTTTGCACAAGTAACTTCTGATGCAAACCCGCTATATCTTCGTTCAACAGCAACAATTGTATTTAAAGGCACAACAACTGAAACTTTCGGTGTGGCAAAAGATACTGTTTATAATTATGCAGTCGGAAATCAAGGCGCAACAGTAAAAGTAACGGTGCGTGCATTGGAAAACGGCGATGATTTTGTATTTACAACATTAACAAACAAAGGGAAATCAAAGCTGACTGTGGATCTATTCCAGAAAGCATCGAATGTAACGAATTACCGTCTATACCGTTATGATCGTTTCCCGATCGAAAAAAATTCAGCCGATGTATTTGGCTATGACTCATCATCATACCCGACAGGATTATTGCGCATTATGGAGAATGAAAAACTGGCAACAGATCGTATGGTCGGACAGGCATATCGTTCAAAACAATTAACTCAAAGCTATAAAGATACTGGCGGTACAAGTTATATGCGTGATTTGGAATCTGAGTACGAAGCATATTCACAAGCATGGCTTGGCGAAGATTTATTCAGCTACTATACACTCGTTTCTAACGGGAACGACATTGTTGATACTTGGTATATGGATTCAAATGAGCGTTTATTTAAAACTGATGAGAATATGAATGGCTGGATGCTTGAAACAGCGCTTAACTATAAAAAACGAAATAACTGGTACACAGCTGAAGGTCCATACAATAAAATGGCGACAACGACAGAGCCAATGCCGAAATCTTACCAAGGTTTCGGGCGTAATCTATTGTTGGTTAAAGAAGACCGCGCACTTGTTTTATTCAAGGAACAGGGCGACCGTTATTTTGCTAACTTAGTGAAAAACTCGTTCATTAACTTGAATAAGTTCAAAGGCGATGCGACTTACTGGAAGACTGAAGTAACGAGTACGTATTTGAAAAACCTGTTTGGCATTACAGCACCGTTTATCGATACGCGCTTCAATGAGCAAATTGCGTTATTCTACTATAATTCCGGTGCAGAGTTTAATATGCCGAATTATAAAGAACCGTTACGTAATTATGCAGATCTTTTAGCATCGCGTAAACAGGCAGGGCATGTAATTGATGTTGCAAAAGACGCTTATTATATTTCGGATTACTTCCCTGTGAATCAGCAGGTGACAACACACGCATCGATGAACCATGTACTTGGTGGCATGAATGTACTGTTGTTGGCATATAAAGAATTCCAGGATCCTAAATATTTAGAAGCGGCAAAATCAATTAGCCGTGCATTACAAATTGAGAAGAATAAGTGGATCCGTTCAAACGGAGATATCTGGTACCGCGTAAATCCAAAAGGTGAATTTGCCGGTGATGATTATCAGCACTTAACGCTTGAAGACTTGATTAACTCATATAAAAACTGGAAAGATGTAGATCCATCACAATTACCGGTATTTGAAGAGATGCTGATTTCAAAAGCGAATTATTTATCGAAAAACCGTTTAGGTCACACATACAAAATTAAAAATGGTCTGGAAGAAATCGGCATGTCCGAGTATTTACCGGCAGGCAAATTATATACAGACGCATTATAATGAACAACGCTGTCTAGAAAGTGTAAAAACTTTTTAGGCAGTTTTTTTGTTCTCAAACATATTGAGAATACTAGAATTACTAACAACCTGTGAAAATATGCCGATAATTAACTTAGAATTATGAACGATTTTGAAGCACTATCCATGAAGGAAGGGATAAAAACAATGAAGAAAAACTTGAAGGTTGGTTTAATGGCGGGGCTTTTAATTACTCCGGCAATCGTCGCGCAAGCTGGAGATGCAGAAGCGAGCGAAACACAGACTCCGTATAATGTCGCAGCTTCAGTTACTGCTGAGGGATTATTGAATAGTTTTAAAGCTGCCAATGAAGAATCAACAAGTGCGATATTAATTCAGGAAAGAGATATTTACAATACATATAAAGATGACGAGACATTTGCGGATATTATGCCACTGATAAATGCAAAATTGACGTATTTAGAAAGATATTCGCAACTAAAGCAAAATGCAGCACAAGTGAAAACTTTAATTTCTAAGTTAACGAATACAAACAAAAGCTTAGTTGCAGACAGAAAGGCCGCTCTGGAAGCACTTGAAAATTTAAATGTAATTCTGGAGAATGCCAGCAATGATTTAAGCAATGCTGTAGGCGCTAATGCAGATACTTTTTTGGAAACGTTACTGTATTACGATGAAAATGGTCAAGCGGATTTCATTAATAAATATGTTACAGGGGCATCTTTAAGTCAGCTGCAATCTTTTGAAGATCAAACGACAGCAATTGAGCAATTTATTGAAAGTTACATTAGTCCAGTCACAACATTAACGGCTCAGGAGTTAATTAATAAGGAAAGCTTTATTAACGCGGTAGTTGATGCCCGTACTGCATTTAATGAGATAACAGATCTTGCATTTAAAAATGTATTGAAAATTCAATTGGCAGAAAATAATACAGGAATTGAACAATATATAAAAAATGCAGAAGCGGATATTAAAAAGGCCCAAACGATTGAAGATAAAATTAAAGATTTAGTTGAAAACCCGCCAACCGCTACGACATTTAATTCAAAAGTAAATGCACTTGTTAAAGAATATGGACACTTAACAGAAGTTCAAAAAAAACTGGTAGCAAACGCTGATGAGTTGAAACCATATGAAAATGTATTAAACGTAGTAAATGAAATTACGAGAATTTCTAAGTTACCAGTAAATACTGAGGAGTTCCGTGAAGAGGCTGAAAACGTAGCGAAACTATATAATGACCTCGATCCATTGGATATACGCCTTGTAGTGAACTATGATAAATTGCTCGTGATGCAAGAAGCTATTGAAAAGGCACAAAAGGTTGAAATCGAAATAGTAAAAATTGATTCAGGAAATTTTGAAGGGAAAAATGCAATCGTTGCAGACGCAAGAGCAGCGTACAATACATTATCAGCAACCGAGCGCAAATATGTTTTAAAAGAATTATTGGATCTACTTACGTCATGGGAAAAATCAACGGCAACGGCTACAACAATCAATAAACAAATCGATGCGATTAAAACAGATGTATTTACAAATCTGGGTGATGATAAACTGACGGACACGAAAAAGCGCTCAACTGTTACTTCATTTATTACAAAGGTACGTACAGCAGAATCTTCGTTTACTAAAATTGAGGATAATCAGCAGGGGCTTGTCACAAATCGTGCTCGTCTTGAAGCGTTAATCCCGTTAACTAAAATTGCCGACCAAGTAGTGAATTTGAATTTCACGAGTACTACTTATACAGAAGATTTAATATTAGCGGAAAATAAGTTAAACGAATGGGATTCATTCAATGAAGCGATTCCTTTAGATGAAGCCGCAAATGTAGAGAAACTTCATCAATTTTTAATATCTTATTTGCGATTACAAAAAGAGGAACAATCTATCGCGGCAAAATTGGATGCTGACATTCTTCTATTCCAAAAAGCTGATGTAGTTGATTTACAGCAAATCGATGCAGCCCGTGAAAAATATAATTCCTTATCTGCTAACGGCAAGCGATTAGTAAAAAATATTAAAGTATTAACAGAGCTCGAAAAGGAGAATAAGGCAGTATTAAATACAATTCAGGCAATCAGCAAAATCGATGTAATGGCAAAAGATTTTACGCGCAAAACGACTGCAGCCGAAACTACTTTTAATAAATTGGCAGAGCCTATGCAAGGACTTGTTTATAATAGAGAGAAACTAGTCGAGCTGTTGCCGTTTGCAAAGCTGATGCTGAAAATTGATGCACTCCGTCCAACGGCAGCTGAGTTCAAAGTTAGCCTTTCAACTCTACAAACTGATTTTGAAAATATATTAAAGAACTATACGGCTCCTGCAGAACCAATTACAGATATAGAAAATATCCAATTAAGGCTCTTTACCGAATACGGAAAAAAATTAACGGACTTTGAAATGATTGTTTCGGAATCCTTTTCAATGGAAAGCCGAATCGATGCACTGCAAACGAAATCCGGTGAAGCATTTATTACCGATTTGGCGGAAGTATCGGCAGCTTACAAAAAGTTGGATTCTTCCACAAAACGCAATGTCGGGAACTCGAAAGTTTTAACAGATCTTGAACGGGACTATAAAGCATCATTGAAAGTAATCGACCTTATTGAAAAACTGCCAGTTCATACAGATCGCAACTATCCTTCAAAAGTTGCTGCAGCTCAAAAAGCGTATGACCGGTTAACGGAGAAGCAAAAGCAAGATGTTTATAATTATGATGCGAAGTTGGGCAATATTTTAAGTGTGGCCGATTTAATTAATCGTATCGAAAAACTGCGTGTCGGTTCCAAAACATACGAAGCCGACGTTATGGCAATTCGTGAGGAATATGCAGCGTTGACTGATACGGAGCAAGAACTCGTGCACAATGTTACGAAACTTGCAGCTGCAGAACAAGGTGTTTCCGATGCCAAGCAAGTAATTGCACTTATTGATGCAGCTGTTCCTATGACGGAGAATTATATCCAAAAACTGATCGATGCGCGAAATAGCTATGACAGTCTGGAAAAATCAGATCAGCGTTTAGTAACGAACTATAAAGATTTAACAACACGCGAGCGCGGTGTAAAACCGGTTTTAAAGTTGGATAGTGATATATTGGCATTGGATCCGTCGAACGCACGTACATTTATTTCAAAATATAAATCAGCTGAGAAAGCATATGAAAAGCTGACGATGTCTGAACGTGCATTACTCGTTAACAGCGATAAGTTATTAGGAGATCTTTCAACAATTTATAATGTAGTAAATGCAATCAATTCAATTAAGCCATCGAGCAAAACGTTTGTGGAAGAGACAGCAGCAGCAAGAGCATTGTATAATACACTGCCGTCTGAATTAGCTGCACAAGTGTCGAACCTAAAGACATTGCAGGAACACGAACTGAATGTGGAGGGCGGCGCAAAAGTAGATGCGATGATTCGCGCATTAAATGCAGCACCGGCAAATGAATTTATCGCTAAAATTAAAGAGGCGCGCGAAGCCTATAAATCATTAAGCTCAGCAAACAAAAAAGGTGTGACACTCGAATCTGAACTAAAAGAGCAAGAAAAGTATATAAAGCCGATTGAAGCGGCAATTAAAGCAATTGATGGCTTAAGCAATCCCAAAAATGATTTGAGCCGTCAATTTAATACAGTCAATAATGCTTTGAAAAAATTGGATGACAAACAAAAAGAGTACGTGACAAATATGGATCAATACTCGAATTTATCGAGTGTAATTCATGTTTATACATTGATTGATAGTTTAAAACCAAACGACAAGTACTATCAGGGGAATATGGAAGCAGCTAAGCTGGCTTATGATAAGTTGTCGGAAGTTGAAAAATTAAAAGTTACTAACTATTTCAAATTACAGCAGGCTGTACTCGATATGACGGAAGTCCAAAAGGTGACGTCGATAATTGCATCATTAAATGCTTCATCAAGCAGCTTTGAAACAGATGTAACAAATGCAGTAGCAGCGTATAAAGCACTTCCTTCCGGTTCCAAGCGCCAAGTACTGAACTATTCTGTACTTCAGCAAGCCGAAAAAGATTTAAAGGCAGCGGAGCGTGTCGTGAAGCAAATAGAAGATCTTGATTCAACTTTAAGAACATATGCTTCAAGAGCGAAATCTGCGAAAACAGCTTATGATCGCCTGACAATCGAACAAAAATCTTTAGTGAAAAATTACAATAAACTGCAGGCCGCTATTTTTGAATTAGGGTTGTAATTTTATTGAAAATACGATAATTTAATTACTGTACCCCAAAAGGTAGAATGGAAAATCTGCCTTTTGGGGTATTTTTTAGTGTAAACTTAGATTAAAGAAAACCGTGTATTTATAGAAGATGCGAATGATTTCTATCGAATTTGGTATGAAAATTCTATTTCGTGGCTTTTAAGTTAGTTGCCAAGATTTATGTTCAAAGAAAAGTAATGATTCCATTGTATAATAATAGAAATGGACTGATAGGGGGGGTTTGATGAAACGAGTTTTAATTATGGGGTCCATCATTGCGTGTTTATTACATGCACCATCTTCAGAGGCATATGCAAAAACGTCTCCAACTTTCACCGATGTGAAAAGTACGTATTGGGCAGCACCCGTAATATATGAGCTAGTTGAAAAAGGATATATGGAAGGCTATACAGATGGTACATTCAAACCAAACAGTATGACGACTCGTGCTGAAGCGGCTAGTATTATCGCTAGAACGATGGGCGTACGACTAACGACTGATTTTGTACCGGATTTTACAGATGTGCCTACAGATCACCGTTATTATAAAGAGATTAGTATACTGGCAGAATTGGGGATAATTCAAAACGCTAGTGAGTTTCATCCTGAAGCCCCTTTAAAGCGTGCACATATTTCAAAAATGATCGCTCTTGCCTATGCGGTTGAAGTAGATCAGAAAAATAAGACATCCTTTAAGGATTTGCCAAAAAACTATTGGGCAAAAGACTATATTGAATCACTTGCGGATGTTGAAATTGTAAAAGGAAAGACAGCGAAAACTTTTGAACCGAATGAATTTGTTACCCGTGCACATGTAGCAGCACTTACAATGCGCGGAATGGAGTTCAAGGATAAGGTTAAAAATTTGGATATAGTATACGATTTTTTACAAAAGGATTATATTGATACAGTAAATCATCATATACAGTGGGAGAAAAAAATATTGGAGCTTGTAAACAAGGAACGGGCTGCTAAAGGACTTTCACCACTTCAACAAGACAAGAAGTTAACTCAGATTGCTATCATTAAAGTGAAGGATATGCTAAAACGCAATTACTTCGAACATAATTCACCGTTTTATGGCAACCCTTGGGACTTGGCGACGTTATTTGATTATGAATATACAAGTTATGGAGAAAATTTAGCCCGAAACTTCGAGTCACCGGAAACTACGGTTAAAGCTTGGATGGCTTCACCGAAACATCGCGATAATATTTTAAAAGCCGTATATACACATATGGGCATCGGTATTGAGAAGTCGAAAAATGGAAAATATTATGTAGTTCAACACTTTTCTAGTAAATAAATTGGCAAATACTAGTACCTTACATTACAGTAATGTTACAAGTATTGTTTCGATAATATAAAAATTCTACAAAAAACACCAAATCTCCGCGTAAATACAGAGATTTGGTGTTTTTTGTTTTTATATCGAAATACTAGAAACTGTTACACAAGTGAAAAATAATATCACAAATATATATGTTACCCTGTTATTAGGTTAAATAAACATGAACAAACAAGTTTTACGTTATGTTATACCTCGAATATTCATCACGAGGCCTATTTTGAAGGGAGTTCCATTTTAAAGTGAAAAAGAAAATCTTATTACCGATCTTTGCAACTTTCATGATTTTTTCAGGTGTAGGGATGGGTTCGAATAATACAGCACAAGCAGCATCAGTTTCAGAATTAACAGCAACAGCTTCTAAATATATCGGTGTACCATACGTTTATGGAGGAACAACAGCAAGCGGGTTAGATTGCTCTGGATTTACTCAATTAGTATTCAAGCAATTAGGTTTTGACTTAAGCCGTACAGCTGCTGCTCAATATAAACAAGGTAGCTCTGTTTCTAAATCAGATTTACAACCAGGAGATTTAGTATTCTTCAATACAACTGGTAAAACGGCTTCACACGTTGGTATCTCATTAGGAGGTAATAAATTCGTTCACGCTGGTACAAGCACAGGCGTTACAGAAGCGAGTTTAAGTTCTTCATACTGGGCGAAGCGATATAACGGAGCAAAACGCGTAGCAAGCTTTGGCGAAAGCAAAAAAGTAGTTGCAGCAGTTTCTTCAGTTGAAAAAGAAGAAGTAAAAGATTCAGCAATCGATTTCACGATTTATGCATCACGTGGTGAAGTAGCATTACAATTAGCAGAAACATTAGGCTTAGATACATCTGATACAAATTCACCATTTACAGATATTAAATCATCATCAAAATATGCAGGTGCAGCAACTGCACTATATAAATTAGGTGTTTTCACTGGTGACGAAGGTAAATTCAATCCAGCTTCACCATTAACACGTGCTCAAATGGCAAAAGTGTTAGTAAAAGCATTTGACTTAAAAATGAAGCAAGATACTTTAAACTTCACAGATGTACCAGCATCTCACTGGGCACATAACGACATCTCGATCCTAGCATCGAACGGTATCACAGTAGGTAAAGGTGACGGCACATTCGGTACAAACGATAACGTTATGTTAAAGCATTTAACAGCTTTCATTAACCGTTTACAATAATAAGATTGGCAATACCAATACTTAATGAATAAATTAGTAACATAGTAACTTCTACATATCTCAATAGATATCCACCTTGCAGGGAAGTACTTACTAATAGTAGTGAAACACAGACAAATTTGTCTGTGTTTCTTTTTTTGGGTAGGGGTTATATTAGCAGTTTATGGCGAGGAAGTAGAATCTTCAGCGTCAAAAGTAGAAAGATTACTAGTGAATGTGGAAGTTTCAGTTCGAAATATAGAACAAGTCATGCCTAAAGTAGCAAGAGCTACTTTATTAGAAGTTCTGTAAATGAAAGTAGAAAATTTTCAGGCTAAAGTAGAACGCTTGCGATATAAATTGGAAACTATTGGAGCTAATGTAGAACAATTACGGTCAAAAGTAGAACGCATTAACCTTATTAGACAATCTTAAAAATTGAAAATCATTTTCTCATAAATAAGCCTAGAAAAATATTAGATTTCTAGTTTGTTACATATTAATTTTATGAATAATTTGGTAAAATGGGAACTATCTAATAGAGGGGAGGATTTTAACATTGTCTTTGCGCAATCTTGTCGTGACGGTGACAATCATCTTCATGGCAATGTTCCAATTGAATACGGCATATGCTAATACTAGCTTCGCCGATGTCCCTTCTTCAAACGGGGCGTATAATGAAATAAATTATTTAGTAAATGCGGGTGTCATAAAAGGGTATACGGAAAATGGTCAAACTCTTTATAAACCGAATGCTCATGTAACCCGAGGACAAGCTGCTAAAATGGTCGTTGTTGCAACGAATAACAAGCCTTTAACTGTTACGAAGTCTTCTTTTTCTGATGTAACATTGGGAACAGAGCTTTCGGGTTATGTAGAAAGTGCGGTGGAGTTAGGATTTTTCTCTGAGCAATCTAAAGGGAAATTTGGACCGAACACGCCTTTGACTCGAGAAGAAATGAGTAAAGTGCTGGCCATTGCCTTTAAATTAAATACAGCTCAAACAGAAAAGCTGGAAATTCCTTTTAAAGATATTAAACCGACATATGGCTATTATCCATATATCGCAGCAATATACTTTAACGGTATTACGGTGGAAGCTGAGAATTATAATCCGAAAAATTCGGTAACACGTGCGCAGTTTGCTTCATTTATCGCTCGTGCCTCTTCTGAAAAATACCGTTTGCCATTACCTGTTCAAGGTGTGAACGTACCGGATGTCTCAACAGCGATTGCTTCTGCTAAAGCGAATGTAAATGATTTAAATGTCCGCACGTCGGCATCTTCTTCAAACGCTTCAAATATTTTAGCGAAAGTAAATACAGGAGCATCGTTCGCCGTTTATGAAATCCAGAAGGACGGTTGGCTGAAGGTCTCCCATGAAGGACGCTATGCCTATGTTTACAAGGATTATGTAGATTTTATAGATGAATCCGGTAAGCAACTTAATAAAATACAAAAACACGTTTATGCATCGGGAAATATCCAGACATATGAAAAGCGTGATATTGCTTCAAATAGTGTAAGCACGATTGCAGCAAAAGAGAAAATTGCTGTATATAATACGATCGGCAATTGGTATGTAACGTTAGTAAATGGTATCCCTGCGTATGTTCGAGTTTCTCAAACCGTGGATTCATTGCAGACAGAACCAGTTACCCCTCCGACAGTAGAACCGGAAAAACCGGTAGTGGAAGAGGAAAATAATGTGCCGAAGCCTCCTGCAAATGGCGGTGAAAACGAACAACCGGTTACCCCGCCACAACAGCTATTGACGAATACGGTTGGTAAAGCGACAGTTGATGCTCTGCACATTCGTGAGTCGGCTTCAGGTACTGCGCGTTCACTTGGTCAAATTAAGCGAGGGACACTAGTGGAAGTCCATTCAGTATCCGGCAGCTGGGCTAAAATCACATATAACGGTATTAACGGTTATATTAATAAAACGTATTTACAACTTCTAAATCAAAAAGGACCTGCTGTAAAAGATCGTATTATTGTTCTTGATCCTGGTCATGGCGGTAAAGACCCTGGTGCTGTTAGTAAAAATGCACGTGAAAAAGAAGTCGTTCTAAAAGTTGCAAATCTAGTAAAGCAAAAGCTTGAAAAAGATGGTGCAACAGTAAAAATGACGCGTTCTGGTGATACATATCCTAGCTTAGAGGATCGTGTTCGATACGCTAAAAATGAGAACGGTGAAATTTTTATCAGCCTTCATGCAAATGCAGCAGCAAAGGAATCGGCAAATGGTACGGAAACGTTCTACAGTGTTACTTCCAATGCAAATGAAAAAGAAGATTTAGCGTTGGCAACAGCCATTAACAATGAAATCGTTAAAAACGCGAAAATGTACAACCGTGGTGTAAAGCGCGCAGACTATGTTGTTATTAAAGGAAACGTAATGCCTGCTGTTTTAGTGGAGCTAGGTTTCATTACAAATACTGCGGATAGAGAAAAGCTTATTTCTGACGAGTATGTCGAAATATTTGCCCAGTCTATTTATAACGGCATTGTGCAATATTATACGAAATGATTGAGTGAGCAGTTTCCTTTATAGGGAGCTGCTCATTTTTTGTTTTAGATTTTCTAATATGTTCCTCAGAAGTTCTAATAACCTGAAAAATGTTCTAATAAAAGTGCGAAGTTCTAATATAATAGACGTTTCTTCTAATATATCATCCGGAAGTTCTAATATCTTATTCGGAAGTTCAAATATCCGATCTCAATCTTCTAATAACCATCCCAACTCTTCTAATAAAAACCGCCTCTCGCGAAACCTCAGACCGTAAACACAAAAAATCCAGCACTTCCGTAGAAGCACTGGATCAGAAATTAATTTCCTGGAATTAACTGAACTAAATCAGAGCGGACCCAACCGTATTTTGCAGGAGGGTTGTTGTCTGACGTAATTTTATACCATACATAGCCGTCCGTACCTTTCGTTTCTTCAACGATTGCTACAGGATAGCCGAACACACCTGTTTCACCTACATACTTCGCTTTATAAGTGAAGTGAATTGGCGATGAAGTTGATGGTTCGTTCCGGACATTTACTAATAGACCGTTTTCATAAGATACGAAGGCCAACTTCGCTTGCTTGTAATCTTTTTTGCCGAAGCGGTTGTCCATGCGGTACATATGACCGGCAATTTTACTGCCCCAGAATGGATCTGATGCATAGTGCACGTTCATGCCGGCTGTTTTATTACCCGGAGCTGCACCTTTTGCATAGCTACCTGATTGAGGCGCATAGTTTAAGTTGACGTAGCGGTTAATAAAGGCTAGAACACTATCGTCACGGGATTTATAAACTTCACCTAATGTCGGATCTGAATCGAATACTTTAATACCGAAAATGTTGTTTTTCGTTAAAGCATTCGTACTAACACCGTAATCACCTTCGTGCATTGCTGCAGCCAGAATGAATAGGGCATTGACATGATATTGCGATTCCACCTGTTTTAAAAATTTCCCCATACCGATTAAACGAGATTCAATCGTTGCTTTTGCATATTGAGGAGAAGTTTTAATTGCCTGGCGCTCTGCTAATAATGTCATAATCATATTGTCCAGTTCCTCAGCTGTATAGTTAGATGGCTGACGAATCGACTGGAATTGGAAGTAAGGATAATGTGTTCCTACCTTTTTCGTTAATAGAACGTCAGAGTAGTAATTCACACCATCTTGGCTATAATATTGTGAACCTGGTTTCATAAAGACAGGTGCTTCACTTACTACATAATCCCAATTATATTTTTGTGTAGAATGGTTGTACGTACGATGTGTTAAGTAACCACCTTCAACAAAATAGAAGTCTTGTCCTTTTATTAAACTTGTAGGTGTTAACGTAACTTCATCAATTTTTGCATAGCCTTTTGTATCTGCTAATTGAACGATTGCGTACTCATCACTGCTTCCAATATATTTGAATTGGGAGCCTTTTGTAGCGTATGATAACGATTTTGTGAATTTTTTGTCTGAATATACCGTTACTGTTGTAGCTGCTGCTGAAGCGATACCTGAAGACATTTTAATAATTTTGTCGCCTTTAATAATCAGGTTTGAACCAGAGCTTTTTAACGCTGCTTCAGCTTGTTCATAGTTAAAGTAAACAGTAGCATTTTTCGTAATTACCCCATTTGAAATTTTACCCACATAATAGATATTAGGGTTCGGAGCAGGTGTTTCCGTCGGTTCTTCGCCTTCTTTTACAGCAAATGTTTCGATTGTCGTTTGCATACGGAATAAAAATGCTGCGGCATGTGCGATTGTCGCATTACCTTGAGGTTCAAAAAATACGCCATTTTTCGTATGTGATCCACGGATAATATTGTAGTAAACGTTAGTAGCTACAGCCGGTTTGAACTGATCACTAATTTTGTTGTTATCCTTAAAAGTTAGTGGTTGTCCTTCCAACGGCACGTTTGAATAGCGTAAAGCTTTTTCCAAAAGTGCGGCCATATGCTGGCGCGTAATTTTTTCGTTCGGACGGAATGTGCCATCAGGATAGCCGCTTAAAATGTTCGAACCTGCAGCTGCCTGGATTTCGCGTGTCAGTTCATTACCAGCTTTTAAATCCTTAAAAGTGTATGTAGACGAATCTGGTAATTCAAGTGCGCGTGTAATGTAAGAAGCAAATTCTCCACGCGTTACGGCACGGTTTGGATAGAAATTTCCTTTGCTGTCTGGGCGAATGACATTAAGATTAGACCAATACGTTAATTCATTAACCATCTGATGGTCTTTTATATCATTTGCATGAGATGTTGATTGTGTTGTGAAAGACAGAGCAACGATAAATGCGAATGCTAGTCCTACTATTTTCTTTAACACAGATTCACGCTCCTTTCCTATATGATGATATTTTACCAATATATGAGCGAGAATCATAGATGAATCCTATTACTTTAGATGTTTGTAATATAAATGTAATCAAAAAGTCCTTTGAAAATGAGTTTAATAATAGGGAGAAAAGAGCTCTGTAATAGAAGAGTTGAAGATATAAAAAAGGTGAGCCAGATTGAAGCTCATAAAATAGAGGTTTCTGAAATTACGGGGAAGAGATGCGTGAATAGAATGTATAACAAAGCAATGGGATAAATATTTTTCTAACTAAGTATCGGAAAATAATTACAGGTTTAATGCTTTTGATATTTTTTTTACTTCTTTCGTTAAGTAATGAAGTTGTTCATGAACTTCCTGGAGATCCACGTTATTTTGTGTGAAATTACTGGCTTGCTGTTGGGCTTCCTGCAGTGCAAGAGCGGATGCAAATGTTGAAATCCCTTCCGCTAACGTAGCTAATAAACCGGCCAGCACCTCAAGTGAAGCGGCTTGAATTAATGGGTTGTTTTCAATTGGCGGTTCAGTGTTTTTCTTACGGTTATTTTGCAATACTACGACCTCCAAAATAGTGATGTATATATTTTATGGTTTTGATGAGCAATTATGAATGGTGGGGTGGAATTCGTTTCGGAAAGTTTTTTATCTCTCTAGTTTACATGATTGTAAAATCTAGATGCTAATAGTGGGGAGGCTTTAATTTTATGGTTCTTGAATATGAAGATTTGAAGAGGCAGAAATTTTGTCTCTTTTTTAATGTCCAAATCTAACATCTATTTTTAGGACCGAAAAACCATTGATCTGACAATTATTCTAGTAATTTAGGGTGTGTTTTATACTCTCATTGAATTATAATTGTAACCATATTATACTTAAGTTCGTCTTAATCCACATGAGCGAAACTCATCTAAAAATAGAGAACTACATATAGGAAAGGGTTTGGGACATCTATGAATGACATTTCTGTCAAAATGAATAAAAAAGAGTGGCTCGAAATATTCGGGGCAATTCTTGTACTTGTGGCGGCCATACTGCTTCCGCCTTCGATAGCGCAAATTAGTACAGCTATTTTCTTTCTACTTTTCGCATTTTTTAAGCCATTTCAAAGTTTAGTAATTTTAGTACCGTACGTTATTTTCCGTACATTCTTTATTGAACTGAACCCTGGTCTAAAACTCATCGGCGATTTAATTACAATCGTCGTATTGCTGCGTTTATTTTTATTAAATACGAAGAAATTTAAAACGTGGTTTCATTTTAAACCATTTGAATACTTCTTCTTCGCCTTTTTAATCTTCGGTGCAATCATTGGATACAAAAACGGTGTATCACTTGGTGCGATTGTTTTCCAATTACGTACATTCGGCGTTATGTATTTACTTTATTACATTTTAAGCCGCAGTGAACTGCCGAAAAACTTCCTTGTAAAAATAGCATGGGTTACTGTATTTTCAGGTGCCGTTATTTTCGTCCAGGGGATTGTCGAAAAACTGTCGATGCGCCAATGGTTAATGCCGGAAGTTTGGACGCAAAAAATTCTTTCTTCAACAAACTTCGTGCGTGTCTACGGTATGCTGAACAATCCAAACTCGTTGGCATTAGTGATGTTCTTTGCAATTGCCGCAGTATTTTTCCTGCGATGGGCATATAAAAACAATGAATTTAAATGGACGTTCCGTATCGCACAGGTCGCTTTCTTTGGAATGCTGTTATTGACACTATCACGTGGTACATGGATTTCAGCTTTCATGCTCGTCTTATTCTTTATCCTGCTATCTCGTAATTGGCAGTTATTGAAAAGAATTGCCATTTCATTTGTTGTGGCAATCGCGCTTATTTATTTCCCTGTAAACTGGGGAGTATCGTTTTTACAGAACTTAGGTGTGGAAAACACGGTAGCACCTGAGGAAATTTCAGGTGGTATCAGCAACCGCTTCACGGAAACATTCTCGGACGATACTTTGGAGCTTATGCAGGAAAGTGGGCGTATGTTCTACATTAAAAAAGGATTTGAAGTGCTGAAAGATTATCCGATTACAGGTGCCGGCTTTGGTACATTCGGTGGTTCGGCGACTTTATCATATGACTCGCCAATTTATGAAGAGTACGGTATCCGTTCTGATATTTACGGAGGCAAAAACTTCTATTCCGATAACCAATATATCCAGGTTATTGCGGAGACAGGAGCAGTCGGTGTTCTATTGTTTGCCGGGTTCCTTCTTGCGATGGTATGGATGTACTGGAAAGAACGCAAAACAGTCTTCGGACAATATTTATTCGGGCTATGGTTTGCGACAGGTGTAGCAGGTTTCTTCTATAATATTTGGGAATTGAAAGTATATGTACTATTCTACTTTATTATCTTTGGAATATTTGCGAGTATGCGCACAATGTATCCAATGCTCAAGCTTAGTGATTACGAAAAACAAAAAGCAGAATAATCAAGGGACTATCTTCTTAGGGAGATAGTTCTTTTTTTTATTGATTAAAAGTTTACCGGAGGGCACTTATTCAAGCGAATTAATTAAATATAAAGGTATTTAGGATTAACAGGAGTTGATTGGAATGGAGGGCGGCAGACTCCTGCGGGAAAAGCGCGAGGAAGAGATTACAGGCTCGAGCCGCGCCCGCGGAAAGCGTCCCCCCGTAATGAAAACCAACGGACTAAATAGAAAGTATTTATATTATACTCTTTTACAATATGTAATTTTATGTTGAATAAAACGGTATTTTGTAAAATGTAACAAAAGATTAATAGTCTCGCACGCGGAAATTTGTTAAGGTTATAGATAGGACAATTAGAAAGGAAGGTGACTTGCTTCAAGTTAACAAGGAAGCACAATTTATGAAAACAAATAAATCTCTATTTATTGCAGTGCTCATGGTGTTTGCACTAATTTTCAGTACACCGCAATTTGCAAGTGCAGCACAATCGACAAATGACTCATACCCGCTTTCGACAGGGGTAAAATATTCAAACTATACACATAAAGGTTCTAAAACAAGTATAGTTAACCATTTAGAAGTAGATTTAACAGACTCTTTCACAAAAATTGGGTTAGGTTTACCATCTCCGGTTAATACCTTAATGACAACGACGCAGCATGCGAACAGTCATACAAAGGAAGGAAACCGGGTAGTTGGGGCGATCAACTCTAACTTTTATAATATGGGGGATGGCTATCCTTTATATTTAATTTCTCAATATAATACGATCGTGACACCAAGCGTTATTTCTGATTCAAGTTCGAACTATGTCAGCCAGCCGATTGCATTCGGTATTACAAAGGACGGATTTGGAGAGATCGCTTACTACAATAGTAAGATTAACGTTACATATAACGGTCAAACGAATGAAGTAAATGGTCTTAATGTAAAGCGTGGAACAGATGAAGCGATTGTTTATACACCGCAAAACCATAGTTCTATGACGCCGAACAACGGAAAAGGTATGGAATTTATCGTTGAAACTGGCAATACAATCGGTGCAACGAAATTTGGACAAACATTAACAGGTAAAGTAACTGCCATCCGCGGTTATGATGATGAAACAAAAACGAAAATTCCGCGTAACGGTTTCGTGCTTTCTTTTAATGGCTCAGCATGGGGCGATAAATATCGTGGGATTAAAGTCGGGGAAGAAATTTCAGTAAACTTTGGTATCGATGATCGTTGGATGGATGCACAGTTTATGATGGCTAGTGGTCCATTACTAGTATTGGACGGCAAAAAAAATCTGACAATCAATGAATCAAGTTCACGTGCTAGAGAAGTGGCACCACGTACAGCGATTGCAATCAGCAAAGACAAGAAGAAAGTACACTTAATTACAGTGGACGGACGTATTAACTCAAGTGCTGGTATGACATTACCACAGTTTGCGGATTATCTAGTTAGCCTTGGTTTTGACCGTGCGATTAATTTAGATGGCGGCGGTTCAACAACAATGGGTATTCGTAAATACGGCAGCAACACAGTCGTTTTAGCCAATACACCATCTGGAGGTACACAACGTCGCGTTTCTGCAATTATTGAGGCAATCAGTACTGCACCAACAACAAATGCACCTAAATATATTCAAGTAAATCGTGATAAAGTAGGTACGCTTTTAGTTGGAGCAACAGTGAAACTTACACCGAACTATGTGCTGGATGAGTATTACAACCCATTGGCAGTAAATGCAAATGACTTTGTAGTAATACCGCAAAATAATACAGTGTCAGTTAACGGCTTAAGCTATACAGCTATAGCACCTGGTTCTGAACGTATAACAGTTTCAAATAAAGGCGCCACACAAACAATTAGCTTCAATGTAGTGGATGCACCGGCTGGTCTTTCTATTTCTGGTGTTTCGGGTCCAATACAACCAAATGCATCGCTTCAATTAAAAGCAAATGTAACAGGCGCAAATAATGAAACACTTATTTATAACGATTCGCAAATTAAATGGACTGTTGATGGAAACATGGGTACAGTATCCAGCTCAGGTCTTTTCAAGTCAAATGGTAAAGAAGGAACTGCCCGCGTAACGGCGACATTAGGAACAAAATCTGTTTCTAAGGAAATTGTTATAAAGGCTGTTGAACAACCATTATTCAAAGATATTTCTGTAAACAATGTTTATAAAACTGAAATAAAATATTTAGTTGATAATAACTTAATTAGCGGTTATCCGGATGGTACATTCAAACCAGATATAGCATTAAACCGTGGTCAGGCAGCGGTATTGCTGACTCGTGCATTAGGCTTATCAACTAAAGATGTGCCGAACCCTGGATTTAGCGATCTATCAACAAAGAGCACATATTATGGTGCGGTTGCGGCAATTGTACAAGCAGGCATTATGAGCGGTACTGGTGACGGCAAGTACGAACCGGGCAAACCATTAACTCGTGCTCAAATGGCAAAAATTCTCGTTGAGGCCTATAAGTTAACAGGCACTACTACTTCGAAATTTAAAGATGTAAGTACAAAGCACTGGGCATACGATTATATTCATACGCTGTCGGCAAATGAAATTACGACAGGTTATGAAGATAATACGTACAAACCAAGTCAAGAAGTATCACGCGTGCACTTTAGCTTATTCTTATACCGCACAATTACACAAAATAAATAAGAGAGAACCTTTGTAAAGTTGCAGCGAGGAATCGCAACTTTTACAAAGGTTTTTTTATGGGGAAAAAGAAGGCATTGGGGAAGAGAGGGAGGAGAGTGAAGTGAAGTGAAGTGAAGTGAAGTGAGGTTGGTACGGAGAGTTTTAGTATGTGGAATGGGTTTTGATGGGGATGTGTAATTAATAGTTGCGCTGTTGTTGGAAATATAGGATGTTTTTGCGCGGAAGTAGAATGCTTAGACGAGAATGTAGAACTTCGCACCAAAAAAGTAGAACGTTTTACGGGTAAAGTAGAAAGTTTCACTCGAAAAGTAGAACGGGTTGCGAGTAATAGCCGAGTTGTCGCTGAAAGTAGAATTTTGTGGCACGAAAGTAGAATGTTTAAGAAAATAAGTAGAACTTCACACCAAGAAAGTAGAACGATTTACGAGTAAAGTAGAAAGTTTCACTCGAAAAGTAGAACGGGTTGCGAGTAATAGCCGAGTTGTCGCTGAAAGTAGAATGTTGTGGCGCGAAAGTAGAATACTTACGTAAATAAGTAGAACTTCGCACCAAGAAAGTAGAACGATTTACGAGTAAAGTAGAAAGTTTCACTCGAAAAGTAGAACGGGTTGCGAATAATAGCCGAGTTGTCGGTGAAAGTAGAATTTTGTGGCGCGAAATTAGAATGTTTAAGAAAATAAGTAGAACTTTGCACCCAAAAAGTAGAACGTTTTACGGGTAAAGTAGAAAGTTTCACTCGAAAAGTAGAACGGGTTGCGAGTAATAGCCGTGTTGTCGGTGAAAGTAGAATTTTGTGGCACGAAAGTAGAATGTTTAAGAAAATAAGTAGAACTTCGCACCAGGAAAGTAGAACGATTTACGAGTAAAGTAGAAAGTTTCACTCGAAATGTAGAACACGTTGTGAGTATGCGCCGATTTATCAGTGAAAATGAGTGTATCAGAACCTCGCTCCAAAAAAGTTGAACTCTACCCCGAGAAACGAGAAGAATATACTTTGTAAGTAACTCATCACCTCCTTAAAGTAGAAATCACATAAGAAAATAACCTATTCATTTTTTCTTTCTAAAATATCTTCAGGAATTAAGTGATATACACCACGTCCTTTGCCAAATTGCTCGAATTTTAAGCGCTTCAGCAGTTTTGAAGTAACTGCTTTACAGTCGATCCCAACAAATTTCCTCAATTCACGATTAGTAATGCGGTCTCCGATTAATAGACGATATTGATGTAACGCTAAAAAGATAGCTTCTTTACTTTTCACGCCGCAGTGTGGGCAAATCCACAATCCGTGATGATAATACATGACATGGTGAAAGTCACAATTCTGGCAAAGGACGCCATTTCGTAAACGATCTCTTTCCACGTTCTTGCTATAGGGAAGCCGGCGCGAGATAGAGACTAATTTTCTTTCCAAATCCATTAAATTAACTGTCGATTCACGATTGGTTTCATATAATTTTTCTAAAAAATTTGGCAAGCCGCTTAAATGAATAATTGGATAACCGTTTAAGGATGAATCCAATTTAGTCCTTATATTGGCATTGATCACAATATATAAAACGGGCAATGAGATGTCCCATTTTGATAATAAATACGATATATATAACTGGTGCCGATAAGCTTGATCAAATGGATTTTTGAAGTTTTCTATAACCCCTTCCTCAGTTTGACGGGCGAATTCATGAAATGCAGGTTTATAAAATAATGTACCTGAAATTTGTTTGACCTCGACAACGAGAAGAAATCTTGTCGTAATTATAAGGGCGTCAATCTGATGAGAAAAACCCTTTTCATTTAAACACTCAAAGTTATAGAAAATTTTATAGGGGCCAGGAAAATGGTAATCCGCTAATGTTCTCTGCATTTTTAATTCACCTGCAAGTCCAGCTTGGGCGCGATAGTAAGCCTGTTGATAAGAGGGAAATTCTTCATCATCAACTTTTAATCTAGAAATAAGGGCTTCCAAATAGACAAGTTTTTCAGTCCTATACAATAAATCACCTCTACTCGGGCATTGAGACGAAATCTCTATGACAGCAATGTATCCGAAAATTTCTAAGCTTGCAAATGGCCGGAAAAAGTCATTTAGTGCATAAATTCAACTTCAAAAAGTAAAAATGAAACTAATCTTATATATAAACCGTCTCATTAACGAAAAACTACAAATTTAATATTAATTTTCTTGTTGGGAAATAGTGTGTTCTTGCCATTGGAAATATCGTTTCAAACAGACATTATGATATACTGAAAATACGAATCATAACGCAAAACACATCTACTATAGATGTGTTTTTCAAATGAAAAATGAAATAAGCCAAGCGCATCGATACGCTTGATTCAAAGGATGATTAAATAAATGAAAATTGGTATTGTAGGAAATTACGGAAATGATAATAACGGAGACGAGGCGATTTTATTAAGTATTATTCGCCAGCTTCAGAAGGTATTTCAAATAGATACAAAAAATATTACGGTATTTAGTAATAATCCTAAACAAACTGCTGAACGTTATACTGTGCAAAGTTACCCTTTATACTACAAAAACGGTAATGCTGTAAAAACGTTTATGAAGACATTTAAAGAAAATTCAAAAGTCGTGAAAAACCTTGATTTTGTCGTAATTGGGGGCGGCGGTATTTTAATGGATCTTTATAAGCGTGAAGCGCCGTTATACGGTTCTTATGCGATGATGGCCAAAAATAATAATGTACCTTATGTTGTCTACGGATGTGGTGCTGGTCCGCTTAACACAGGTTTAGGGAAATGGTTTATCCGTTATATGGCCAAGCATGCACAGAACATCTCAGTGCGTGACCCGCAATCACAACAGCTACTTAGAACAATTGGTGTAAAACGTGATGTTCCTGTTATTGGAGACCCTGCATTTAGTTTAGAAGTAGAACGTTCAGATTATAGTGAAAAACCAAAATCGGTTGGGGTGACAGCAGTTCCCTACTATAATGCTTCATACTGGCCAACAGGCGATGTGACAAAATACGAAAACTATATTGATGGTATGGCGAAAAACCTGGACCGTCTAATTGAAGAGCATAATGTCGATGTAACTTTTTTTGCGACTAAATATCCGCAAGATGCTGATGTAACAAAGGATATCCAAGCTAAAATGAAGCATCCGGAAAACACAAAAATTATTGATGAAAACTTGCCGCCACAGCGTATTTTACAAATTACGTCCACATTTGATGTGCTGATCGGTACAAGACTTCATTCATTAATATTGGCAACAGATGCGAAAACGCCGATTATCGGTGTGTCATATCATGTGAAGGTTAATGACTTTTTACAAATGGCAGGGCTAGGAAACTATTCATTACCGATTGATTCGCTTCATGAATCAGACGAGAAGTTTGCGATGCTTTTTAACGATATGGCAGTAGATTGGAACGGTGCACAAAACTTAGCGGCTCGTACAAATGCATCATTTAAAGAAAAATCAGCATTAGGGGAGCAGCTTTTAAAAGAAGGTGCGAAAAAGTAATGAAAAAAGTATTCGTCATTAGCAATATGTATCCTTCAAAGGAACATTTAGCTTACGGCATTTTCGTGAAAAATCAGGTCGAGCAACTGGAACGAGAAGGAATCGAAACAGTGCTCGCAGTAAATACCAATCCCGCAACAGGGAAGAAAAATGTTATTTTAAAATATTTAAAATGGGCACAGCAGTTTATGCGAGTTTTCCGTGCAAACAAGCGAAATATTTCATTAACACATAGCCATTACGTATTTCCAAGCGGGATGTTCAGCTACTATTTAAAAAAGCGCCACAATATTCCTTATATCGTAACAGCACATGGTGGCGATATTAATAAAATGGCCAAAAAAGGCGGGCAAATCCGCGAGTTTACAGAGAAAATCTTACAGTCTGCCGATCATGTCATTGCAGTAGGAGAAGAGCTTGCTGCAACGATTGAAACAACCTTCCATGTTGAAAACGATAAAATTTCAGTGATGAGCATGGGGATTGATCGTACGGTATTCAAAGAACCGGAAGATAAAAAACAAACTGCAAAAGAGTTAGGAATGGATCCTAATAAGACAAACTTTTTATTCGTAGGCAATATCATACGGGAAAAGGGCGTTACAGAGCTTGTGAGAGCATTCAATAAAGTTGCTGAAACACTTCCACAGCAAGCCGCTCTTTATTGTGTCGGTTCGACAAAAGATAGTAATTTTACTAGTAAAGTAAAAGAGCTGGCTAAGGACAACACAGCGATTCACTTCATTGAACCGATGCCGCAGCAAGAGTTGGCACGTTATTTCCAAGCGGCTGATGTTTTCGTACTGCCTTCTTATATTGAAGGACTGGGATTAGTAGCTTTAGAGGCAATGAGCAGCGGCACACCCGTCATTGCGTCAGATGTCGGGGGGCTGCATTATATGCTGGCGGATGGAGCAGGAGTATTAGTACCTCCTAAAGACGAGATTTTACTGCAGCTGGCACTAGAAAATGCAGTGAAAGACGGAATTGCAGTGAATGAAGCACGAATTGCAGAGCTGCTTCATACGCATGATGCAAAAAACATTATTAATCGTTTAAAAGAGCTCTATACAACTCATGCGAAATAAAGTAATTGTAATTAAAGGAATGTGATAAGCGTTGAAAGGAATTTTAAAAATAATAGGGGCCGTCGCGGTTATTAATATTTTAGCGCGTTTGGTCGGCTTTGCCCGTGAAACATATATCGGGATTGAATTTGGTACAACTGTATATTCAGATAGTATTATTAATGCTTATACAATTCCAAACTTTTTATATTTAGTCATTGGTGGAGCGTTTACAACAGCGTTTATATCCATTTACCATAAGACATCGTCGAGCCTTACGGAATATATACAGCGAACGTTCACAACAATTGTCGTTTCGATTACGCTCATTGTCATTTTATTTATGGTGTTGGCTGATCCGATATTAATGCAGTTTTTCCAAGTTGAGGATCAGGCAGAGTACGAAATGCTGCGCTCACTATACTATTGGATGATGCCATCGACGATTATGCTTGTTTTATCGACTTGGATGAGCGGTATTTTAAATGTTCAAGGCCGTTATCATTTATCAGCATTTTCGGTGCTTATTTATAACGGATCATTTTTACTCGTATCCGTAATCCTATCGATCACAATGGGGCCGATTGGAATGGGAATCGGGGCACTAGCCGGAGCGATATGTATGTTCCTGTTCCTTGTATATGGTGTCCGGAATGTAAAAGAAATGTCCTTCAAGCCGAACTTTAAACAGGCGGAAGATCAGAAAATGCTTTGGAAAGTTGCATTGCCGATTATGCTTGGTGGTGCGACGGCACAGCTTTACATTTTAATTCAACGATTCTTTACGAATATGCTGGAAGCCGGTGTACCATCGGCGATGAACTATGCAACAAAAATGTCCCAGTTCCCGCAGGCAATTTTAATGACTGCTGTAACAACTGTTATTTTCCCGTTACTTAGTAAAAAAGAGGGGGAAGGGGATACAGAGTCGGTAAAACAACTTTATGTTCGCGGTATGCGTTTATTATATTTACTCGTATTACCTGTTTCGGTGTTCTTCTACTTCCAGGCAGAAGGTGTTGTCCGTATCATATTTGAATATAAAGAATTTGATGAAGCTTCTACAGCAATTACAGCGCCATTGCTGCAAGTATTCAGTACGACGATGTTCTTCCTTGCTGCCAACACGTACATTACACGTTTCTACTATGCGAAAGGCAACTCCGTGTTACCAATGATTTTCAGTATTTTAACGGTATTCGGTGTAAATATTGCGGTCGTAATGGCGACAATCGATGAAATGGGTGCGAATGCGGTTGCTTTAGGGACATTGATCAGTGCCATCGTAAACTTCCTGTTGCTTGTTATTGTACTTCAAAGTAAGTATCAGTTAAAACTTCTGGACAAAAACATCGGTCAGCTGTTTAAGTTGGTCATCATTGGACTGATCTTTGTCGCTATTAACTGGGCAATTGCACAATGGATTATCATTGATCAGAAATGGCTTCATATAATTGTTACTTTTATTGTCGCATCAATCAGCTATATGTTATTACTGTTTGCATTCAAAATGGATGAGCTGCAGCAAATTACTAGTAAAGTCAAAGGTAAGATTTCAAGAAAAAAATAATTTAGTTAAGCGCGTATCCTTAAATTTTATAGGATACGCCTTTTTAATATCTCCTGACTAAGGCAGCGATAAAATAAAATTTTCCCTTTTCACTCATGCTATTTATCCATATAACAGGACAATTTATGGATAATTAAATATAAATTATTGCTAAGTTATGTCAATTGGATGCTGATATTAAGGAGAAATGTTAGTTATGTGACAGAAAACTTTATTTTAAAAAAACTTTACTATATAATCATAGGTGGAATAATTGGAATTTAATATATAATTTACTAAACATCTAAAATAGAGATAAGGGTGGAGAAGTATGGCAAGAGGACGACGTGTAAATTCATGCGGTGAAAAAAGTAAAAAATTATTATTGGAAAAAGCAATCGAGTTATTTTCTACATATGGCTATCATCAAACAAAAATCAGTGATATTGTGAAATCGGCAAATTTAACACAGCCGACATTTTATTTATATTTCCAAAGCAAGGAAACACTGTTTAATGATTTAAATGAGAAATTCCACAATGAATTAACTGATATTTTTTCTAGTTCAGCTAATGGCATAAATGACGGAAAATTCGGAATCGATCTTATTCAGGGAAGCCTGACACATATTTTCAATTATTTTATCGAAAATCCTAACTTAACGAAAATCGGTTTTTATGAAGCAGAGCAATCAACGGCCGTGAAAGAAATGCTCGTTTCTAAATTAATACATATCCTTAACACGCAATTAAATGATTCCAACGTTGTAAAGCTGGTGGATGTTACTATTCTGGCAGAAAGTCTTGTTGGTTCTGTGGAAAGACTGACATTGACAAACTTACTTACGAAAAAAACGAATCCGGAAAAGCTGGCAAAAGATATTTGCATGATTTATTTTGCAACGGAATTAAGTTTAGTACACTCGTAAAATTGAAAGAGACGATTGCCAATGCGCAAATCGTCTCTTTTTCGTTTACTGTTTTGTTGTTACATGTAAATAAACACCGGTTTTTATATTTTTGCCTTTTTCATTTTTCACTTTAGGATGAACGATAAGGGCATATTCCTTGCCGGCTGTTAACTCTTTAGCCGGTGTCACAACGAGCTGTTGACCTGATAATTTGTACGTTGTTTTTACGGTATCTGCACCTAACTCAACTAGTTCAACGGAAGAAGATGCAAGATCTTTCGCCAGTTTAGCGGAGAACTTGATCGTGAAAGTTTTATTTAATGGAACATTCTTTAATGCAGCAAGTTCTTTATAATTTTTTAAGTTTGAAGCGATTGTGTCATAATGTGCTTGATAAAGCGGGTCACTCACTGTTTTAATATGTGGTTTAACCCCGACTTCATTTATTTTCGTGCCATTTGGACCATAAAAGTGACCTACCGTTAATTTTAGAAAGCTGCCATCTTCAAGCTCATAAAATGCCTGCATAGAACCTTTCCCGTAAGTTGTTTCTCCGTAAAGCGTGACTGCTTTTTGATCAGCAAGTGCTGCTGCAGTCATTTCAGATGAACTTGCACTATATCTATTTACTAGCATTTTCGTATTTTCAGGGAATGTCGTCGATTGCTTCATCGAACGTACAATAGATGTCCCCGAAGTTTCCTTCAGCTTGTATGCATACGTGGCATTTGGAAACATTCCGATAAGCTGTTCTGCTGCTGTTACATAGCCCCCTCCGTTATTTTGCAAATCGAAAATAAATGATTTTGCCCCTTTATTTTTCAAATCGCGAATTGCTTTCGATACAAGGCTTGCCGTATCATTTGAAAATGAATTCAATGAAATGTAGCCCGTATTTCCGTACAAAATCTTTGTTTCCACATTAGGAAGAGAGAAAGATTTACGTGTTAATTTTTTCGTTAAAACAGTGCCGTCTTCACGTGTAACCGTAATTGAGACTGTTGTATTTGCCGCTCCCTTTATACGGGAAGAAGCCTGGTCGATAGTTAGATCAGCAACAGGTTTCCCATCGATCTCTGTGATGATATCGCCAACTTTTAGACCTGCATTTTTTGCACTGCCACCATCAATCAGTTCGGAAATTTGAATACCGCTTTCTACTTTCTCAATGACGACACCGATACCTACAGTAGTAAGGTCCACGCCATTAATAAACTCATCGAATTCTTCCGGCGTAAAATAAGCAGAATAGGGATCGAGCATTTCTGCCAGTTGCTCAAGGCTTGTGGCACGATTGATGTCACCGCTAACATTCCCTACATAGTTTTCCTTAACAATTTGTTTTGCCTCATCTAAAGGAGCACCTAGTACTGTTAAAGGCACAGCCAGGCACATGATGAAAAACAGTATTGCTGATAAATGTTTTTTTAGCATGAGTCCACCTCATCAATTTTATTTTTCTATAATGTAATGCGTAATGCCATGATAGGGATATTACCATATTTTATCATGAAAACTTCCCGGATTTATGGGGAGGATAAAAAATATTTTAAGCTATTATTAGTCAATAAAAGAGGGTAAGTTACAAGTTTTTACACTTATAACTTACCCCCTAAAAGATAGTTAAACTTATTTTCGTTTTGCTAAATACATAATGTAGCCGATAACACCGCCGACTAATGCAGGGACAACCCATGCGATGCCTTGCTCATAAAACGGGAAGATTGATAAAAAATTATCGTATGCTTCAATTTCAAAGCCGGCAGTTTTGATACCATCATAGATTGCAACAATACCTGTGAAAATTAAAGCCATACCATATACGCTCGGTGCGTGGTTGAATAAATTTCCGAATAGTGCAAAAACCATTAACACAATGGCGAACGGATAAATTGCAACTAACACAGGTAACGACAATTTAATTAAATCAGCTAATCCGAAGTTTGAAACACCGAAGCTGAATAATGCGAAAATCACTAAGTATGTTTGGTAAGAAATTTTCGGGAAAATCTTATTGAAAAATGTTGCGTTTGCAGATAAAAGACCTACAGATGTTGTTAAACAAGCTAAAATGATAACCGCTGATAAAATAATTTTACCGGCTTGTCCGTATAGCTGCTGTGCTGCCAAAGAAATAATTGTACCGCCATCTTCATGGAAGCCAATAGCCGATGTACTTGTTACCCCAATGTAACCTAACGATACATAAACAAATGCTAAACCAATTGCAGCGACAATCCCTGCGAAAATTGTAATTTTAACCTGTCTTGCTCTGTCCGTTATGCCACGGCCAACTAATGATTGAACAATAACAATCCCGAATACGAGTGATGCAAGTACGTCCATCGTTAAGTAACCTTGAATGAACGATTCACCAAATGCGTTATTAATATATGGCCCCTGCGCTTCACCAGCTTCGCCTAATGGAGTAATGACGGCTTTAATCGCAAGTAAACAAATAACGATTAGAAGAGCAGGTGTTAAAATTTTACCTACACGGTCGACGATTTTTGTAGGGTTATATGCTAAGTAGAATGTGATTCCAAAGAAGATAAGTGTTGTAATGAATAATGGAACCCAGCTACCTTTCATTGCTTCTGATAAAAATGGTTCCACACCGATTGAATAAGATACAGCGCCAGTACGTGGAATCGCAAAGAATGGTCCGATTGATAAGTAAATTATCGAAGTGAAAATTATGCCGAAATACGGATTAATTCGGCCAGCCAATACTTCTAAATCTCCGCCGTTTTTTGCTACGGCAATAATACCTAACAGAGGTAATCCGACTCCAGTTATTAAAAATCCGATCATGGATATTACAATATTTTCCCCTGCCATTTGACCTAATTGTGGTGGGAATATAATATTACCTGCACCTAGGAATAATGCAAATAACATAAAACCTACCGCGATATTCTCACGGAAAAAACTTGACTTGCTATTCATGTTGACTAAACTCCTTTAATTTGAAAATACAAAGTTTTCTAAAAATTTAAATCTTTCAACAAGAACTAATTCTATCATATAATTATTAAAATACAAGCTTATTTTCAGAAAACAAATTGCGCCAATTCAGTAACTATGAAATGTTTTTGAACTTCTATTTCCGATTATTAATATATGAGTATAATAATAAGGAAGAGAATGAATTTATCTGTACAATTTTCTCAAAAAAAGAGGGTTGAATACTCTATTAAATATTAAGTAAAATAGAGTAAAATTTAGTTTCATTGAAATGGGGGAGTTTTCATATTGAATAAGAAATGGAAGGTAGTGTTGACAGGTTTAACGTTTTCACTAGCCTTATTCGTCGCACCAGATGCCGAAGCGTCCACTTATACGGTGAAACATGGCGATACGTTAACAAAAATTGCGAAAGCGCACAATACGACGATCAATCAGCTTAAACAATGGAACAACCTATCTCAGGATCGCATTTTTATCGCACAAAAACTGGTTGTTGCGCCAGCAAAAAGTGCAGTAAATGCAGTGAGCAAATCACCGGCAGTAACCAAAACGGCCACTGTAACAACTGCACCGAAAACGACGGCAGTTTCAGTTGTAGAGGAAAAAGTTGAAAGACCGCAAAATACAGTATCTCATACGGTTATAAAAGGGGATAATTTAACAAAGATCGCTAAAAAGTACAGTATCTCGGTAGCAAGCATTAAACAGTTGAACAATTTAAAATCTGATGCGATTAAAGTTGGTCAAAAGCTGACAATCAGCCAGCAGGCAACTAAAGACTTGGCTGTTGAAGCTCCTTCTGCCAAAACAGTAGAGGCAGAAATTAATTTCAGTCAAACAGCAGACGAAGCGATTGAAAAACAGTTAAAGAAGGAAGTTGCACTGCCGGGGAAGGTTTCCCAACAGACAGAGCGCCTATACGGACAAGCTATTCAAGCGGCTAACGCTGTATTAGGTACACCTTATAAATATGGCGGAACAACAATAGAAGGATTTGACTGCAGCGGCTTTGTAAACTACATATTTAATTCAGTCGGAGTCCAGATGGATCGTAAAAGCAGCCTTATGTATTTCGAACAGGATACGACAAAAGTGACGCAACCTGTACCGGGTGATTTAGTATTTTTCAAAAATACATTTATCCCGACGATTTCACATATGGGTATCTATTTAGGGAACGATGAATTTATCCATGCGGGATCGAAAGGTATTACGATTTCTAATGTTCAGGAAAAATATTGGGCTGAGCGCTTTGTCGCGTATAAACGACTTAATAATTTAAAATAATATGATGAAGAACTAATGTGTGTTGTTGAAAAAGCACATATTAGTTCTTTTTTTGTTACAGGAATTCATCGTAATATTACAAATGTTACGAAAAACGCTTTGAATATTGGTTAATATTACAAATAATAGCGGTAATTGTTTGGATGTTAGTTTAAAATCCCTATTAAAAATAGGTTCTTTGGCAATGTTTGAAGTTATTTCAAAACGGGTAAATGTAACTTTGTTGTTACATAACTGTAATGTTATAAAATAGAATCCCGTGTTAACCTAATATCAATTAAGTTTTCAGAAAATTATTAATTGGTTGGAGGAACACGATGGATTACTTGAAATTATTACGCAACACCGTACTAACTTTGGCAGCAGCCTTCGTAATTTTCTTCGCACCGGTAAATGAAAATGAAGCTTCTGCAGAAACGGCTTACTCAATTGATGAGTTAAAAGAAGTATCTTCGAAATATTTAGGAGTTCGCTATTCATACGGCGGTACATCAGCAAAAGGCTTTGACTGCTCAGGCTATGTACGTCATGTATTTAAAGAACTAGGCATCACATCACTGAATCGCACATCTTCAGAAATGTACACACAAGGTACGAAAGTTAAGAAAAGCGACCTTGAGCCGGGGGATTTAGTATTTTTCAACACATCAGGCAAACGCATCTCTCATGTAGGGATTTACATTGGTTCAGGAAAATTCATCCACGCTTCTACAAGCAAGGGTGTTATTAAAACAAGTATTAACGACAAATATTACTGGGGTAAAAAGTACGTAGGTGCTAAACGCATCGCGAACTTCTCCACAGCAGAAGCTCTTGTAGCAGACGCAGACGAGTCAGATGTAGACAATACACCAGAAGCAGAATAATACATAGATTATACACACTACTACATACTGCAAAATTCGCAAATACAATCTCTCACCTTCTATAAGGTGGGGGATTTTTTAGTTTGTTTTGAAATGAAGAATGGGTGATGATTGTGAGTTTGAGTTTTGCTTTGCGTCTAGGGTTGGTAGATTAATAGGGGGACTTTATAAGTAAACAGTTCTACATTAGTTAGGGAAGTTTCTACATTAGCCTCGAAACATTCTACATAACCTCTGAAATTTCCACATTACTATTGCTTCGTTCTATATAAACAAAGAAATGTTCTACTTTTTTCTTAGAATCTATAAAAACAGCATCCGGAAGCCAAATAAATGACTTCCGTATGCTGCATACAAAAACTATTGTGGTACACGAGCTGTCCAGCGAGATAAATCAGCGCCATCAGCCGTTACTAATTCTTTAGGGAAGATGAATGTCCAAGGTTTTGTCGTATTAGGCTGTACTGTTAATACAGGATCTAATTTGAACGATCCTTTTGCAACTAAAACATTGCGTGCATCCATAATTTCAAGTGGTAACTGTTCCAAGTTAATCGCTTTTTCGTGCCCGTTACGGATGAAAATTGATGCGTGGAAGCTGCCGTCATCGTTTAATTTCGCTTGTAATCCTGTGAAGTTTACTTCTGTTTTTCCTAGCTTCGGTAAAGTTTTCACAATTTCAGCTAACTTTTCTTGCTGGTCTTTCGGTAATTGTTTCTTCCATGTATCGTCCAAGTCCAATTGGTGACCGCGTAATGAAAGTAAGTTGAATGAAATTTTCCAGCCTTCTTCAGGCACTTCGTCTGCTGTAATTGAAGAAGCAGGGAATGTGAAAATCCAAGGACGTGCACTTTCTGCAGGGATTACACCCAGCTCTTTAAAATCAAAGTAATGTGAAGCAACGCGGTTATCATCTTTATCTAAAATTAATAGTTCGATTTCGCCCAATTCAATTGCTTCAGATAATGAAGAACGGAAAAATGCTTTTACATTCCAAGAACCGTTTGCCATTGAAGGTTCGATATTAATAGCCGACAATGATAATTGATTTGGTTTCAATGGTGCTAAATCATTCGCTAGGAAGTTAAAAACATATTTTTGTTCCTGAGGTACATCCCACTCAGGATGGAACGATAATTTAGTAATTACATCGCGGTTTGCACCTTTTTTAGAAGTCTCACCCGATGTTTTTACGACTGATGAAGAATCAACAGCACTGTCTTTACCTACTTTATCACCTTTTTTAAATAAATCGAATAAACCCATCTGCTATTCCTCCACATTCATCGTAATGTTTTTCATAAATGTTACAAGTTCTTCTACTATTTTGCGACGTAGTTCCTGATAGTTTTTACCGAATAATTCTAGTCCTTCACGTTGGTAAATACGCATTGGATCTTCCTGTTGGTAATGACGTAAGCCAATACCTTCTTTTAAGTGAGCCATTTGTTCTAAATGTTTTATCCACATTTGATCGATAAAGCTCAACATAACTTGCGGAATGATCGCCATAATTTGATCGTTTTCTGCAAAACCTTCGATAACTTCTGTTAATTCTTTTACGGAAGGGTCCATTGCATCGAGTATTTTCTTTACTTTAATTTCTTCACGGTTCACCGTAACAGGTGTTAAGAATAATGAGTTTACTGTGCGTTCCATTTTATCGAAATCCCACTCAAGTACGTCTTTATCTTCCGGGGCATTTTCACGAACAGCAAAATCAACAGTTTCCTTCATCATTGTCACGAGATGTTCCAAAATATTTTCATTGCGTAATACTTTATCACGTAAATCGTAAACTACTCGACGTTGATCATTAATCACATCATCCAGCTTTAAATTGTATTCACGCATAGAGAAGTGTGCGCCTTCAACGATACGCTGAGTACGTTCGATCAGCTCTGAAACTTCTTTGTTCTGAATGAGACCGATTTCGTTAGTCGTCATCTTTTTGCGGAATTTCTCGACATCATCTTTTGCGAAACGCTTGAACATATCGTCTTCGATCGAAAGGATAAAGCGAGTTTCACCTACGTCACCTTGACGGCCTGAACGCCCACGTAACTGGTTATCGACACGACGGCTTTCATGTTTTTCAGTACCGATTACAAATAAACCACCAAGATCTTCAACGCCTTCACCTAATACGATATCCGTACCACGTCCAGCCATGTTAGTTGCAACGGTAATACGATTTTTTTGTCCTGCTTCCGAGATTAACTCAACTTCTTGCTCGACTGTTTTCGCATTTAATAATTGGAATTTTAGACCGTGTTTTTTCAAGTAACTTGCTACTTTTTCTGACTGTAAAATAGAAGTTGTCCCGATTAATACCGGCTGTCCTTTTTCATGACGACGCAATGCTTCCTGTGCCACATATTCGTATTTTTGTTCGATGTTTTCGAATACGATATCCGGCTGATCAAGACGTCGACGTGGACGGTTTGTCGGTATTTGAATAACACGCATACCGTAAACTTCTAAAATTTCCTTTTCCTGAGTTTTCGCAGTACCTGTCATCCCTGATAATGTCGGATACATACGGAAATAGTTCTGAATTGTAACTTGTGCCTGTGCTTTGTTTTCCTCGGTGATTGTCACGCCTTCTTTCGCTTCAATCGCCTGATGTAAACCGTCAGATAGTGAACGGCCTTCCATAATACGGCCTGTAAACATATCGACCAATTCGATTTTGTCATCACGTACGATGTAATCAACATCACGTTCAAACATAACGTGTGCACGTACTGCCTGAATTACGTAATGGTACAATGTTTGGTGTTCTAAGTCATAAAGGTTATCGACACCGAATGCCGCCTCAACTTTTTCGATCCCTTGATCTGTTAACGAAGTTGCTTTCGTTTCGTCATCAAAATCATAATCTTCTTCCTCTTTGAAACGTTTCGCTAACATTGCAGCAATCCGGTGCAATTCTTCGTTTGCACCCATTTTACCAGCAATGATTAACGGTGTTTTCGCTTCATCGATTAAAACCGAATCAACCTCATCGATAATCGCAAAGTGATATGGACGCTGTACTTTATCGCCGATTGTATGTGCCATATTATCACGCAGGTAGTCGAATCCGAATTCCGTACCGACACCGTATGTAATATCCGCATTGTACGCTTCCTTTTTATCTGCAGGTTCCATCATCGGAACATTCAGTCCAACAGTTAACCCTAGGAAACGGTGAATTTGCCCGATTAAGTCGAAGTCACGTTTTGCAAGGTAATCGTTTACCGTAATTACATGAACACCTTTGCCTTCCAATGCACGTACGTAAGAAGGGAGTGAGGCAACGAGTGTTTTACCTTCACCAGTAGGCATTTCGGCAATATTACCTTCAGTCAGTACTAGACCGCCGATTAATTGCACATCAAAGTGGCGCATGTTTAATACACGTTTAGAAGCTTCACGGACAACAGCAAATGCATCAGGGATAATATCAACTAGCTGAGCACCGTTTTCTAAACGCTCTTTAAATGTAAATGTCATATTTCGAAGTTCTTCGTCAGACATGGGACTATATGTTGCTTCGAGGCTGTTAATCTGCTCTACCGTTTTGTAGTATCTTTTTAGCTCTCGAGCACTTGTTTGCTCTTTATTACGTTTGAAAATTGAGAACATTATTTTACTCTCCTTTGAAATTGGCTACTTTAATATAGTAGACACTTCGTTATTTTATCAAATAATGCGTAAAAAGACTACTGACCAAAAGGGAATTCATAGGAGTAATATAAATAAACTGGATAGGAACCAAATTAATAATGGTACTTATTTGATAATTTGAAAGCTTACAAGAAATTAGTAATTTAGGAGAAGATTAATAGATGTTAAATTTATGTGGGCTGAATAAATAGTGGAAGGAATTTAAGCTATATTTTATGATTTGTTCATGCTATACTTATGTTGAATAAAAATGTAGAGTTTAATGAATCTCCAAAAGGCGATTTATTGTAATGCTTAATACTACAAAAAATTAAGGAGGAGAGACATGATTTACGTGTCTTTAATCGTAGCTTTTATTGCTGCTATTATACTAACTCCGCTTGTGAAGCGATTGGCTTTTCGCCTTGGAGCTGTAGATGCCCCGAACTATCGTAAAGTGCATGCACGCATTATGCCACGATTAGGCGGTTTAGCAATTTTTGGTGCGTTTATGATCGGGATATTACTTTTAAAATTTGTCACGAACTTCGAAAGTGACTACTTATACGCGATTTTAATCGCCGCGACAATTATTGTAGCAACAGGTATCGTTGATGATATGCGTGAAATTTCCGCTAAAGCTAAATTGCTTGGCCAAGTGATCGCTGCCTGTATTGTTGTATTTGTCGGCGGTATTCAAATTGACAATATTAACTTACCGTTTGGTGGGGAACTGGAATTCGGCTGGTTAGGAATTCCGTTCACAATCATTTGGATTGTCGGTATTACAAATGCAATTAATTTAATTGATGGTCTTGATGGACTAGCTGCAGGTGTATCCACAATTGCTTTAATGACATTGGCTGTAATGGCGATGATCATGGGGAATGGCATTGTTATCGCAATGGCTGCAATATTGGCGGCTGCAACAATCGGATTCCTGTTTTTCAACTTCCACCCTGCGAAAATCTTCATGGGGGATACAGGTGCACTGTTTTTAGGATTTATGATTTCGGTGCTCGCACTACTAGGATTTAAAAACGTAGCGGTGATTTCGTTCGTTATCCCGGTTATTATGTTAGGAGTTCCGATTTCTGATACATTCTTCGCAATCGTTCGTCGTTTGCGCAGCGGTAAAAAGTGGTCGGATCCGGATAAATCGCATTTACACCACCGCTTATTGGATTTAGGATTCTCACATCGTCAAACTGTGACAATTATTTATGCAATGGCTGCAATGTTCGGTCTTGCTGCTGTCATCTTCTCAATGGCAAAAGTATGGGGCGCGATTTTACTCATTGCCGTAATATTAGTGGCGATTGAGCTGTTTGTAGAAATTATCGGCCTTGCCGGCAAAAACTATAAACCGTTACTCAACCTCGTAAGAATATTTAATAAGTGAAAAGACCGAAACAAGTAAATGGCATTATGCTGTTTGCTTGTTTTTTTGTTGTGGGGATTTTTTTGCAAAGCATAGGGGGAATGTAGAAAGTTATGTGGGGAAAGTGGAACGGACTGAACTATAAGTAGAAAGTTTCGCAGCGAAAGTAGAAACTGTTCAGGGAAAAGTAGAATAAATGGTCGAAAAAGTAGAAAGTGTGAATTTTAATGACGGAAACACACACTTTATTATAGGTAGAAACACCAAATAAAAAACCAACCCCCGCATTACTCGCGGAGATTGGTTTATCAATTTATTGTGTATCTGTATCCGTTCTAGTTGTATAAGCTGAATTTGATTGTGAGCTTGTGCCTGAAATGTTTGTCGATTCAGGAGTAAGTCCTAAATGACTTTTTAAAATATGGCTCGTTTCTTCAAGTGCTTCTTGATCCAACTTGTAATAATAAACGCCTGTCGACATATCGTCATAGCCTTCCAATGTCAATGTATCAATACGAGGCATGCCGTTTGTTAAATAGCTGAAGAAAGATTTCATTTCCGTAAATGTCATATCTGTCTTCATATTGTTTCCGACAGCTGATAAAATGTCATCGTATTTTGAAATGGATGTGAATGATGCTGCTTTAGTAGCAATCGCCTGAATGATTTCCTGTTGGCGTTTACCGCGTTCAATATCATTGTCCTGTTTACGTGTGCGGGCAAGAGCCAATGCTTCACGGCCACCCAATGTTTGCAATCCTGGCTGCAAGTTGACAGTGTTGCGGTCGAACTCGTCTTTTTCAAGCATTGCGTAAGGTACTTCTGCTTCAATACCGCCTAATGCATCGACAATATCAATGAAGGCATTAAAGTTTACACGTAAATAATAATCAATTGGAATATCAAATAATTCTTCTACAGTTTCAATTGAAGCAAGTGTGCCACCACGCGCATGCGCATGGTTGATTTTATCGTTATATCCGATATGAGGGATGTAAACATATGAATCACGTGGGATACTTACTAGTTTAACTGTTTTTGTTTTATTGTTTAAAGTGGCAAGCAGGAGGGCATCTGTGCGGGAATTGTCTGCACCTTGTCCGCGCTTATCACTATCATCGACACCTAAAATTAAAATCGAAACATTGTCTTGGGCCGGCTCTACTTTTACTTCTCGTTGTTCCGGAATTTTGCGGTCCTCGATTTCTTCATATGCACTGTTTGCAGCATGTTCGGCTTGCTTCGTCAAATAGACGCCGTATGCTGTTGCACAAATTACGAGCGAAAGAGTCAAAAGCGTCGTAACTTTAAGAAACAATCTGAATTTCGAAGAGCCTTTCTTTTTATTTTGCCTTGTTTTCATAAAGATTCTCCTCTAGGTTAGGGATAGGTTACTATATTAAATTGGCTATTATAGTTAATTCGTAATCTTATCTAATATACTATAATCTACTTATGTCGTAAAGTTACGAAATCATGTATTATATGACGCTTAATTACACTATTCTTTCAAAAACTCGATAAAAAGTGCATCTTCTTGTGTGATCACAGCCTGGCCATTTGTCAGTTCTGTAATCCAGTCAATGAAAGTTTGCTCTTCTTCTTTTAAAACGTGTACATAAATTTCTACATTTTCGGCATACTGAATATCATGAAGAGGGTAGTGGGAACCGCGTATCTCATTTTCTATTTTCCCCAACCACACATAATCAATCCCAATTTTCATTAAATAATGTAATTTTCGCTCAACAACTTGAGCAGCTGCGATACCTTCTGTCGTTGCTTTACTGTAGGCGCGGATTAAACCGCCTCCGCCTAGCTTTATGCCGCCAAAATAGCGAGTGACGACAACGACCGTATCTTTTAAACCTTGTTTTTTTAGAACTTCTAACATAGGGACGCCTGCAGTGCCACTTGGTTCCCCGTCATCATTCGCCTTTTGGATCTGATCATGCTCACCGATCATATAGCAGGAGCAGTTATGGGTAGCCGATGCATGCATCTTTTTTATTTTATCAATAAAGAGAATCGCTTCTTCTTCTGTTTCGACGCGTTCTACATAAGTTAAAAAACGCGATTTGGATATGATGATTTCTGATTCTCCGTAACCTTTTACTGTAATGTAGTTATTTCTCATTATCGATTCTCCTTAATATTACAATTTGATTTCAAATTTGTGGTTATAATTTAACTTAAAAAATGATTTACTAATGATATAATATGTATGTACTATATTAGTAGGTTACAAAGTAAAAAGATAGAGTAGTTCGCATTCTGACTAAGTAAGGTGGGGAAAAAGTGCTAGAAAACAATCAAATAGACATCGCCTCGCTTGATGTAATATTTAATCGAATGTTGGAAACTATTACAAGTTCGAAAGATGATGTATTTATTATAAGCGAACAAAGCCGCAGAAACTTCGAAGAGATGCAACAAGAGCTGGAAGTTGTGCGTCATGAAATTAAGATTATAATAGATGAAAGTGATAACTTGGAAAAGTTGCTTCAATTATCTAGACAGCGATTAGTCGTTGTGAGTAAAAGTTTCAATAATCATTCAGAAGAGCAAATACGTGCTGCTTATGAAAATACAAGTAATTTACAATTAAAGGTCTCTCTTTGCCGGGAGCGTGAAAAGCAGCTAAGAGATAAGCGTGATGATTTGGAAAGACGCCTGCGCACACTTTATGATACGATTGAAAGAGCGGATCATATCGTGAATCAAGTGAATGTTGTTATTAACTTTTTGACGACTGACCTGAAAAATGTCGGGGCAGCACTTGAACAGGCAAAAATCAAACAGGATTTTGGTATACGTATTATCGCAGCCCAGGAGGAAGAACGAAAGCGTTTATCGCGCGAAATTCATGATGGGCCTGCACAGATGATGGCGAATGTGCTGATGCGTTCGAATTTAATTGACCGCACTTTCCGAGAAAAAGGATCCGACGCCGCTTTAAAAGAAATTCATGATTTGAAAATAAGCGTACGCAACGCCTTATCCGAAGTACGCCGCATTATTTATGATTTACGTCCAATGGCACTTGATGACCTAGGTATTGATCCAACATTGAAAAAGTATTTATCTACGATTATGGAGTACAATCCGGGTGTTGAGATTCAGTTCCTTTCATATAATAACGAGCGCAGAATCCCTTCAGATTATGAGGTGGCTGTTTTCCGTTTAGTGCAGGAAAGTGTAAACAATGCATTGAAACACGGAAAACCAAACCTGATTATTGTTAAACTAGAGTGGTTATGTGACGAAATTAATGTTGTAGTAAAAGATAATGGGGTTGGATTTGATACAGAAAGCGTTCGTGAAGGATCTTTCGGTATTATGGGAATGAGAGAAAGAATTGAACTGCTGAAAGGTTCTTTGAAAATTAGCAGCAGCATCGGTAAGGGTACAACGATTTTAATGAAAATACCATTGCCGACAAAAGATGAAGAGATTAGATAGCAGAATTCCAGGGGGTTTCGAAATGACGAAAATTATTATTGTAGATGATCACCAATTATTCCGTGAAGGGGTAAAACGTATTTTAGATTTTGAAGATACATTCGAGGTTGTTGCTGAAGGTGATGACGGTATAGATATCGTTAACTTATATGAACAAAACGAACCGGATGTTGTATTAATGGATATTAATATGCCGGGCAGAAACGGTGTAGAAGCAACAGCTGATTTACTTGCTGTATATCCGGATGCGAAAGTAATGGTTTTATCGATTCATGATGACGAATCATATGTAACACACGCATTAAAATCAGGTGCACTTGGCTATATGCTGAAAGAAATGGATGCCGATGAAATCGTTGAAGCGATCAAAGTTGTTTCTAACGGTGGTTCTTACCTGCACCCGAAAGTAACAAAAAATCTGGTTGCGGAATTCCGTCGACTATCAGAGCACGAAAATAAAGGTAATTTCCATCAAACAGAAATTCGCCGCCCATTCCATTTATTAACGAAGCGTGAATGTGAAGTGCTTCAATTATTAACAGATGGCCAATCGAACCGTACAATCGGTGAGACATTATTCATCTCGGAAAAAACAGTTAAAAACCATGTATCAAGTATTTTACAAAAAATGAATGTTAATGACCGTACACAAGCAGTAGTAACAGCCATCAAAAACGGCTGGGTAGAAGTACGTTAATTACATATTAAACGTTAAAACAGGGATTCGATTTCGCCTCCCTGTTTTTATTTTTGCATATTATTGCCGATTAATAAATAGTTTTAGCCGTGTATTCTATGAAACATCTGTGAACAAGTTTCGTCCTAATGTTTTGAAGGCAATAGCAAATAATTCGTGCATCGAATTTTTTTGTTCATAAAGAAATTTAGGTTTTTAATGAAATTTGTATAAGAAAAAACATCATCACATGCTATGTTGTACAAGATGGGTTTTTCCAATATTGTGTGCTAAAATGTTTTGCGGGAGGTTGTAAAATTATGAAAAAATGGTTGGTAGCTGTACTAGCGGTTTTTGTACTGGCAGCTTGCGGGAATGAACAAGAAGCTTCACCTGAAAATCTGCAGAAAACGATCGACGAAGGTACTGTAGGCTTTGAAATGATGGGTGATTCAATTCAGGAAGAGGCAGATGTCCCGGAGGAAGAAAAAAATAATATTATATCTGCGTTTAATGAATATATTGCAGCCTTTAATGAAAAAGATTTAGAACGTTATAAAAATATAATTTCCAAAAATGCGTCAGGTTTTAATTATGACGAAGATATCGAAGCGGTTTCCGACGTGTTTAATCAATATGATGTAAAACGTACGGCAGAAGATATTACAATTGTTAAATACAGCGAAGATGAAGCACAAGTATTTTCCAATTTAACGACAGAAACGAAAGAAATTGATACAGGTGCAGAACTATCCGGTGTGGGCCGCCAAGTAACGGTTTTGAAGAAGGAAGACGGTTGGAAAGTTTCGAGCATCTATTATATCGGCAGTGAATAAAATCGTATCTTCTATAATATATAGTAAAAACATCTTGCGCGAATGGATGCCAAGATGTTTTTTTCATATAGTGACGAAGGTGAGAATGTGTGGAGTTCCCTATAAGAAAGGCAAAATACCGTTCACAATTATAGTGAGTTCATGTAAACTAGTGAACATAGGAGAGTGGGAGAGCGATGAAAACAGCAATTGTTACAGATAGTACAGCCTATTTAACACTTGAAGAACGAAATTCGTACAATGTCCATATGATTCCTCTAAGTGTAAACATTGAAGGAACATTTTACGATGAAGAAATTGATATTACAGCTTCAGAATTTTACGACCGTGTGCGCGGTGCAGCGGAGTTTCCGAAAACAACGCAACCGTCTGTCGGAAAATTTGTCGAGCTTTTTGAAACTTTAGGAAAAGATTATGATGAAATTGTAACGATTCACTTATCAAGCGGAATCAGCGGAACTTTCCAAGGTGCTGTCCAAGCGGGCGCAATGGTGGAAGGCGTAAACGTTCACGCATTTGATTCGGAAGTGGCAGCCTACTTGCAGGGCTTCTATGTAAAAGAAGCTGCTAAACTTGCATCGGAAGGCGCTTCAGGCGAGCAGATTATGGCACACTTGAATGATTTGAAAGGTTCGATGGATGATTATATTATTGTCGACGATTTACAGCATCTGCAGCGCGGCGGTCGTTTATCAGCAGCAGCCGCATTAATCGGCGGATTGCTTCAAGTAAAACCGATTTTAACATTCCAGAACAAAGTCATCGTGCCATTTGAAAAAATCCGTACACGCAAAAAAGCACTACGCCGAGTGGAAGAACAACTCGCTTCGGCAGTCGAAAAGCACGGTGCCCTTCAAGCAACAGTTATTCACGCCAACTGTGAGGAAGAAGCACGCGAATGGATGAAGTCTCTGGAAGCGACGTACCCTACAGTCGATTTTACACTAAGCTACTTCGGTCCAGTAATCGGTACTCACTTAGGTGAAGGTGCGATTGCAATGGGATGGATTAAGAAATAATTTTGTTTTTAGGCTTAACAGTCACTACTTCTTAGGGAGAGTGGCTGTTTTTTGTTTTTAAGTGGGGGGCGGCGGGTCGCGGCGAGGGATATTAGAAGTTTGTAGGTGGAAAGTAGAACACGGGCCGTGGAAAGTAGAAAGTTTTCGGTTGAAAGTGGAATGTGAGCAGGGATAAGTAGAAGCGGTTGTCGGTATTAGAAGTTAGTGGGCGGAAAGTAGAAATTTTTTCAGGGTAAGTGGAAAGTTTTAAGGTGAAAGTAGAATGTGAACGGAGAGAAGTAGAAGCGGTTGTCGTTATTAGAAGTATTAGGCGGAAAGTGGAAATTCCTTCACGGAAAGTAGACAGTTTTAAGGTGAAAGTGGAACGTGAAGGGGAGAAAGTAGAACTTTAAGAGTGAAAAGTAGAAAATTTTTTAAGTAATGTGGAAAGTAGAATTTTTTAAGCATTAGCTCAGTATCGAATATCATCAAAATCAAATAAAGGAGCGGAAATTATGTCTACAATCTCAATGAAAAAACACTATCGGCTACTCAATCCTTTCAATATTTCAGACAAACAAAATTCTCCAACCCATATCAGATACTCTGGTCTGATTTTGGAACCAGCAATCGCAAATTTCTTCACCGGCCGGATCTGGTCCCGCAACCACACACCATTTCCTCAGCAAAAAATCGACACTTATATCAATCGTGGCTATTTTGAAACTGTCCCCGCTGTCACTACAAAACCAAAGTTGATTTGCCGTCGTTGTCTCAATGAGCAATCTTATAAATTCGTGTCTTTTCACTGTGCGAAGTGCCAAAAAATCTGTCACTATTGCCGGCATTGTATTATGATGGGGCGAATGTGCAGTTGTGATGAATTGATTATCTGGAAGGGAACGGACACTCGAAAACAAAAATCACAAGTTCAGTTTGCATGGAACGGCAACCTGACATCTCACCAGAAAAAAGCGGCAGATGAACTTGCAGAAAGTATTTCCCAACACAAAAATCATCTTTTAGAAGCAGTTTGTGGTGCTGGAAAAACAGAGATTCTTTTTTCTGCAATATACGATTCACTTAAAGCTGGAAAGAAAGTTTGTGTGGCATCACCTAGGACAGATGTAGTCTTAGAATTGTATCCACGTTTTCAACAGGTATTCCAAAAGATTACGATCCATGCGCTTTACGGTGGTGCAGAAACGAACACTCAGTTCGCGCAACTTGTCCTGGCAACGACACATCAGCTATATCGGTTTGAGCATGCATTTGATGTCATGATTGTCGATGAAGCAGATGCCTTTCCGTATATTTATGATGAGGCGTTGCAGAGTGCAGTAATGAAAGCGAAAAAACCGGATGCCCCGATTGCATTCGTTACAGCCACTCCATCGAAAAAATTGCTCCTACAGCAAAAAACAGAAAACTGGGGCTCCTCATTTATCGCAAGAAGATTCCATGGTCATCCTTTACCTGTTCCCAGGTTCCAGGCACTTTGGAATTATGAAAAGGCACTTCAGAAAAATAAAATTCCACAAAAGCTCCAAGCCTGGCTGTACCAAAGACTTCAAAAAAACGAACCTTTCCTTATTTTCTTCCCGACAATCGAATTAATGGAACAAGCAAAACCTCTGTTTCAAAAAATTGAATCTACTATTGAAAGTGTACATTCCGAAGACCCCGATCGGAAAGAGAAAGTTCTGCAATTGCGCAATGAACAACGGAAAGGTCTATTAACTACGACGATATTGGAACGCGGAATCACAATCAAAAACATCCAAGTAGCTGTAGTCGGAGCCGAAAATCCTATATTTATATCCAGTGCACTTATTCAAATTAGCGGAAGAGTTGGTCGGAATGTACAGTATCCTACTGGTGATATCGTATTTTTTCACCATGGCATCACGATGGAAATGGACCGTGCACGCAAAAAAATTTTGGAGATGAACCGTCATGAATAGACCCATCTTGAATTGCCTCTTATGTGACCGTGAGCTTCAACAAAATATCGGATGGAAAGAACTGCTTCTAAATACACTGCCTCAAACTATTTGTCCCCGATGCGAACAGCGCTTTCAACGAATCGAGCAGCAACAAGAAGAAGACGTTGTATCTTTATTTCACTATAATGAAGCGATGAAAGACTATCTGCACCGCTATAAGTTTCTTCACGATATACTCCTTGCGAAAGTATTCAGTAAAACCCTTCACGAACAGCTTAAAGACGAAACCCGCCTTATTATCCCGATTCCGATGCATTCTGAAAACTTGAAACTTAGAACATTCGCGCATGTCGATGAGTTGCTAAAAGCGGCGAAAATCCCATTTGCCCACCAATTAACAAAGCTTTCGAAGGAACAGCAATCACTTAAAACAAGAAAAGAACGTCTAAAAACTCCGCAGCTCTTCGAAGTTATCAACCCAAATGCAATAAAAGATAAAAATTTACTTGTAGTGGACGATATTTATACTACAGGGACGACTTTAAACCATGCAAAGAAAGTGCTTCTGGAAGCGGGGGCGAAAACGGTGGATGGATTTACATTAATCCATGGGTAAAATTAAAACCTATCAAGATGTTGGAAAGTCTTCAATTTTAGTTATTGAATTATTTTGTATAATGAACAAATAGTAGATTGTACGAAGAAGGAGGGCTCAAAATGGCTGAATTAAGAAATTGCCCGGAATGTAATGCTTTTTTTAACTATACTGGCTTGAGGGAAGTTTGCCATAACTGTGCACAAAAAGAAGAGGATCTGTATCAGGAAGTATATCGTTTCCTTCGTAAGCGTGAAAACCGTGCAGCAAATGTTGACCGTATTGTAGAGGCGACAGGAGTTGAGCGTGATTTGCTTTATAGATGGGTACGAAAAGGTCGTTTACACCCGGCGATGTTTCCGAACCTCGGGTATCCATGCGATAATTGTGGAAAAATCACAAATTCAGGTAAGTTATGTGAAAAATGTCAAAATGAATTAAAATCAGAGTTGCGAACTTTTGATGCCGCAAAAGAGTTTCGTGATGATATTGAACGTCGTGAACGTGGAACATATCTTTCTGAGAAGAAATAATTGTCTAAAACGGAGTCGTTTAAATAGGACTTCGTTTTTATTTTCAGTAAAATGAGCATAATAATATACTACATAAGTCCAGTTTTTTGTACTGAAGCATAAACAATTGGTAAAAGCAGTCGAAATAAAATGTAGACGAAGCTTTTAACTTTATTAGCTGAAAGAAGTTTAAGCCCCGCGCGGAAGTCGAAGGTTCGGTTATTTGAAGTTAACCTAAAATCGCCGCGTCGTGCGACAACGGTTGACTGATTCACATCGTGTGGACGTAAAGCCGAATCGAGGCAAAAATGATTTTAAGAGGAGGTCTATAAATATGAAGATTAATCCAATAGGTATACAAGCAATCAATAATTACAATAAGCAAGCACGACCTGTAAAAACAGAAGAAACTCAAAAAACATTTGCAGACCAGATCGAAATTTCAACAAAAGCAAAAGAAATGCAGGCGAATTCGACTTATGCAACTGAACGTGCCGAACGTGTGAAGAAAATCAAAGAAGACATCGATTCAGGAAATTATAAAGTAGATGCAAATCAGGTTGCTGATGATATGCTGAAATTCTTCAAAGGTTAATCACAGAAAATTTATGAGCAAGGGAGCGCTTAATACATGTCAATTGCCAATATTGTCGTCACGCTGGAGAAGCTAGAGAAAATGCATAAAAGTCTGTTGGAACTAGCGCTTGCGAAAACGGAATACATTAAGCAAGGTGATATGGAAAAGCTTGATCAGCTCATCAAAAATGAGCAGGCACATGTAGCGGCGATTAACACACTTGAACAACAGCGTCAGTCGATGGTAACGGATTACCTCCGAGCAAAAGGATTTGCTCTCACTGACACACCGTCTGTTGCCGATGTGATAAAGGCCGCTGAAAATGGCGAATCCACAGAAGAATTGGTCAGTGTTCGCGAACGACTAATCGAATTGCTGAATCAATTAAAGATGCAAAACGATTTGAACCAGAAATTGGTCATGAACTCACTGCAGTTTATTAACATTACATTGGATGCAATGCGCCCGCAACGTACGGAACAGTTCAATTATTCCGGTGCGGAAGTACGTGGAAATACAGAAGTAACGAAACGGTCATTCAATGAATTTAAAGCCTAATCGCATGTAAGCTTCCGCATGCTGCGGGGGCAATACATGCGTTTTTTATTGGAAGTATATCGAAATTTAAGACAAACACACTTAAAAGGGAGGTCCTACAATGCGTTCAACATTTATGGGACTTGAAGCAAGCAAGCGCGGTCTGTTTACGCAGCAATCGGCGCTTTATACAACAGGACATAATATTTCAAATGCCAATACAGACGGCTATTCGCGTCAACGCGTTAATATGGAAACAACACCGGGATTCCCAAGTCCGGGTTTAAATACAGGTAAATCGGCGGGGCATATTGGTACAGGGGTACAAGCACATTCTGTACAGCGAATTCGCGATAGTTTCGTAGATCAGCAATATAGACAGGAGACACATAAACTAGGTTACTGGCAAACAAGATCTCATTCTATCAGTCAATTAGAAGATGTGTTGAATGAGCCATCTGATTACGGTTTGGCAGAATCGTTGAACGAATTATGGAATTCACTGCAGGATTTAAATGTCCGTCCTGAAAATGGTGGAACACGTGCAGTTGTTGTACAGCGCGGGATTGCCGTAGCGGATTCTTTCCATTACATGTATAACTCGATTAAGAAAATCCAGGACAATGCAGGTGCGGAACTGGGCATTCAATTAAGAGACGCAAACTCAATTTTAAAACAAATTGGCGATTTAAATGCACAAATCCAAGCAATCGAACCGAATGGCTATATGCCAAACGATTTATATGATGCACGTGATAATTTAATTGATGAGCTTGCGACACATTTTCCGATTGAAGTAAAGCGCTCGGAAAAAGGTTCAGGCGGAAACTCCTTAGCTATTGCAGAGGGGCCGGTTACTGTAAGCCTTCTATTAAAAGATGGTTCAAAACTAAAACTCGTAGACGGAAAAGACTTTGCACAATTCCGTACTACTCGAGCAGATGACGGTGTTACACCAGTTGGCGATATGACTGGTATTTCACTTGTGAAATTAGACAGTGAGGGCAATGATACTAATCTTCCGGCTGACTGGTCTCAAACAGGTACTACTGTTGACATTAATGACTTTAGCGACCTGGGGAAATTTAAATCATTAGTGAATTCTTATGGTTATACAAATAAAGATGGTAATACAACAGGGCTCTTCCCGGAAATGATCAATAAACTAAATGACATGGCAAAAGCTTTTGCTGAGAAGTTCAATGAAATTCATAAAAGCGGAACAGATTTGGAAGGAAATCAAGGAGAAGACTTCTTTATTTCAAATGATCCGCTAGTAACGGGCATTACAGCAGAAAATATTTATGTATCAGATACGATTATAAAAAATCCGAGCACAATTGCAGCTTCAGATTCTGATCCAGGTAACGCAGAAGCAGGAAACGGAAAAAATGCATTACTTCTGGCAAATATGAAGTTTGTCGGGTTAGAAGATTTGGATAATCTGAGTGTCCAAACATACTTTGAAGGCTTAATTGGACAACTCGGTGTAGACGGGCAGCAGGCAGCACGTCTTGAATATAATGCGGGTACACTACAACAGGCAGTAAAAGAACGCCGCGACTCGGTAAGTTCTGTATCGCTCGATGAAGAAATGACAAATATGATTACATTCCAGCAGGCATACAATGCCAATGCCCGTATGATTACCGTAATCGATGAAACACTTGATAAAATAATCAACGGCATGGGCCGCGCCGGATTATAGGAGGTAGACCAAAATGCGTGTGACACAATCAATGCTTTCAGGTAATATGCTGCGTAATTTATCGAACAGCTATGAAAAAATGGGGAAACTTCAGGAGCAAGTTAACACGGGAAAAAAAGTGAATCGTCCGTCAGATGATCCCGTTACTGCTATGAAGGGGATTAACTACCGTGCCGAGTTGAATAATGTGGAGCAATTTGCCCGCAATATCGGTGAAGCGCATAATTGGCTTGATACGACAGATGATACATTCGATAAAATTGGCTCTTCGATTCAGCGAGCAAATGAATTGATGGTACAGGCTTCATCCGACACTAATACTACAGATGATCGCAAAAAAATAAATAGTGAACTTCAGCAAATAAGAGAACATATTCAAAACTTGGCGAATACGAAAATCGGGGACCGTTATATTTTTAGCGGTACAAAAACTACGACTGCACCATTTGATGGTAAAAACTTTGTAGATGATCCAGCATTTACAAAACCGATTGAAATTGAAGTGTTTAGCGGGATTATGTTGCCGATTAATAGTACGCCGATTGATGTATTTAAAGATATTGATAGAATGTTTGGAGATATCAGCGCAGCGATTGAAGGCGGTGCAACAGGCAGCGAGCTTTCAAAGCATCTTTCCACAATTGATACAAACATGAACAAACTTCTTGAAACGAGAGCGGGAATCGGTGCACTTCAAAACCGTGTGGAATTAATGGACACACGTTTGCAATCACAAGAAGTAATCGCAACAAAGCGCATGTCGGAAAATGAAGACATCGATTACGAAAAAACGATTACACAAATGATTACCCAGGAATCGATTCACCGTGCCGCCTTATCGGTAGGTGCAAAAATTATTCAACCAACATTAGCAGACTTTTTAAGATAATGAAAAAGCGTTTGGACACATTGTGCCAAGCGCTTTCTTTAAAGGGAGGGACAACATGAATATCCCGCAAATTCAATTACAGACAACTAGAGGCCAAATTGGACTGACAACACAAAGACCGGTTCAACAAATCGAGCAGCCAAAAGCCGATTTGGATCTTCAGCAACCAAAAGCCGAAATGTCTATCCGAACAACGAAATCGGAGCTTTCCATTGATTCGGTTGAAATGCGAGAAAGCCTTGATTTAATGAGTTCACGCAGCCGAACAGCCGAGGTTGCCCAGTACAGTAAGCAAACAGCAATGGAAGGACTGGCTAGAAGAGTTCAAGAGGGAATAGAGCTCATGAAAATTGAAAACGGCGGCAATCCACTTGCTGATCAGGCAAAAAGAACTGGAAGACAGCCGTATTCTAGCTTAGGAATCAAATTTATTCCGAAAGCCGATAGCGTCAAGATAAATTTCACACCCGGATTGACTGAAGTTCAGGTGGAGCCACAAAAAGTAATTAATAATACCAAAATAAACAAGCCAATTCATAACTACACACCAGGGAAAGTAAATGTGGAAATGCAGCAATACCCCTCATTGAAAATTGATTGGCTAGTATAAAAGGAGAATACAATGAAAATTACAACAGCTTATATGGGTGAAGTTGAAATTAAACCAACTCAAATTATCAAATTTGAGCATGGTTTACCTGGTTTTGAAGATGAGAAGGAATTTGTTCAGCTGCCATTATCGGAGGGGAGTGCGTATCAAGTACTGCAATCCTTAAAAACAACGGAGCTGGCATTTATTATTACAAGCCCATACGCTATAATTGCAGGGTATAACTTTGAAGTGGAAGACTCGGTTATTCAGGCGCTAGATATTAAAAATGCCAAAGAAGTTGCAGTATTTGTTCTTGTGTCTTTAAAAGATACGCTTGAAAATTCTACAGTTAATATGAAAGCACCGATTGTATTAAATATTGAAAATCAAAAAGCGAAACAAATTATTTTAGAAGAAGATTACGCAATCCGTCATCAGTTAGCTGTAGATAAAAAGGAGGTATGAACACATGCTCGTATTAACACGAAAAGTAGGCGAAACAATCTGGATTGATGAAGAAATTGAAATCGTCATTACCGAAGTGAAAGGAGACCAGGTAAAAGTGGGAATCAGGGCACCACGGCATGTGGACATCATCCGAGGTGAGCTGAGGAAGGATATATCGGATTCAAATACCGAGGCAGTAGTTAAGGATTTATCGTTATTTGATAAGTTGAAATAAAAAAGAAAAAAAGATTAGAAAACTATTAAACAAAAAAAAGTTCTTCCGATAATAATAGTGTCAGCAAGAGAAGCCAGACCGGCCGGCTAACTTCTCTTCTACATAAAACAAAATTTGCCCACAAGGACGTGGGTCAAACATTCCAGGGAGGAAAATTATAATGAGAATTAATCACAATATCGCAGCACTTAACACACACCGTCAATTAAATACGGCGTCTACTGCTCAATCTAAATCAATGGAGAAATTATCTTCAGGCTTACGTATTAACAAAGCTGGGGATGACGCTGCAGGTTTAGCAATTTCTGAAAAAATGCGTGGACAAATCCGCGGTTTAGATATGGCTGCTAAAAATGCTCAAGATGGTATTTCTATGATTCAAACTGCTGAGGGCGCATTAAACGAAACTCATGATATTCTTCAACGTATGCGTGAACTAGCAGTTCAATCTTCTAATGATACAAATACAGATAAAGATCGTGAAGAGCTTCAAAAAGAAGTTGACCAATTAGCAGAAGAAATTACTCGTATTGCTAATAATACTGAATTTAATACTAAATCATTATTAAATGGTGCAGTAGATGAAAATGGCGAAAGCACTGCAACATTCCACATTGGTGCAAATGCAGGTCAAAATTTATCATTATCAATCAAAGCGATGGATGCTAAGACGCTTGGTGTCTCGGGAGATACGGTTAAAGCTACAACTACCTCTGTTGGCGGTAATGTAGATAGCGTTACTTATAATAATGATAACTTAGGTGCAAAAGTAGTAGATGGAGCTACTATTTCATTAAATTATACTGCAGCTACTGGACCATCTAATGCTGTTGCGGGTGATTACACAATCACACTTGGTACGGATGATGTAACTATTGATGGTACAGTGTTCACTTATAGCGGTACAGCTAGTGTAACAGGAGAATGGAATGACGCAGCAGAACTTGCAACATTGATAAATAATGATGCAACTCTAAGTGCTAAATATACTGCTTCTGATGATGGAGGTGCGTTGAAATTAGTCCAAAATGCTGGTGAGGAGTCTTCTACTGCACCAACAGTTACAGGCACAGGTGCTTCAATTAATACTACACAAGCAGGTTCAGAAGCTAGTTTAGGAAACGCTGCTAAAGTAACAATTTCTGACGGGGCAACTACTCAAGATATTACAATTGCTGATACAACTGCTACTTCTTTAAGTGTAACTACTGGTAACTACTCTGGTTTAACTTTTGATTTTGGAACTAATACTATTGCAGACCTTGGTACAACGGGTACTACGGATCAAGTAGTAGTAGGTTTAGAGACCGAATCAGCTTCTAGCGCAACATTTGCTAATGGTGAAAAGACTGCAGACGCTGTAGCTAAAGCTGGTATTAATATTTCTTCTCAATCTGCTGCCAACTCTGCAATTACAGTAATTAATGATGCAATTGAAACTGTTTCGGCAGAACGTTCTAAACTTGGGGCATATCAAAACCGTTTAGAGCACACAATTAACAACTTAAACACATCTTCTGAAAACTTAACAGCTGCAGAATCACGTGTTCGTGACGTTGATATGGCGAAAGAAATGATGGAACAAACTAAGAATTCAATTCTTTCACAAGCAGCACAAGCAATGTTAGCTCAATCGAATCAAATGCCTCAAGGAGTTTTACAACTTCTGAGATAATGATAAAAAGGGCGTCTTACTTGGTAACGGGTAAGAGCATTACTGGGTGAATTGCTGGAACTTCCTAAAGCTTAATCAACTACAACGTAACTGGAAACGGTCGGCGTGAATGTCTGAAAATGATTGAGATATGACAATGGATAATCAGCAGCCAAGCTCCTGTAAGGAAACTTTGGAGAAGGTTCAACGACTAGGATATACAGTCTAAGGCATAGCTATGACAATGAAATCCGTAGGGCAGCAAAGGCTGTTCGAAGTGCCCAGCCCCTAAAGATTTAGGGTGAAGATATAGTCTATTCTGTACGTGAAAGCTGCAGTCGCAAAGCAAGCGAACCAACAACCACAAGGCGTATTACAATTATTACGTTAATTTTCATAATAAAGAAGACTCTAGCCATGCTAGGGTCTTTTTTTATGGGGAAATGGAGAATAAATACTTACAGTAAGTTGTTTTTTTGAAATTCATGATTTTATAAACTGCTGACTAATAGATTTGACCTAGGATGTTTGTTGGCAATTGATTTCTGTGTCTTTTTGATGGTACATCGGTTAGCTTTTCAGGCAACCGTATATTAAACTCTTCATTAATAAGGATTTTTATAGTAATATGACATGATTAAAGTAACCTCTATTATTCGCTAATTGTCTTTAGAGAAATTCTTTTGAACTACCTCAAAAAGAAAGTAAAGTAACTATTTTCTAAAATTAATCCAACAATTAAACCAATTTATTCCCTATTATAGGTTCTTTATGCTTAGTGTTATGATATACTGACCTTGTATTTCATAATATTTACAGATTGTTAATTAATTTACTAGAGGTGTACATCATTGCGTATAAATCATAATATAACCGCTTTAAACACATATAATAATAGTCTAAAGGTCAACAACGGATTACAAAAGTCTATGGAAAAGTTATCGTCTGGAAATAGAATTAATCGAGCAGCTGATGATGCTGCCGGTTTGGGAATATCAGAAAAGATGAGAGGACTCATTCGCGGTCTAGTTATGGCGGAAAAGAATATTCAAGATGGTATTTCGCTAATTCAAACTGCTGAATCTGGTCTTGGGCAAATTATTAATCCAAATCTTCAACGTATGCGGGAAATAGCTATCCAAGCATCAAATGGTATTTATACTTCTGAAGAACGCCAAGCAATGCAAAAGGAAATAGAACAAATTAAGCAAGGAATTGATGACATTGCCAATGATACAGAGTTTAATACCCAAAAAGTTTTGAGACCGCCTGTCGAGATGACCCCTCCAAGCATAGGTTCGGGAACGGCCGATATTGTTTTTGTTATTGATAATACAGGAAGCATGGCTCCGATTCAACAGACTGTGGCGAATAATATTAATGACTTTGTTGCAATAATTGCAGGAAAAGGTGTCTCAGATTTTCGTGTAGGTGTAGTAGAATATCGAAATAATATTATAGCTGAGAGCGACTTTTTTGGAAGCAAGTGGACAAATGATTTACAAGCGTTAAGCAATGAAATAAATAGAATTGCTACCACTAATTCTGGGGGGATCGAATATACGATGGGGGCTTTAAGTAAGACGGCTGAATCCTATGATTTCAGAGAGAATATGTCCGGTTTACAAAATAAGCATATTATTTTTGTTACGAATGAATTAGGAGACGATAACAACCTAAAAGATTCAACTATTTTCAAACTAAATGCAAAAGGAATTCAAGTACATGGGATACATGATTCGAATTTTACTGATTTGTTGGAGCTTTCTTCATTAACAGGGGGGAAATCTATTGATTTAAGGAATGCAAATTGGGGTAATGAATTGAGTACTGTTATTGGTGAATCAATCGGTGAAGCTGCTGGAACGATTATAGAGGAAGAAGAGATGGCAACACTGTTTTTACAGGCGGGTGCTGTAGAAGGGCAGACAATGAGGATTGATTTGTTTGATGCAAGAACACATAAATTAGATATTGATGATCTTCAATTAGACCCGTACTCAGAGGCACAAAAAGCTATTATTAAAATAGATGGAGCAATTCAATTAGCCTCTTCTCATAGAAGTAAATTCGGTGCTTATCAAAATGCATTGCAACATATCCAAAATAATGTGTCTAATTATAAAATAAATTTAAAGAATGCGGAATCACAAATCCGAGATGCGGATATTTCCAAAGAAATTATAACACTTACTAATAAACAAGTGATTCTTCAGGCATCTACTGCGATGTTATCGCAAGCTAATCAATTAACAAGTTCTATTCTACAATTTTTAAAATAGATGTTGAAAATTAATTTATCGTAGTCTCCTTCAAGAAAAGTTTCTGAGGAGACTTTTTTATTAGGTCAATAACTAACTCTAACCAAGACAGATAAAAAGCTATGTATCTTTTTTTTCGTTATAGTATATAAAACAAGTTTGAATGGAGAATCTAATGACAAATGAAAAAGAAGAACGGGCATTTTTAGAAGCCCAGCTACAATGGGTAAAACAGCGAGATGCCTTACTTGCACAAATTGAAAAGAAATTGTATGAAATGAAACATATAGCTGAACTAGTAGCTATAGAAGATGCTTATATGCTTAAAAATCAAAAATTGAAATTAAATGAACGGTTTTTACAGTTGCAGAATGAGATTGCCGAATTAGAAAATAAGCTACAAATTTTTTACAACTAAGGTCTCTATTAAAATAATTTTAGCATCTTTCCATCGACCATAAAAAAAACAAATCTCCAGCCGATAAAATACATAACAAGGAAAGTTAACGGAGGGGTATAAATGCGAATTGATGGAACAAGTATTTTAATGTCAAACATGACCCAGCAGTCGTTAGAAGGTCAAGCGCCAAGACCTGAACAGGTGGATGTTATTACCCAACAACAAAATCAAACGACTGTAGATGGGAAAGATACTAAAGAAAAGCTGGAGCAGGCGATTGATTCTTTAAATGAATTTTTCACCATTAATAACAGCGAACTAAAATTTGTATTCCATGAAGGACTGGATACGTATTATGCACAGCTCGTGAATTCAGAAACACAAGAGGTGATTCGTGAAATTCCTTCAAAAAAAGTGCTAGACGTATTTTATGAAATGCAAAAACTCGTAGGAATGATTGTCGATAAGAAAATTTAATTCCTGCTGTATTAATGCTGGATAAAATAGATGGATAAGTAGTTTGGAGGAGATTATATGTCAACGATGCGTATAGGTGGTTTAGCATCAGGGATGGATATAGATAGTATTGTAGAAAAATTAATGGTAGCCGAGCGAATGCCTATGGACAAACTTGAGCAGCAAAAGCAAATTTACGAATGGCAGCGTGATGCATACCGTGACGTTAATAAAAAGATGACGACGTTAGATACCTATATTGCCGATAATTTTATTTTAAAAAGCTTAAATACGAAGACCGCGACAAGTTCAAATTCGGATTTAGTGTCGGCGGTTGCAACGGGTTCTGCTTCGGGTTCCCTTTCAATAGAGAAAGTTTCAAAATTAGCTGAAGCAGCACGTGGTATTGGCAATAAAGTTGATGGCGTAACAGGAGATACAAAGCTGAGTTCTTTATTTGGTAGTGCTAAGGATATGCCACAAGAATTTACGCTTCAGGCAATTAATACTCAAGGGAAAATGGGCGAAATAGTCTCAATTAGAATTGATGAGAAGACAACTGTAAGCGAATTTATTAATAAAATAAATGGAAGTAATGCAGGAGTTACTGCGTTATTTGAAAATGGACAGTTATCGATTACAGCTAAAAACACAGGTCAGGCTGTTGAAGAGGACGGTAAAACGCCAACAGATGCAATGATCACAGATGGTAATGGCAAGTTATTATTTGAAAAATTGGGGTTAAATAACTTAGTAACAAAGCCAGGTCAAAATGCTGAGTTTCAAGTAAACGGTATCTTAACGGAACGTACAACAAACGCCTTTTCGATAAACGGCTATAATATTACATTAAAAGCCGAATTTTCAGAACCCTCTGTAACAATGACATCGTCCACAAACGTTGATGAAATCATGACGAAAGTAAAAGAATTCGTCGCAACATATAATGGCTTCATCACAGATTTGATTGCTCAAACAAAACAGCCTAAATATCGCGATTATCAACCATTAACAGAGCTTCAAAAGAAAGAGATGGATACAAAAGATATTGAGAATTGGGAAACGCGTGCGAAAAGCGGTTTGTTGCGAAATGATTCGATAATTACAAGCGGACTTTCATCACTGCGTGGTCTTGTATACCAGACAAATCATGCGGTAACGAATCAAAAGTACAATGCCCTTTATACAATCGGTATCGGAACTTCAAAAGATTACAACAGTGGAGGTACGCTTGAAATTGATGAAACTAAATTACGTAAAGCATTGGAGGAAGATCCTGATGCGGTGGTGCAATTGCTCACAATGAGTGGCGAGAAATCTGCTTCTGTCACAAAAGTAGATGGGTCAACAGGAACAGGCGATACTCGAGGTTTCATGCGTAAAATCCGTGATGAACTGGATGTAATTGAGAAGAAAATTGATGAGCGTGCGGGTCGTGGCTCAATGGCGGAAACCCAGTATACGTTAGGGAAGTATCTGAAAAATGTAAATAGTCGTCTAGATGATTGGAAAACTAAGTTAGTTTCTATTGAAGATCGCTACTGGAAACAGTTTACAGCGATGGAAACGATGATTAACAAGGCGAACAGCCAATCTGCTTCATTATCAAATATGTTTTACTCATAGAGCGGAGGCGAAAACATGGCGGTAGAACAGCAATTACTTCAAGTTTCCGCGAAGCTTTTTAAACAGCTTGGGGAAGTGTGGCAAACAGAAGACCGTGATGCACTATTAAAAACGGTTGATGAGCTGCTGGAAAAGCGCGGCCAGCTCATTGCCTCCCTTCAACAGGAAAATATCCGGTTGTCCAAATCAAACCCGCAGCATGCGCTGTTACAAGAGCTCGATAAAGGGATACAGGAACGTCTGGCATCGCTAATGGGTGAAATCAGACAGGATATGAAAAACGTCCAGACAGCAAAGAAGAGCGAAGTGCAGTATAATAACCCGTATGCGTCCGTTCGTGTCATGGACGGGAAGTACTACGATCAAAAGAAATAATAACGTGCCGATATGCGCGTTTTAACTATAGAGGAGTGTGTATGATGACAGTTCAAACAGCAGCTGCTTTTAATGCATATAAACAAAACAGTGTGACTACGGCGTCACCGGGTGAGCTTACGTTAATGCTATACAATGGCTGCCTGAAATTTTTAACGAGAGCTAAAAAAGCGATTGAAGAAAAAAACATCGAAGAAAAAAACACAAACATCCAAAAGGCACAGGCGATTATTTCTGAACTGATGTCGACTTTAAATAAAGATCTTGAAGTATCCAAGCAAATGATTCCATTATACGACTACATGAACCGCCGTTTAATGGAAGCGAATATTAATAACGATTCAACAATTATCACAGAAGTCGAAGGCCTAGTAACAGAATTCCGTGACACATGGAAAGAAGTTATCAAAATTACTCGCCAGCAGCAATACGGTACAGCTGGACAAGTATAAAATATAAATACAGAAGCCGATGTGAGGAAGCTACAATCTTCTTCCCACATCGGCTTTTTTAATTATAACTTTTCTCTCAAATTTCGACTTCTTTATTTATAAAATTTAAAATAGTCAAAATAGTATTGATTATATTGTACTATTTTGTATAATGTAAATAATTAGCAAATTTTGCTTGATACCATTTGGTTTAGTTTAACTATACATAACCAATGGACCTACAATAATCTAAAAACATCCTACGATCATCAGCATCAATAAATTAATATTCGCCTTTTGCTAAATAGAAAACGGTAATATTAAACCCCAAGATGCCACTACACCCCATGATTCCAAACTTTTCATCCGTTTTCCTAATACATAAAATTTCGTTAAGTCGTCTATTCAACTTTGTTGCGTTTCGATATTGTTTTTGGCTGGAAAATTCTATTACTTTTATTCATCGAAGAAAGCGGTTACCAGATTAAGCTAACCGTAAAGGGGGTGAGTGAGTATGTGAAATGGCAAAATAAAAAACCCCAAGTGAAGATCCTGCATAGACATCACCTGAGGTTTGGACGCCGGAGTATACCGACATATTATAAGTATACTCCTTTTTACTAAAAATGATAACTATAAATTGGAAGGAGTATGGAAAATGTATAGAAATTCCTTGTATGATGCCTGTGTATTAAAGCCTGAATTTGATCAGCTTAATAATCTTTATACGCACATAATCACTCCATCAGGTTATAAAAAGGTTCCATTTACACCGATGCAATTGCTGGATGGAGAGCTGAAACAACATGGTTCGAGCTTAAAGGGTGCTAAGGAAGCGGCAAAAGCGGTCCTGAACTCAAATTCTATAAACCCGCTTATGATTCCGAGATTTCCGTTAGTTCAAATTTGGTTTCCAACAGAGGCTATGCGCAATACTGAAAAGTGTATGTATTTCGCATTGCACCATGTCCATGATATTGAACCATATATGGAAAATCACTCAATCGTCGTATTAACACATAATGAGAGAGTTAAAGTGCCTGTGTCGCACAGCAGACTGAATAAACAGTGGACTAAAGCAAAAAGCTATTATGCGACGGCCTTACTAAAACAATTTTACGGTCATCAATATTCAAATACCGAGCAACAAATAATGTTAAAATGTGCAGAACTAAATGAACAATATGTAATCAATTAATAAGCATAGAGTTTTACGCAACGGAGCATCCCAATGTGTGAAACTCTTTTTGTTTCTCAATTTTTTATCAATAGCACAATCCTTTAATGAAAACGAGAAAAATTCTGGTTCATTGGTCATGAGTTTGAAGTCACAAATTCTCCTTAAAATAGCAATTAAGCACATAGACATTTAATCGTATATTACATCATAATGTGGGTATATAAATTGTAGTAATGAATGGCTAGGGGGAACGGTTATGGCGTTTAAACGCACAGAAGGATTTCGCTTTACTTTTGGTGTCCCAATCGAAGCAAATTTTACCGAATTGATCAATGGAAAACAGGAACAATTAGAGGTGATAAAATACCCTTGTGAAATCATCGATGTGAGCCCGCACGGAATGAAAATGTTTTCTTCTCGGGAAATTGGTGAAAATAATAATAACCTGGTGCAGTTGGAGCTGGAATTCATTTTAGACGAAGTATTGATTAAGGCCATTGGAGACATCGTATGGAAGAAGAAGTACGGCGATAAGTTTCAATATGGTTTGATCTTCGAAAATCAGCCAGGTATTGAAGAATTAATCGTCAGTGAATTAAAAGTTCGTCGGAAAAAAGAAGTCGGACGTAAGTAATTTGGTTGGTTACCATTGATTCCATATAACGATACGGTGTCTTTCTTATCAATCTGTAGGACAACTTGTCGAAAAATGAAAAAAGTTTCAAGTCGTAACAGGATTTTATTGATGAATGTAGAATAGATAATTAAGAGCAGTAATGAAGGAGGAGTTCACATGCTAAAGTTTAACATTCGTGGTGAAAATATTGAGGTAACTCCAGCGATTCGAGATTACGTTGAGAACAAAATTGAAAAGGTAGAACGCTATTTCAATGAAGATCTTAACGCGAACGCTAACGTCAATTTGAAGGTTTATAATGATAAACAAACAAAAGTAGAAGTGACGATTCCGATGAAAAATTTAACGCTGCGTGCCGAAGAGCGTCATAACGACATGTATGCTGCAGTTGACTTAATTGTCGACAAGCTTGAGCGTCAAATCCGAAAACATAAAACAAAAGTAAACCGTAAATTCCGTGATCGTGAAGGGACAGGTGTCTACTTCGCCAATGTGACATCTCAAATGGAAGCGAACGCTGAATCTTCAGAGGATGAATATACAATCGTTCGTACGAAGCAATTTGATTTAAAACCGATGGATCAGGAAGAAGCCGTTTTACAAATGAACATGTTAGGCCATGATTTCTATATCTTCACGGATGCAGAAACAGACGGCACAAACATCGTCTACAAACGTAAAGACGGAAAATACGGTTTAATCGAAACGAACTAAATGATTGACTTCCAAGCGGATTGCCTGAAATAGGCAATCCGTTTTTTCAGGTAGTGAAAACTTTGCAACAAACTGGCTAATAAAAATGTAAAGTGGCTAATAAGTACTTCTGAATGGCAATTATCGTTGTTAAAGTGACTAATATCTACGAAAAAGTGGCCAATAAAATATTCCATATCCCGTTGAGTTTCTTTCTTGTGAAAATTTGGATGCATATTACCAATTGCGTCAGTCCATTTGCACCACCGGCATATATAATGCTAAAATATACTTTGAGACTATTTATTGGGAAGTGACCAATTCGATGGCAAACATATTAAATAAATTATTTGATTTCAATAAAAAAGAAGTAAAGCGTTTAGAAAAGATTGCAGATAAAGTAGAAGCATTGGCAGGGCAGTTTGAAAACCTCTCTGATGATGCATTAAAAGCGAAAACAGAAGAATTTAAAAACCGTTATCAAAATGGCGAAACAGTGGATGCTTTGTTGCCTGAAGCATTTGCGACAATTCGTGAAGCGTCTCGCCGTGTTCTTGGCATGTTCCCGTTCCGTGTGCAGATTATGGGGGCCGCTGCATTAAATGAAGGTAATATCGCGGAGATGAAAACCGGTGAAGGTAAAACTTTAACGTCGACAATGTCCGTTTATTTAAATGCGCTTACTGGTAAAGGTGTTCATGTCGTAACGGTCAATGAATATTTAGCAAGCCGTGACGCGACTGAAATGGGAGAATTATATAATTGGCTGGGCTTAACGGTCGGTCTGAACCTGAACAGTCTTTCAAAAGAGCAAAAGCGTGAAGCATATGCTGCGGATATTACATATTCGACGAACAATGAACTTGGATTTGACTATTTACGTGACAACATGGTGCTTTACAAAGAAGACCGCGTTCAGCGTCCGCTTTACTATGCAGTAATCGATGAGGTTGACTCGATTTTAATCGATGAAGCGCGTACACCGTTAATCATTTCCGGACAAGCAGGGAAATCTGCTCAGCTATATGTACAGTCAAATGCTTTTGCCCGTATGTTGAAGCAGGATGAAGATTACAACTATGAAGAATCAACAAAAGGTGTAACATTAACAGAGCAAGGGATCGAAAAGGCGGAGCGTGCGTTTGGCATCGATAACTTATTCGATTTAACACATGTCCGTTTAAACCATGCGATCAACCAAAGCTTAAAAGCACATGCATCGATGCATAAAGATGTCGACTATGTTGTGCAGGATGGGGAAGTTGTAATCGTTGATGGCTTTACTGGACGTTTAATGAAAGGCCGCCGCTATTCGGATGGTTTACACCAGGCGATTGAAGCGAAGGAAGGTCTTGAGATTCAAAATGAATCGATGACAATGGCGACCGTTACATTCCAAAACTATTTCCGTATGTACGAGAAACTGTCGGGTATGACAGGTACAGCGAAAACAGAGGAAGAGGAATTCCGCAACATCTACAATATGCAGGTTGTAGCGATTCCTACGAACAAACCGATTGCGCGTGATGACCGCCCTGATCTTATTTTCGCGACGATGGAAGGCAAGTTCAAAGCGGTTGCGGAAGATATTGCAGAGCGTCACCGTAATGGTCAGCCGGTACTAGTTGGTACGGTTGCGATCGAAACATCGGAAATCATTTCAAAGTATTTATCGAAATTTAAAATTCCGCATAACGTCTTAAACGCGAAAAACCATGAGCGTGAAGCGGAAATCATTTTAAATGCCGGCCAAAAAGGTGCAGTTACAATTGCAACAAACATGGCTGGTCGTGGTACGGACATTAAACCGGGTGAAGGTGTACTTGAAATCGGCGGTTTAGCGGTAATCGGTACGGAACGTCATGAATCACGCCGTATTGATAATCAGCTTCGTGGTCGTTCAGGTCGTCAAGGGAACCCGGGGGTAACGCAATTCTATCTTTCTTTAGAGGATGAGTTAATGCGTCGCTTCGGTTCAGATAAGATGAAGTCGATGATGACAAGACTTGGTATGGACGATACACAGCCGATCCAATCAGGCATGGTTTCAAAAGCCGTAGAATCAGCACAAAAACGTGTTGAAGGGAATAACTTCGATGCACGTAAACGTCTATTACAATACGACGATGTACTTCGTCAGCAACGTGAAGTGATTTATAAAGAGCGTGAAGAAGTATTGGATTCGGAAAATATGCGTGCATTAGTAGAGTCAATGATTTCTCAGGCAATCGAAAATCAAGTGGCCCTTCATACACAAGGCGAGAAGGAAAACTGGACACTTGATGCACTGGAAGATTATATTGCCGCAAATCTTTTAGATGAAGGCGTTATTACAAAAGAGCAGCTTGAAAATAAATCACCGGAAGAAATGATCGCGTTCATCTCTGAAAAAGTGACAGCGGCTTATGATGAAAAAGAAGAAGCGATGACACCAGAACGTATGCGTGAATTTGAAAAGGTTATTTTACTGCGTTCAATCGACTCGAAATGGATCGACCATATCGATGCAATGGACCAGTTACGTCAAGGGATTCACCTACGAGCTTACGGTCAGAACGATCCATTACGCGAATACCAGCAAGAAGGTTTCGCAATGTTCGAAGACATGGTCGCAGCGGTACGTGAAGATGTAGCGAAGTACGCATTAAAAGCGGAAATCCGCAGTAACCTGCAACGTGAAGAAGTAGCAAAAGGCCAAGCTGTCAACCCGAAAGAAGAAGGTGCAGCCAAACCGAAAAAACTACCGACACGAAAAGCCGAAAACATCGGACGCAACGACCCATGCCCATGCGGCAGCGGCAAGAAATACAAATCATGCCACGGCGTAGGCCAATAAAAGCAAGTAAACCGAGGTCATTGAAACTATGCTCAATGACCCGGTTTGTTTTTTCATAAAGGTTGAAATGAGGAAGTGCTAACATTTGGTGAGGAATATGGGACTTTTCCGATTGATTGCTCACTCACCCTCTAGCTTTGGTAAAACTTAAGTGCCTCAATAATATAAGGTGCTTAAATTTAAAAATAAATGGCACTAAGTTGATTGGAGCGAAGGCGGCGACTCCTGGGGGAATAGCGTGACGCCTGAGACAAGGAACAAAAGCTAACAACGCCACGTCCTGTGGCAACGCTTTTGTGACCAACATCGTGTTGGCCTCACGCCCCCGGAAAGCGTCCGCCGCAGCGGAAATCAACGATGATAGAAAACGAAAACTTTAACACCCAAATACGGAGGAAAATATATGATGGAATTAGCAGATGTGCGTAATGCACTCGAAAATACAGCTACAAAACTAGCGGACTTCAGGGGGTCTCTTTGACTTAGAAAACAAAGAGGCACGTATCCAGGAACTAGATGAATTGATGCTTGAACCCGAATTCTGGAACGACCAGAACGGTGCACAGGCAATTATTAATGAAAGCAACGGCATTAAAGCAGTTGTCAACGAATTCAATGACTTAGTCGACACACAGGAAAATCTCGAAATGACGCTCGAGCTATTACGCGAAGAACCAGACGCAGAACTGCAGGAAGAACTAGGCAAAGAACTTACTGAATTCCAGACAAAAATGGAAGAGTTCGAACTGCAAATGCTGTTATCAGAACCATACGATAAAAACAATGCCATTTTAGAACTGCATCCAGGTGCAGGTGGTACAGAGTCACAGGACTGGGGCTCGATGCTATTACGTATGTACACACGCTGGGCAGAGAAGCGCGGCTTTAAAGTAACGACAATCGACTATTTGCCTGGCGATGAAGCCGGCATTAAATCGGTTACACTTCAAATTTCAGGCCATAATGCATATGGCTATTTGAAAGCTGAAAAAGGCGTACACCGTCTAGTACGTATTTCACCATTCGATTCATCAGGCCGCCGTCATACATCGTTCGTTTCATGTGATGTGATGCCGGAGTTCAATGACGAAATTGAAATCGATGTTCGAACAGAAGATCTAAAAGTCGATACGTACCGCGCAACTGGTGCCGGTGGTCAGCATATTAATACGACCGACTCAGCTGTACGTATTACCCATCTTCCAACAGGTGTCGTTGTACAATGTCAGTCTGAACGTTCGCAAATTAAAAACCGTGATGCAGCAATGAAAATGTTAAAATCGAAGCTGTATCAGCTGGAAATCGAAAAGCAGCAGGCACAGCTGGATGAAATTCGTGGAGAGCAGAAGGAAATCGGCTGGGGCTCGCAAATTCGTTCATATGTGTTCCATCCGTATTCAATGGTTAAAGATCACCGTACAAGTGCTGAAACAGGGAATGTTGGCGCTGTAATGGATGGCGATCTCGATATTTTCATTACGGCTTATTTACGTTCGCAAATTTCATATTAATTTTTAAGAAGCCCCGGACAACAATTCATTTTGTTGTCCGGGGCTTCTTTTTGTTATGGGGTCTTATGTCTAACTTTTGTTATCAATTTCATCAAGATGAAGATGAAACAGATTTTTAGGACGCCCTTTTCCTGTTGGTGTCGCTAAGGTTTCGATAATTGTAGCATAGGAATATTCGGTTAATTTTTTTAATAGCCGATTTCCTGTTCGAGTCGAAACCGATAAATGAAGGCTTACTTCTTCTGCTGTAAATTTATCTTTATCACATGACCTCATCATGTCATATAATTTCTCAAGCTGGAAAATGGAAATGTTTGTTTTTTTTGCAATTTCCTCAAGGAAACTATGTGCTTGTTCCGCAATAGTGGATATATTGGTGCCGTCGAGTGGGCCGAGTAATTTATTTTCCTTATTGATCCGGTAACTTTCTGTAAATGGCTTCTGACAATAACTCGAAGCTTTTTCCGCTTGTGATTGAGCTATTGTTAATGTCTTGCCGATTCCCCAGCCGATTTTCACTTTAAAGGGCAGCTGTTCACGTAAAAAAGTGGCTAAGGAACACTTTGTCTCATCACTTGTTATGCGTATGTAATCCGAATAGTTCGTAATAATTTCATTATGAAGTGATGAACGGTATATCAGAAGGGAATAGCCGAACTTACGGTTAAAATCTAAAATCGCTTTATAAAGTGCAACTTGGCGGTACTCATTTTCTGAAAAATCGTTTTCCGCAAAAGAAAACTCCAAATGTCCGCAGACAACTTGGCTTTTCATTAAGCTATATACTTCTATTTCTTTTAACAGTTTTTGTACAGCAGCCTCCATACTTTTCAACGAAGGTGTTACCAAAATGGGTTTAACGTCAACATGTGAGAAATACATATACAAATTGGTTAAACGGGTAAAACAAAATTTCACTTTTCCTTCATCCAACAAATCCAAATGACGTTTAGCTACGAGCTCATATGCATTCGGTTCTCCGAAAACTTGAATGGATTCACTTAAAATATAAGGGAATTCATCTTCAGGCAACCATTCCTTTAAGCTTAAATAATTATTTTCCTCGTATAAAAAGTCAATTAACGCATCTGTAAAACGGAACCCCGGATTTTCATATTGAATTTTTGTAAGAGTAAAATATAAATCGCGCTCCGTAATATCGATAAACTGAGAGGGCATTGCCGCAAATTCTGTCGGGCAATTTTTCTTTATATGCAAATAAGGAATTTGCCCACTAAATAATACAGCCGGATATTTTGAATGATTTTCTCTGAAAACCTCAGTCAAATGCTGTAAATCCGTGTAAAAAATAACGTCGAATTCTACATTATCAATTTCGAGTTGTTGAATATTTTGTAACCAAGTGTAAGAATATTTTGTTGAAAAAACACAGATTTTCAACTTAAGTCCTCCTTTTTTCTAAAAAAAGTATTGTCATATTTATCAGTTTATTATAACCTCTTATTTATAGACATTGAAATTAATTGTCTTTAAATAAGGAGGCGAACCGATGGAACAAGTAGAAACTAAAAATAATGGGGCATTTAACAGATTTTTAAATATGATTGAAAAGGTAGGTAATAAGTTACCGCATCCTTTTATGCTCTTCTTTTACTTAACACTAATTTTGATTGCATTCTCATTAGTGTTAGGAACGATGCAAGCAGCTGTTGTGCATCCTACTTCTGGAGAAGAAGTTGTTGTAAAAAATCTTCTTTCTAAAGAAGGGATACGTTATATACTAACTAATACTTTAACAAACTTTACTGGTTTTGCACCATTAGGTTTAGTATTAGCAATGATGTTAGGGATAGGGCTTTCTGAAAAGGTCGGTCTGTTTTCTGCTGTAATGACAAAAGCGATTTCCAAGACACCAAAACGTATCGTATCGTTTATGGTCGTATTTATCGGAATTTTAGGAAATATTGCATCCGATGCAGCGTTTGTAGTCATTCCACCATTAGCAGCACTTGTGTTTCTAACTTTAGGTCGTCATCCATTAGCTGGTTTAGCGGCTGGTCTCGCTGGGGCGGGGATAGGATTTACTGCCAATATTTTAGTGGCAGGAACAGATGCATTGCTTTCCGGTATTACTACTGAAGTTGTAAAAGGACTGGATGATACATTAATTGTGTCACCATTGGATAACTGGTTCTTCATGATTGCTTCTACATTTTTACTAGCATTTTTAGGGGCGATTATTACAGATAAAATAATTGAGCCGCGTCTCGGCAACTATAAAGGCGATCAGCTTGCTAAAAGTACAGACATTACATCACTTGAAGCAAAAGGATTACGAAATGCCGGCATTGCAGCTTTATTATACATTGCATTTATTGTTGGATTAATATTAATTCCAAACTCACCGTTATTAAACGATGACGGAACGATTTTACGTTCACCATTTTTATCAGGAATCGTTCCAATTATTTTACTATTCTTTGTCGTTGTCGGGATTACATTTGGGGTAACGACGGGGAAGATCAAAAAATCGGCTGATGTACCGAATATTATGGCAGAAGCGATTAAAGATTTGTCGGGTTACATAGTTTTAATTTTCATGATCGGACAATTTATCGGGTATTTTAACTGGACGAATATTGCGACATGGACAGCCGTACATTTAGCAGATTTCTTAACAATGATTAACTTAACTAATATTTTTGCGATTATCTTATTCGTATTATTAGTTGCTGTGTTGAGTTTATTTATTATTAGCGGTTCAGCTTTATGGTCGTTAGTGGCACCAATTTTTGTACCTACCTTCTTAGTATTAGGGTACCATCCCGCTTTCGTACAATTAGCGTATCGGGTTGGGGAATCTTCTACGAACATGGTAACACCGTTAAATACCTACTTTGCCATCATTTTAGGTTTTATGCAGGTATACAATAAGAAGGCGGGCATTGGTACGTTAATGTCCTTAATGATTCCATACACAATCATTTTCTTGATTTTCTGGATTATATTAATGTTAATTTTCGTAATTTTCAATATTCCGATTGGTCCGGGCATTTATTACAAACTAAATTAAATAGAAATGGGGGAGACAAATGATTGAAATACCCGATTCTTATTTACAACAACTTATTAGCTGGCGTAGACAGTTTCATCAATATCCTGAGCCAGGTTGGTTAGAATTTTTTACGACGAGTAAAATTGCGGATTTACTACAAGAATGGGACTACAAAATATATGTCGGCAAAGAGCTGAATGCGTCAGAACGGATGGGGCTTCCTTCCGGTACGATGATTGAACAATTTTACGCTGCAGCCAAAAACGCCGGGGCGAATGAAAATTGGCTTTCGAAAATGGAAGGCGGCTATACAGGAGTAATGGCTGTGTTAGAAACAGGGAAGCCAGGTCCGACCATATGTTACCGTGTTGATATTGATGCGCTGCCTATTTTTGAATCTACAGAAGTAGAACATTTACCAAACCGTTTAGCATTCAGGTCACAAAATGATGGCTTTATGCATGCATGTGGTCACGATAGTCATATTGCAATTGGCTTAGGATTAGCGGAACAAATAATGCAACATCGAAATCAGCTGAAGGGCACGATTAAACTAATTTTCCAACCTGCCGAAGAAGGTGTGCGTGGAGCGGCCTCTATCGTTGAATCACCTTTGTTCGATGACATAGACTATTTCTTTGCACTTCATATTGGTACAGGGGTAGAAGCTGGAAAGTTTATTGCAGGTACGGCAGGCTTTTTGGCTACATCCAAATTTGACGCAACGATTACAGGTATAGCTGCACATGCGGGAGGAGTTCCTGAAGAAGGGAAAAATGCGTTGTTAGCAGCTGCCCAAGCAACAATTGCATTGCATAGTTTGCCGCCTCATAGTAAGGGAAGTCATCGAATCAATGTCGGAACATTACATGCAGGTCAAGGACGCAATGTCATAGCTTCTACTGCACAGCTGCAGCTTGAAGTCCGTGGTGAAACAACAGAGATTAATGCGTTTTATGAAAATGCAGTCAAGGAAATCTTTGCTGGTATTGAAATGATGTACGGGGTTCAAGTGGAGTTGAAAAAAGTTGGACAAGCAATAAGCGTTCCTTCAAGTAAAGCGCTTAGTGCGATTTTAGCGGAGGTAGCAGGCAGTTTACAGATTCCGTATGAAGAATACAGTAACTTTAATTCAGGCTCTGAAGATGCCACATTTTTTATGGATCGTATTCAGAAATATGGGGGCTTAGCAACATACTCGATTATCGGGACAGAACTTGCGGCTGGCCATCACCATGAAAAATTTGATATTCGGGAAGAAGATATGCTTACGGCAATAAAAATATGGCTTAATACATTATTAAAGCTGCAATAGGAGATGACACCATGAATAGTCTCATTAATGAAAATTTAATCGAACAACTAATAACACAATATGAGGAGCAAATTCTAGCATTATCAAATTCAATTTGGGATATTGCCGAAACACGTTTTCAGGAACAGAAGTCGGTTGAACTGCTCACAACTTTTTTACGTCAGCATGGTTTTCAAGTAACTGAAAATATCGCCGGCATGGATACAGCATTTGTTGCAACATTTGGAACCGAGGGACCTGTAATCGGAATTTTAGGTGAATATGATGCGCTCCCGGGACTAAGCCAAGTACCACAAAGTGCAACGCGCCAAGCAGTTATCGATGGCGGGAATGGACATGGTTGTGGACATAACTTATTAGGTACAGCAGGCATTGGAGCAGTACTAGCATTAAAAGACTTAATTGAGCAAGGTGAACTTCAAGGGCAAATCCGGTATTATGGTTGCCCTGCTGAAGAAGGGGGATCCGGTAAGACATTTATGGTCCGTGAAGGTGTATTCAATGATGTGGATATTGCCCTTACATGGCACCCCAATTCATTTGCGAGTGTTTTTAGTTATTCTTCTCTTGCAAACTATCAAGTATATTTTGAGTTTGAAGGCATCGCTAGTCATGCAGCCAACTCGCCTGAATTAGGGCGCAGTGCACTTGATGCGGTAGAATTAATGAATGTTGGCGTAAACTATTTACGGGAGCATGTTCCATCTAATGTTCGCATGCATTATGCTGTAACCAATACTGGAGGACTTTCACCGAATGTTGTGCAGGCTAATGCGGAAGTATTGTATCTCATTCGTGGAAAAGACATTCAGCAAGTAGACGATGTTTATAAACGTGTCATAAAAATTGCGGAAGGTGCGGCTTTAATGACAGAGACTAAACTAACAGTGAAGTTTGATAAAGCTTGCTCTAACTATATTCCGAATGATCCATTGAACCGTTTACTATATAAAAATTTACAACAAATAGGTTTGCCGGAATATAGTAACGATGAATGGAACTACGCTAAAGAAATGGTCAATACGCTACAGCCAAATGAAATATCGGCAGCAAAAACTGAAGTCACTACATTAGCTGGATCTCAATCGATGGATTTTGATAAAGCCTATGCAGATGGTGTATTTTTAAATGAAATTGTTCCATATGAAGTATCTAACTATACAATGGCCGGTTCTACTGATGTTGCAGATGTGAGCTGGGTCGTTCCAACTGGACAATTCTTTGCACCGTGCTTTGTATTTGGTACACCATTACATACATGGCAGCTTGTATCGCAGGGCAAAACGTCAATTGCGCATAAAGGACTTTTATATGCAGCGAAAGTGCTCGCTTCAACAGCTGTTGATTTACTGTCCAATCCGGAACTGATTGAAGAGGCGAAACGCGAATTTTTAGCTGAAACAAAAGGTTCGTATGTTAATCCGATTCCGGCATCGATTCTTCCAAACGCACATAATAAATAAGGTTTGTTGTAAGTTTATAACAAACTCTAGAAAACACAGACTTTCCATTAGAAAATTAAAAGCCGTGCCTTAGTAAATGCTAAGGCACGGTTTTTTAGTGAAATTTAAGCTGAGTAACAATTTTCCTCTTGTCAGATTTCATGAAATATGTGAAAATACATATACGAACAAACGTTCTTATTAATTGGAGGTATTCGTATGCTGCAAATTCCTTCTAAAACGATTCCGTATTATGAGGCTGGGATTTATTTGCCGTTGCTGTTAATTATTCTTGGGAAGGATTACTCAATAGTGGAGCAAAGTCCGTTCAAATTTAAAAATCCCTATTTGCAATTAATCGATGCTGTACGTATCAAAATAGAGCATGACTTAAAAGAAACGAAGGACTATTTTAAACTTCATCAGATGCGCTTAGTGAGAGGCAAAACGGATGATTTGTTTACCGAGTATCATTTTTACTTTGGGGGGATCATGGAGTGTAGGAGATATTCGAATATTCGCCTTCGTAATCAAAGTGAGTTACTTCTTGCTGAATATTTTAAAAAAAGCTGATGCTCTTATAAGATGGCATTGCGCTGTAATAGCAGATATTTATAGTACATCGCAGCGCGTACATATTGCTGATTGAATGATTTCATATTGATATCCAGACTAACCTCCGTATTATCAACAAATGTTACGAGCGTTTTATCACCGTCTTCACTAATATTAATAATAGGGTTCAAGGATAACCAAACATTTTGAGGTGAAAACGGCGAAAACAGCGGGAATAAAATGCAAGGATCTCCGAAATCATAGGCCACCATTATCGGCAGTTTATGCTTATTCTCTCCGAAAAACCGTCTCGCCTGATATTTGCTGGCGTCATAGGAACTTCCGTGCAGACGGCACGTATCCCGAATGATTTTTAAAGGTTTATACGGAGATGTAGATTGACCGTACTTGTCCAAAATGGCAGTGTGAATTTTATCTCGTTGCTGATAGGACTGTAAACAGAAGGTAGAGTTAGAAATAATGTAATTGGTTTTTTGTGTTAAATTACTAATCATTTTGTATCCCCTATCTTTCCTACTTTTTTAACCGCTTAAATTTTCACTATACATCTAAACTACTGCATAATTTGCTAAAAATCAACATTATATTTAGAAAATTCTGTAATATGATAATTTTTCAGAATATATTGCAAATTAAATGACTTTTAATTTATAATGGTTAAAAGAGGTCGAGGTGATATCGATGGATAAATATTATTCGTATACAGACTTTTTAAAAGCGGTTAGTCAGCAGTCCACTGAACATCATGCAGAGAAGCTATTGAATGAAATTTATTTAGATTTATTTATTAGTCGGTTGCAGCGGATGCAACGTATTGAACAATTAAAGTTACTTATCGATACATCGTTAGATCAAAAGAACGAACAAGCATTTCACAGCTATACTACAGAATTAAAAGAGTTACTCGAAACTGTTTCTTAAGAGCCGCCCTCTTCAGGTGGCTTTTTTTTATGGGAAAGCAGCGGGTTCAGGCTGTTTTCTAATAAGTGATTGAAAGTTTCTAATAAAACAAAAATAGTTCTAATAAGTAGGTTATTTTCTAATTAAAAGGATAATTCTTCTAATAAGTGCACGGGATTTTCGAATAACCGGCATCAATCTTCAAATAAGTCACCGTAGTTTTCTAATATCTGTTACCAAAGTTCTAATAAATTCAAAACGCCTTCACAACACAAAATTCGAATGTACGTTCGCAATTTTATCGTAAATTAAAAACGGGTATGTTAAAATAGAACATACCATAAGCGACAGAAAGGACAATCTGAATATGACAGAAACTTTTACAATAAAGTCCGCCTATCAGCCTGCCGGGGACCAGCCGGAAGCGATTAAACAGCTCGTACAAGGGGTTAAAGAAGGCAAGCGTCACCAGACATTGCTTGGTGCGACAGGGACAGGTAAAACATTTACGATTTCCAATGTAATTCAAGAAGTGAATAAGCCGACGCTCGTGATGGCACACAATAAAACACTGGCCGGCCAATTATATAGTGAGTTTAAAGAATTTTTCCCGGACAATGCGGTTGAGTATTTTGTCAGCTATTATGACTACTTCCAGCCGGAAGCGTATGTGCCGCAAACGGATACGTACATTGAAAAGGATTCAAGTATTAATGAAGAAATCGATAAATTGCGCCACTCGGCAACGACTGCTCTATTTGAACGGAAAGACGTTATTATTATCGCGTCCGTCTCGTGTATTTACGGTCTCGGTAATCCGGAAGAATATCGTGAAATGGTCGTTTCCATTCGTACAGGGATGGAAATCGAGCGCAATCAGTTATTAAGAAAACTGGTAGACATTCAATATGAACGGAATGATATTAACTTTACACGCGGTACGTTCAGAGTACGCGGGGATGTTGTCGAAATTTTTCCGGCATCACGCGATGAACACTGTATCCGTATCGAGTTTTTCGGAGATGAAGTAGACCGGATCCGTGAAGTGGATGCATTGACGGGCGAAATTTTAGGGGACCGTCAGCACGTAGCGATTTTCCCGGCATCCCACTTCGTTACCCGTGAAGAAAAGATGAAAGTGGCCATTGCAAATATCGAAAAAGAGCTGGAGGAGCGTCTTGCCGTATTGCGTTCGGAAGACCGATTACTGGAAGCACAGCGCTTGGAGCAACGGACAAACTATGATCTGGAAATGATGAAAGAGATGGGCTTTTGCTCAGGTATCGAAAACTATTCGCGCCATTTAACATTGCGTGAAGCAGGGGCGACACCGTATACATTACTCGATTACTTCCCTGAGGACTTTTTGCTAGTCGTTGATGAAAGCCATGTTACATTACCGCAAGTACGTGGTATGTATAATGGAGACCAGGCTCGGAAAGGGGTACTGGTGGAACATGGTTTCCGTCTGCCGTCAGCACTGGATAACCGCCCGCTAATGTTTGATGAGTTCCAGTCAAAGGTAAGCCAGGCGATCTATGTGTCGGCAACACCGGGTCCATACGAATTGGAGCATACACCGGAAATGGTGGAGCAGATTATTCGTCCGACAGGGCTGCTTGATCCGACAATTGATATCCGTCCAATTGAAGGACAGATTGATGATCTGATCGATGAAATCCATGAGCGTATCCGCCGTAATGAACGGACACTCGTTACGACATTGACGAAGAAGATGTCTGAAGATTTATCAAGCTATTTAAAAGAAATGGGCTTGAAAGTAGAATACCTGCATTCCGAGATCAAAACTTTGGAGCGGATCGAAATTATCCGTGAGCTTCGTAAAGGAACTTATGATGTGCTGATCGGCATTAACTTATTGAGGGAAGGACTTGATATTCCCGAAGTCTCCCTTGTCGCGATTTTGGATGCGGACAAGGAAGGGTTCCTGCGTTCGGAACGTTCACTCATTCAAACGATTGGACGTGCTGCACGTAACTCGAACGGTCATGTCATTATGTATGCCAACAATATGACGGATTCAATGACAAAGGCGATCGGTGAAACGAAACGCCGTCGTGAAACTCAAATGGCCTACAATGAAAAACATGGTATTACACCGAAAACTATTATTAAAAAGATTCCTGAAATTATCCGCGCTACACAAGCTGCGGAAGGGGAAGAAACATATATTACAAAAGTAACAGGCGGCAAAAAGCTGACGAAAAAAGAGCTGGAGAAGCTTGTTGAGACATTGCAGGGTGAAATGAAAGAAGCCGCAAAAGCGCTGGACTTTGAACGCGCGGCTGAATTACGTGACATGATATTTGAATTGAAAGCAGAAGGGTGAACAATGTGAAAAATACAGAAATTGTCGTACAAGGTGCACGAGCGCATAATTTAAAAAATATTGATGTCACAATTCCTCGCGATAAAATTGTCGTTGTGACAGGGCTTTCAGGTTCCGGTAAATCGTCACTGGCATTTGATACGATTTATGCGGAGGGGCAGCGTCGTTATGTTGAATCATTGTCTGCATATGCACGACAATTTTTAGGACAGATGGACAAGCCGGATGTCGATACAATTGAAGGGCTGTCACCGGCCATTTCGATTGACCAGAAGACGACGAGCCGCAATCCGCGCTCGACTGTCGGTACAGTAACGGAAATTTACGATTATTTGCGGTTGCTTTTTGCGCGTATCGGAAAACCGTACTGCCCGAACCATGGGATTGAAATTACATCACAGACGGTTGAACAAATGGTCGACCGCTTGATGGAGTATCCGGAACGCACAAAAATGCAGCTCCTTGCTCCTGTTATCGAAGGGAAAAAAGGGACGCATGTAAAGCTGATAGAAGACTTGAAAAAACAAGGCTTTGTACGTATCCGAGTAAACGGGGAACTGCGTGATCTCGATGACAATATCGAGCTGGATAAAAATAAAAAACATACAATTGAAGTAGTCGTGGACCGTGTTGTCGTAAAAGAGGGCAATGAAACACGTTTAAGTGATTCGCTGGAAGCAGCGCTCAGAATTGCGGATGGCCGTGTTCTTGTCGATGTTATCGATCATGAGGAGCTGTTATTCAGTGAGCATCATGCATGTCCGCTTTGCGGATTTTCGATCGGTGAACTTGAACCGCGCATGTTCTCCTTCAACAGTCCATTCGGGGCTTGCCCTACGTGTGACGGGCTTGGAAGTAAGGCAAAGGCCGATATCGATCTGGTCATCCACAACTGGGATTTAACACTCCTTGAAAATGCGATTGCACCATGGGAATCCGTATCGTCCAACTATTATCCGCAGCTGTTGGCTTCCGTATGCAAGCATTACAATATTCCAATGGATGTACCGGTAAAAGATATTCCAAAAGAGAAATTGGATAAAATTTTATACGGTTCAGGAAAAGAAAAGATTCTATTTGAATATACGAATGATTACGGCAGCATGCATAAGAAAAATATTGAATTTGAAGGCGTCATCGCGAATATCGAGCGCCGATTTAAAGATTCCTCTTCGGACTATGTGCGCGAATCAATGCAAAAGTACATGACGGAACAGCCTTGCGCTACTTGTAAAGGGCACCGTCTGAAAAAGGAAACACTGGCAGTAAAAATTAAAGACCAGAACATTTCGGAAGCAACACGCCACTCCATTCAGGAAATGTATGAGTTCTTTAGTTCTCTAGAATTAACGGAAAAAGAACGCCAGATTGCGAATTTAATTATTCGCGAAGTAATTGAGCGACTGAAGTTCTTATTGGATGTCGGTTTGAATTATTTAACACTTGCACGATCTGCCGGAACATTATCCGGGGGGGAAGCACAGCGGATTCGACTGGCGACACAGATCGGTTCCCGCCTAACAGGGGTTCTTTATATTTTGGACGAGCCGTCAATCGGGCTGCATCAGCGTGATAATGACCGGTTAATCAATACACTTGTAAATATGCGTGATCTTGGCAATACATTAATTATCGTCGAGCATGATGAAGATACGATGATGGCTGCAGACCACTTAATCGATATTGGCCCCGGTGCCGGTGTGCATGGCGGTCAAGTCATTGCACAAGGGACACCAAAGCAAGTAATGAAAAACAAAGAATCGATTACCGGCCAATATTTAAGCGGGAAGAAATTTATTCCGCTTCCGCTTGAACGCCGGAAATCAGATGGCCGAAAAATAAAGATTAAAGGCGCTTCCGAGAATAACTTGAAAAATGTCAGCGTCGATATCCCATTAGGTCAATTCATCGCCGTTACGGGTGTGTCAGGTTCCGGTAAATCAACATTGATAAATGAGATTTTATATAAGTCACTCGCATCAAAGCTGAACCGGGCAAAAGTGAAGCCTGGCAAGCACAAAGCAATAGAAGGTTTGGAACAGCTGGAGAAAGTAATCGATGTGGACCAATCGCCAATCGGCCGTACACCACGTTCAAATCCTGCCACATATATCGGTGTATTCGATGATATTCGTGATGTTTTTGCGATGACGAATGAAGCGAAAGTGCGTGGCTATAAAAAAGGGCGTTTTTCGTTCAACGTAAAAGGCGGACGTTGTGAAGCCTGCCGCGGGGACGGTATTATTAAAATCGAAATGCACTTCTTGCCGGATGTATATGTGCCGTGTGAAGTTTGTCACGGCAAGCGTTATAACCGCGAAACTCTGGAAGTAAAATATAAGGATAAAAATATTTCCGATATTCTAGAAATGACAGTAGAAGATGCGTTGGAGTTTTTCGGGAACTTACCGAAAATCCAGCGTAAACTGCAAACGATTGTCGATGTCGGGCTTGGTTATGTGAAGCTTGGCCAGCCTGCCACAACATTATCCGGCGGGGAAGCACAACGTGTAAAATTGGCGTCTGAATTGCATCGCCGTTCAACCGGCAAATCATTTTATATTTTGGATGAGCCGACGACCGGTTTGCATGCGGATGATATTTCCCGTCTACTGCTTGTATTGCAGCGCTTAGTTGAAAACGGTGAGACGGTCCTTGTTATTGAGCATAATCTCGATGTCATCAAAACTGCCGACCATATTATCGATTTAGGTCCTGAAGGCGGCGAAGGTGGGGGTACCATTTTAGCGACAGGTACGCCGGAGAAAATTGCCGAAGTAGAGGAAAGCTATACAGGACGTTATTTAAAACCGATTCTCGAACGTGACCGTGAGCGTATGGAATCAAGAATTAAAGAAGCGAAAAATAAATAGATTGAAAAACTGAGAGCGCAAACGAAACTTTTCGTCCTCCCTCCTCGTATAATAACTATATACGAAGCAGAGGGAGGAATTTTTTTATGCAAGAAGAACGTAAGCGCATTTTAAAATTAATTGAAAGCGGTACAATTACGGCAGAAGAGGCAATTGTATTACTGGAAAAATTGTCGTCGGAAAAGGAATCCACTCCAGCACAAGCAGCACCGATCGAGCAACCGGTTTTTGAAGAAAAGTTTGAGGAAGAGCCGCATAAGGCAGAACCGGTTTTTGAAGAGCAAAAAGAAAAACGTAAAACAACAGGATTTGAAGATATTTTCGGCAAGTCATTTAACGATAAAGAATTCAATAAAAAAATGGACGAGTTTATGGGCGATATTAAACAGGATTTATCGCAATTCAGCACACGTATGACAGGATTGGTCGGTGCGGCCTTATCGAAGTTCAAAGAGCTTGATATTGATACACCGTTTGGGGAAAAAGTAGAATTTACGAAAACGTACGCATACCCAGTAGCTGATGTGAAAGGGGTAGAGCTGGAAATCGCCAACGGTAAAGTCGATATCGTACGTGCAACGGATGATTTAGTTACTGTCAATGTCACTGGGAAAACACCGTTAAAAGGTACTGAGGAAGAAACGATTGCACAGGCAACGGAAAATATGTCGAAGCTGACAAATGACAAATTATTTATTCAGTCAACAAATAAATTTGCGCAAGTGAAAGTACAAGTAGCTATTCCAGAAAAACATTATGATGTCGTCATTGCAAAATTATTAACAGGTAGTGTTTCAATCGAAAAGGTTGATGCAAAGCTAGTAAAAGCACGTACTCATAACGGTGTCATCCGTTTGGAAAATGCAACATTCGATCATGCGGAACTGCAAACGAGCAATGGTGCAGTAGAAGCCCGTCAAATAAAAGGTGATGATTTGGAAATTGGCACAGCGAATGGTCGCATATATGTGGACGGCGAATTAAACGAAATCGAAGCAGAATCAATGAATGGACATGTTGTCATTACAACAACGAGTGCAGAAGCGCACAAAATCAAGGCACGCGCACTTGCGGGTTCAGTTGAAATTTATGTTCCGAAAACCGTTGCGTTGGACGGCCAGGTTTTCTCAAACTTCGGTAAAGCAGATATCGGTTTAAGTGATGCGCTTATTACAGAAGAAGAGGAGCAATTCTTGTCAAAATCGGTTCGCTTCTCAAAAGAACTGGAAGGTGCGAAACTTCTGAAATTAGTAGGAGAATCTCGTACAGGTACAGTGCTCGTACGTTATACATTGCAATAGACCAGGATTTTATTAACCAAGGCATAGGGTTCGAGTTCCTAAAGCAACATAAATTACATCAAAAGGCATCCATCTTCTCACATAGAATTTGGATGCCTTTAATTTTTTTGTTTTCCGAGAAATCTCCAATAAAAAGTCACAAACTGCCGCATTCCTACAGGGAAAAATGTTCTTTCTAAAAAACCACCTAAAAATACCATAATAACCCAAATATTGAGAAGGGTTTTCACTGACAACGTCGAATAATTAAAAATAGTGTAGAGTATTTTATTATATTAAGAACATTTCATACTTTAACAAATACATTACGAAATCCTAAAAACGAGTATATTTCCATGAAAATTTAGCGACAATCGAAATTTTGTAATGTTGTCATGACGGTCCAGAGAGCTCGAAAACGAGGCGGGGCTTACATTGAAAAGAAAATGTAATAAAATTTGAGCCTGAAAATGCTATAATGGGTAAGACTAAAATTTAAAATACTAGATATTGAGCTTAGGTGGTTTCGTGAATGATTGAAATGAATAATGTAGTGAAGAAGTATCCTAATGGGGTCGTCGCCGCTAACGGGATTACGGTTCATATAAAAAAGGGCGAATTTGTTTATATAGTTGGTCCGAGTGGAGCAGGTAAATCGACATTCATTAAGTTGATGTACCGCGAAGAAAAACCGACTTCCGGCGATGTCATCATTAATGGCATTAATTTGAGAACGTTAAAAAACAATCGCGTACCCCATTTACGCCGTCATCTTGGTGTCGTCTTCCAGGACTTTAAATTATTGCCGCGCTTAACAGTGTATGAAAATGTAGCGTTCGCGATGGAAGTAATTGAAGAACAGCCAAGTGTTATCCGTAAACGGGTAATGGAAGTACTCGAACTGGTGGGCTTGAAGCATAAAGTGCGGATGCTGCCAAATGAGCTGTCAGGTGGGGAACAGCAGCGCGTTGCAATTGCCCGCTCGATTGTGAACCGTCCGAAAGTGATGATTGCGGACGAGCCTACAGGGAATTTAGACCCGGAAACTTCGTGGGAAATTATGAATATTTTTGAGGAAATTAATCGCCAAGGTACAACAATTTTAATGGCAACACATAACCGTGAAATCGTAAACACAGTGCGTAAAAGAGTTATTGCCATTGAAGGCGGAATGATCGTCCGTGACGAGTACGGAGGTGACTACGGCTATGAAAACTAGAACAATTGCCCGTCATTTCCGTGAGAGTTTTAAATCATTGGGCCGTAACAGCTGGATGACACTCGCTTCAATCAGTGCTGTAACGGTCACATTATTATTGGTCGGTGTATTTGCTGCAATCATGATGAATTTAAACAAAGTCGCTTCCGATTTGGAGAACGATGTTGAAATTCGTGTCATGATCGATATTATTCCGGAAGCGGAAGAAGCAAAACTTGCAGAAGAACAGCTTCTTGACGAGATTCATAATATGCCGGATGTCGAAGAAGTTACATATTCTTCAAAAGAACAGGAATTAAGTAAGTTAATCAAAGATTTTGGTGATGAATTAAGTTTATTCGAACAGAACAACCCGTTATATAATGTGCTGTATGTCAAAGCTGTCGATCCTCTGAAAACAGCTGATGTCGCTAAGCAGATTGATAGCTTGGACAATACATTTGAAGTAAAATATGGCGAGGGTAAAGTAGAGAAACTATTTAACTTCTTGGAAATCGCTCGTAATGTTGGACTCGTATTAATTTTAGGCCTGCTGTTTACAGCAATGTTCTTAATCTCTAATACAATTCGCATTACGATTATTGCACGTAAAGATGAAATTGAAATTATGAAGCTTGTAGGGGCTACAAATTCTTTCGTCCGCATTCCATTTGTATTGGAAGGAATGTGGCTTGGTTTGATTGGATCGATTATTCCGGTCGCAGCCGTTACAATTGCTTATTATAATATTTATGATTTATTGGCACCTCGATTAAAAGGGGAATTGTTCCAATTATTAGAAGTAACACCACTTATGTATCAGGTGAACGCATTAATTATTTTCATTGGGATGTTCATCGGTATATGGGGTAGTTTTATGTCAGTTCGTAAGTTTTTAAAAGTATAACTTCTTTCAGCGACTGTCACACATTGCCAAGGCAAAATTGACAATGACGAAAATAGTGGGAAGTGGCTCGTTTTTTGAGATAAAAAGAGCCACTCTTACCCATGCATTTAGGGGGAAAAGTTTTTGAAGAAGCTAACGAAGCGTTCATTTAAAACCGTATCTGCAGTCCTTGCACTAGCGCTATTTGTTCAAATACCGGCAGCAGCATCTGCAGCAACATTAGATGAACTGAAAAAAGAGCGTAGTCAACTCGAAGCAGAAAAGAAAACGATTAATAAATCACTTGAACAAAAAACAAATGAGATTCAAACAAATCAAAACAGACAGCAAAAAATCATTTCACAACTGGAGCAACTTGGTGGGGAAATTAATGAAACGAACCATAAAATTGCCGTTGTTGAATTGGATATTGAAATTGCAAACGAAGAGATTTCTATTTTAGAAGAAGGAATCGCAGAATTAAAAGAGAAGATCGAACAGCGTAACGAGCTATTACGTGAACGTGCTCGCGCAATACAGTCATCCGGTACAGTAAGCTACCTTGACGTCCTGCTTGGAGCAAATAGTTTCGTAGACTTTATCGATCGTTTTTCTGCTGTAAGCACACTTATGGACGCTGACCGTCAAATTATGCGTGAGCAAAAAGAAGACCAGGAAAAGCTTGAAGTTCAAAAGCTGGAGCTTGTGAAGAAGAAAGAAAATCTTGAAGCGAATAAAGCAGAATTAAAGAGTTTGATGGCTTCATTAAACAAACAAAAGAAAGAAAAGAAACGTTTAGTAGCGGAGCTTGAAAAAGAAGAAGCGAAATTACGTGCTGAGAAGACAGATTTAAAAGAACAGTACCATGATAAAGTTGAATTAAGTAAAGAACTTGAAGAGAAGTTCCTTAAAGAACAGCGCCGATTAGCGGAAGTTGCCCGTCAAAAAGCATTGGAAGCTGCGGCTGCTAAAAAGAAAAAACAAAGCAGCAGTAATAGTTCTGTAAGTTCCGGTAACTTGCCGGTTGTATCGTCAGGACATTGGACAAGACCAGCAGCGGGCCGTTTTACATCAGGGTTCGGCGGACGTGATATTGGACCGATTGGAAGTAAGAATCACTTAGGTGTTGATATTGCCAACTCAATCGGAACACCGGTTGTTGCAGCAGCAGATGGTGTTGTATCTTATGTTGGTTCGATGAATGGTTACGGTAATGTTGTTATGGTCACTCACTCAATTGAAGGCCAATTATTTACAACAACGTATGCCCATTTAAGCGGATTTAATACGAGTGTTGGTGCATCTGTTTCGAAAGGCCAGCAAATTGCACGCCTAGGGAATTCAGGGAACTCAACAGGACCGCATGTACACTTTGAAATTCATGTCGGTGAATGGAACGGCAGTCGTTCAAACGCTGTAAACCCATTAAATTATATTTCACTGTAACATAGAGAAAAGACCAAACTTTGATTAAAGTTTGGTCTTTTTATGTGTTTATGAAGAAAGGCTGGGAAAGTTACCGTTATCATATAATTTATAGCAATTTTTCCCGATTTTTTTAGCCTCATATAAGGCTATGTCGGCTTTTTTCATTAAGCTGGATTCGGTGAAGTTCTGTTGACTGCTCGACGTTGCGATTCCCATACTTGTTGTAACTGATAAAGTATGGCCATTCAGTTTCCATGGCTGCCGAATAGTTTGGTTAATTCTCTCTGCAATTTCTAGCGCATTTTGTGAGCTTGGAATGTTTGAGAGCAGAATGACAAATTCATCTCCGCCTAATCTTGCCACCATGTCATGATCCCGAATCGCGGCTTTAATACGAGCGCCAAATTCTTTAATAACCGCATCACCTGTATCATGGCCATAGTTATCATTGATCTGTTTAAAGT